>JBNJDK010000005.1:0-52382 GCA_051744805.1 Bacillota bacterium
AATACAAATATTTCATTAAAAAATATTGAAAAATTAATTAATAAATTAAAGGGAGAAAATCAAATTATAGAATTTACTAATGGGAATGTAAAAAGTTATTTACATATAAAAAACTATAATAGTTTAAAAGAAGAGATTCTTAAGTTATTAAATAATTTTCATCAGAAATATTCACTCCGAATTGGATATCCAAAAGAAGAATTGAGAAAAAAGATTTTTATAAATTTAAACAAAAAAGAATTTGATCAATTAATTTCTAATTTGAAAAATAAAAATAAGATAAAAACTGAAGGATCAAAACTAGCTTTAAAAGAATTTGAAATAAAATATAATTCCAGACAAAAAGAAATCAAAAATTCTATTATTGATATTTTTAAAGATAATTTTATGCCTCCTACCAAAGATGAAATACCTGTAAAATTTGATAATGAAAAAGAAGCATTAGAAGTCTTTCAGGCCATTGTCAATGAAAGTTTATTAAAAAAAGTTGACCATAAATTATATTTCCATAGAGATACAATCGATAAGGCTGAAGAATTATTAAAAAATTATTTAAAAGAAAATAAATCAATAGAGTTAAGTGAATTTAGAGATTTACTTGAAAGCAGTCGAAAATATGCTTTACCTTTATTAGAATATTTTGATCAAAAAGATTATTTAGTTCGAGAAGGGGATAAGAGAAAACTAAATAAGCAATAATAAAATATGGAAATAAATTTGAAAAATTATTTAATTTTGTTTAAAATGGTAATAATGTAAGGCATAAAAAATCTCCTTATAATAAAGGAGTAAGTGGAAGTTTTATAGAATTATATGGCGGGAATGTGTGGGAATCGAACCCACCACAGACAGGACCGCCTGCCTGCCACTGGATTTGAAGTCCAGGGTGCCCACCTTGGGCACAGCCACTCCCATATCACTTTCATAATTATAATATATTTATATTAAAATGTAAACCATTTCAAATGAAAAATAATATTTTCGGGAGGTTGATAATTATTAGTAGTCAGGAATTTTATAAAATGAATATAAATAAAATTAAAGAGTTTTTAAAAGTTGATAAAGATAAAGGATTATCAAATAAAGAAGCAAATAAACGATTAAAAAAATATGGTAAAAATAAATTAAAAAAGTCTAAAGGTATTTCAGCTTACGAAGTTTTTATTGATCAATTTAAAGATATAATTGTTATTTTACTTTTAGCAGCTTCAATTATTGCATTTTTGATTGGAGATTATGTCGAAGGGGTGGCTGTTTTAGCAGTTATTTTAATAAATGCTATTTTTGGATTTATAACTGAATATAATGCTGAAAAATCCTTAGAAGCTTTAAAAGAAATGGTTTCTCTTAAAGCAAAAGTTCTTAGAGATGGAAAATTAAAAGAAATTGATGCTGAAAAAGTAGTTCCTGGAGATATAATGATTCTTGATGAAGGAGATAGAGTTAGTGCAGATGGAAGATTACTTGAATCTGACAAATTAAATGTAAATGAATCTGTTTTGACCGGTGAAGCTGAAACGGTCTCTAAAGATTATTCTGCAAAAATTGAAAGTTATACTCCTTTAGCAGAAAGAGAAAATATGGTATATATGGGTACATCTGTAACTAGAGGTAATGGAGTTGTTTTAGTAACCTCTACAGGTACTGAAACTGAAATGGGACAAATTAGTAATCTTTTAGACAAAACGGAAAGTGATAAAACTCCTCTTGAAGACCGTCTGGATACTATGGGGAAAGCTCTTGTAAAATTAACTTTAATAATTGCTGTAATAGTAACTGGAATTGGAATTTTGGTTGGAAAACCAGTTGTAGAAATGTTAAAAACAGGAATAGCTTTAGCTATAGCTGCTGTTCCAGAAGGTTTACCTATTGTAGCAACAATTACTCTGGCAGTTGGTATGAAAAAAATGGTTAAAAATAATGCACTTGTACGGCGATTACCTGCTGTTGAAACTTTAGGTTCAACCACTATTATTTGTACAGATAAAACTGGTACTATTACTGAAAATCAAATGACACTTAGAAATATATATTTAAGTAATAAGGATATTAAAATTAGTGGAAGAGGTTATAAACCTGAAGGAGAATTTTCTTTAGAAAAGGGAGGAGATATTTCTTCGAATTTACAGGAAGATTTATCACTATTTTTGAAAGCAGCTTCACTTTGTAGTAATGCGACTTTAACGAAAGAAAAAGATAATTGGAAGATTATTGGTGATCCAACTGAAGGTGCTTTGGTTACTGCAGCTAAAAAGAATGGTTTTGATAAAGAAGAAATGGAAAAAAATAATTATGAGAGGTTAGAAGAAATTCCTTTTAGATCAGAAGAAAAATATATGGCAGTTTCTTATCAGAATGAGAATAAAGAAAATTTTGTGTTTGTTAAAGGAGCACCATCTGTAGTATTTGAAATGTGTAAATACGAATTAGTTAATGGTGAAAAAGTTGAATTAACAGAAAAAAGAAGAGAAGAATTGAGTAAAAAGAATAATGAAATGGCGAAAAAAGGACTTCGTTTATTGGCAGTAGCTTATAATAAAGGAAATAAAGCAGAATCTGAAAAAGAAATCAAAAATACAATTAATGATGGTCTGGTTTTTGCAGGTTTAGCAGGAATTATGGATCCGCCACGAAAAGAAGTAGTTTCTTCTATTAAAGAGGCACAAACTGCTGGTATAGTTACAAAAATGATTACAGGTGATCAAAGTGACACAGCTTTATCTATTGCAGAAAAAGTTGGTATTCAAGATATTAATAAAGGTTCAATTTCTGGCCAGGAAATAGATAATATGACTGAAGAAGAATTAGGCGAAAGTATTGAAAATAATTCTGTTTTTTCAAGAGTTTCACCTGAAAACAAATTACAAATCATTAATTCATTGAATCAAAAAAATGAAATTACGGCAATGACAGGTGATGGAGTAAATGATGCTCCGGCTTTAAAAAAGGCTGATATTGGTATTGCAATGGGTAAGCGCGGTACTTCTGTAGCTAAAAGTGCTTCAGATATGGTTTTGTTGGATGATAGTTTTAGCACAATTGTTAAAGCTATTAAAGAAGGAAGAGTTATTTTTGATAATATTCAAAAGTTTATTTACTATCTTTTTTCCAGTAATCTAAGTGAAATTATTTTTATTTTTTTAGGAATAGTTTTACAGGTTCCTATGCCTTTACTGGCATTACAAATTTTATGGCTTAATCTGATAGTTGATGTTTTTCCAGCTCTATCACTTGGATGGGAAAGTGAAGAAGAAAATATTATGAAAAGACCACCTCGTGATCCAGATAAATCAATTCTTACTAATAAGTTTAAGAAAAAAATATTATTTCATAGTACTATAATTGCTTTAGGACCTCTAATTACTTTTCTTATTGTATTAAATAGTGGTCATTCAATAGTATTAAGTAGAACAGTGAGTTTTGCAGTACTTTCTTTTACTCAATTATTTCATGTTTTTAATGCAAGACGAAAAAATGGATTTGGGTTTGATAAATCAATATTAAAAAATCATTATTTATGGCCAGCAATAGCTTTGAGTATATTTTTTCAGCTTATTGCTATTTATAATCCTTTTTTGCAAAATATATTATCTACTGAAGCAATACCACTTGCTATGTGGCCAGGAATCTCACTTGGATTTATTATTCCTATAATTATAATCCAAATTTTAAATATAAAAAATAATAACTAGAGAGGATGTTATAAAAATGGAAATAAAATATTTAGCAGACAGTAAAGATGATATTCCAAAAGTAATTAACTGGTTATATGAACAATGGGGACACAATTATGAATATGGGAAACAGGTATGGACTAAAAGAATAAATAACCGGTTAGAAAAAAAGACTATCCCAACTACTTTTGTAGCCTTAGAAAAAGGGGAAGCAGTTGGTACAGCTTCCCTTATTAAACATGATATGGATGATAGAAAAGATTTAACTCCCTGGTTAGCAGATGTATTTGTTAAAAAAGACTATCGCGGAAGAGGAATAGCTTCAAATTTGGTAAAAAGAGTTATTAAAGAAGCGAAAGAAATTGGAGTGTCTAAATTATATTTATATAGCCGAGAAGCTGAAGGTTTATATAAGAAATTAGGTTGGGAAGTTATAGAAAGAACTGAGTATTATGATGAGCAAGTACCAATCATGATCTATAAAATAGACTAGAAGGTTTAAATTTTGCTTTAAATAGTATATAATACAGTATGGTGTTTAAATAATTAGCTAATAAATATAATATTTAATAACAGGAGGAAATAAGTTTATGAAGATTGGTATTGTTGGTTTACCTAATGTAGGTAAATCTACTTTGTTTAATGCAATGACTCAAGTACAGGCAGATGCAGAAAATTATCCTTTTTGTACTATTGACCCAAATATAGGTGTTGTAAAAGTTCCTGATGAAAGATTGGAAGTTTTAAATGAAATGTATGACCCCAAAAAGAAAACGCCTACAATGATAGAGTTTGTTGATATTGCAGGACTTGTAAAAGGGGCAAGTGAAGGTGAAGGTCTTGGTAATCAATTTTTGGCACATATTCGTGAAGTTGATGCTATTGCCCAGGTAGTTAGATGTTTTACAAATGAAGATATTGCTCATGTTGATGGAGAACTTGGACCTAAAAGAGATATTGAAACTATAAATACTGAATTGATGTTAGCAGATCTTGATACAGTTGAAAAAAGATTAGAAAAGGCAGAAAGAAAAGCTAAAAGTGGTGAAAAAGAAGATATAAAAGAGGTTGAAGAATTAAAAAAATTAAAAGAAGCTTTAGAAACAGGAAAAAATATTAGAGAACTTGAATTTAATAAAATTACTAATAATTTAATAAAAGAATTACAACTTTTATCAGCCAAACCCATTATCTATGTATGTAATATTAATGAAGATGAGATTAATAATTCAGAAGATAACAAATATGTAAAAGAAGTGAAAGAACATGCCCAAAAAGAAGGGGCTGGAGTTGTTAAAATTAGTGCAGAAATAGAAGCTGACATTGCTGAATTAGAAGAGGAAGATAAGGAGTTATTCCTCAATGATTTAGGTTTAGAAAGATCTGGTCTTGATACTTTAATAAAAGAAGGATATGATCTTTTAGATCTTATTACATTTTTTACAGCCGGGAAAAAAGAAGTTAGAGCCTGGACAGTAAAAAGAGGATCTAATGCTCCAGAAGCTGCTGGAAAAATTCATACAGATATGCAAAGAGGTTTTATTAGGGCAGAGGTTGTGAGTTATAATGATTTAGTGGAAGCAGGTTCTATAGCTAATGCAAGAGATGAAGGATATTTAAGACTGGAAGGTAAAGATTATATAGTTAAAGATGGAGATGTTTGCTTTTTTAGATTTAATGTATAATTTATCAGATTTATAAAGAGGTGATAATCATGACTGATTTTATTAATTTTTTTCGCAATGAATTTTTTCCTGATTTTATAAAATTTTTAAATAAAGTTTTGGAAGCCTCTTTTAATTTGCGTTTATCTTATAATCAATTAGCTATCATTGGAGGACTTTTCCTCTTAATGATACTTTCTTTGATGATTGAAGTAATAAAAAAAGCAATTCCTTTAATCATTTTATTTATAATAATATATTATCTGGTTTACGGAAATTTATCTTTTATAAAAGACTTAGTCACTACAGTTGATAATTAAAGGAGTCGAAATTAATGGCCTTTTATGATGCAGTCAGTAGTATTTTAAGTATATTTTTCATGATATCATTAGGATATTATTTAACTCATATAAATTGGTTTAAAGAAGAAACAGCCGGTATTTTTTCAAAGGTAATTTTAAATATTTCATTACCTGCTTTAATAATTTATAATTTGATAACTTCTTTTGCCAAAGATGAATTATTATATATGTGGTCCAGTCTTCTTTTTCCACTATTAGGATTAATATTTTCTTATTCTTTAGGTAGAATAGTTGCAAATATAATTGGGATAGCTAAAGATGAAAGAGGACTTTTTACAGCATTATTTACTTTTTCTAATACAGTTTTTATTGGAATGCCAGTTAATTTGGCTTTTTTTGGTGAAGAGAGTATAACAATTGCTACTTTATATTATATAGCACATACAACTTTCTTTTGGACAGTTGGAATTTATGGTATTAAAAAAGATAAAGGTAAGGTAGGAGATAAATTAATTTCTTTAAATAGTATTAAAAATATTTTTTCTCCTGTACTCATTGCTTATCTTTTTGCTAATACATTGATATTTTTAGAAATTTCTCTTCCTACTTTTTTACTTGACTCGGCTGAATATCTTAGTAGTATGACTACTCCACTTTCTATGATTTTTTTGGGAATAACACTTTATTATGTAAAATTAGATAGTTTAAAAATTGATAAAAAACTTATATTTTTGCTTTTAGGAACTTTTATTTTAACTCCAGCAGTAGTATATATAGTAGTTTTATTTTCAGGAAGGCCTCTGTTAATGCAGAAAGTTTTTATCTTAGAGGCAGCTATGCCTGCAATGGCTACTACACCTATTGTTGCTAAGGAATATGGTGAAAATCATGAATTTGCTGCTTTAGTAGTTGGTTTAACAACAGCCTTGAGTATTATTATGATTCCTATTTATCTTTTTATTTTATCTACGATAGTATAGATAAGAAGCCCATAATTAAGGAGGGGAAATTATGCTTATTATTGACCGGTTTGAAGATGAGAAAGCAATTATTGAAAGTTCAGAAGGAGAATGTGAATTACCAAAAAATGAACTTCCTCCTGAAAGTGAAGAAGGTGATGTATTAAAGATAACTATTGATAAGGATAAGACTTCTTCTAGAAGAAAGGCTATAAAAGAATTAAGTAAAAAATTATTTGAATAAAGTTAATTTAATTGACATATGTTCATATCCTCTATATAATAAAATATAGAAAACAATAATTTATATAGAGGGGGTAATAAAATGAATTTTAAAAAAGGATCTGGATCAGGTTCAGGATTTGGTAACAGGAGAGGTAAAGGACAATCCAGAAGAAATAAAGGTTTAGGCCCTGAAGGAAAATGTGTTTGTCCAAATTGTGGTACAGAAGTTGCTCACCAAAGAGGAATTCCCTGTTATGAACAAACCTGTCCAGAATGTGGCAGTACAATGATAAGATCAGAGTTATCCAATCAAAGTAATAATCAAAATACTACTTCTTATAATAATATTAACCAGAATAATAATATACCAACTATTGATAAAGACAAATGTACAGGTTGTGGCCAGTGTATAGATGCCTGCCCATTTGATGCTATTTCTTTAGTTAATGGGAAGGCAGAAATTGATGTTTCTCTATGTAGAAGTTGTAATAAGTGTATTAGATCCTGTCCAGTTAGAGCTATAACCCCTTAATTATTATATTAGAAATCTTTAAAATGATATAACCCCCTTATGGTAGACAGATTAAATAATAAAAATCTGTTTATCAGAAAGGGGGCTTTTTTTCTTTATTAAAAAGATATACAATGGTAGGGGAGGTATTTTTATGAAATTATTTCAAAATCTTAATTTTGTTTTTGTTTTTCTATTAATTTTATATTTTGTTCCATTTTTTATAGGATATTTTCTTAAAAAGAGTAATGATACTATTAAAATAAAAGGATCAAATATTATTGAACAGGGTATAGCTGATCCAATAACAATTAAATTAGAGAATAAAATTAATAATTTAAAAAAGAAATCTGAAACAGAAAAAAATTATTTATCCTATTTTAGTTTGCTTTTTATAGAAAAATTTTTTATTAATGCTTTAATAACCAGAATTTTATATGGTTTTATATTTATTATTCCTATTTTTTTAACTATCTGGAATGGTTTTAGTAGAGGAGTTTTTATTTTAGCAAATAAAAATAAAGTTTTAATGCCAATTATTATTGAAGATATTATTTATATTTTAGCTGCTTCAATAGGTGTTAATTTTGGGTCTCAAATATTTGATTTTTTATTATTAAAGTCAAAATTTAATTTAACTATCTCATCACTTATTATTAATTATTTGGTATATTTAATTTTATTACTATTACTTTTAACTACATTTAAAACTATAGTTGTTATTTGGAAAAGAAAATAATAAATCAAAAATTTATTTTTTTCCGCTTCTTCTTTTTCTTTTTTGCATAAAAAATAGTGAAAAATATTATTAATATTCCTATAGCCGCAGTTAATATAATACTTACATAACGGGGCTCAGCCTGATATCTTTTTAGTATTATACCTAAATAAGCCCAAATTACAACTAAGGCATAAATAGAATCAGCTCTATTTAGAGTATTTAAGATTGTTATAATAATTCCAACAATTAAAATAATAATTGTCCAGGTTACTTCTGATAACCCCCATCCACTCCAGTTTATTGAAACCAGCCAGGCGGTTACATTAGCAATAGTTGCAATAGTAATCCACCCTAAGTAAAGACTAAAAGGAATATTCACAAAAATTTTTTTAGCTTTTGTAAAATTGTTTCTTCCAATATTCAATCTTAAATAAATACCGATTAAACTAATTAACAGAATGATCATAAAAATAAGTGATAAAAATACCATTAGATGATGCCATGCAAATATCCAGCCAATATTAGCTAATGAAGAGATGAAAAATAACCAGCCAATTTTTGGGATAAAATTTGGCGTTTTATTTAGTTTATTAATTAAACCTTTTGATTGATAAATAATAAATCCCAGAAGAAATAAATAAATTACTCCCCAGATTGAAAAAGTTAGACCTGCTGGAACAAATAAGTTTGGATACATATCTGAGAGTTCTCCAGTATTATAACCATTTAAGGGAAGGTAATTAGCTAAAAAATTAGCAGTTATAACTCCTATAAAACCAACAATATTGGCAATTTGATATTTTTTAGTATTTTTCATGTAAACACCCCTTTTTATTTATAACATTATTTCAAAATATTTCTTTGTTATTATATAATTAGACAATTTTACTATTTTTCCTGCATTTAGAGTTTTATAATTGATATTTTGCTTAATTTTTACTATAATTAGTAAATACACTTACATATTACTATTTACTAGACTTTAAAGGTGATTGGAGGCAATTTATGAAAAAACGGCCACTGGCTAACATTATGGAAACAAAATTTAAAAAATTAGTTTTGGTATTTTTTATATTCTTTACTGCAATGTTAATTATTGGAGCTTTTCTTTTATATAATCATTTTTATGAAAGTGCTAAAAATGATGTATATAATGACATAAATTTTTATTTTATGGAACTGGATAATAATTTTTCAGTGATGGAAAATAGAGTGAATGATATTTTTAAAGAAGAGTTGAATGATATCTATAATTCTTATAATAATGATTTTAATGTTGAAAAAGAAATTGTTAGTATCGAAAATAGGTTAACAAATATAGAAGCTTTAAATAATAATGTTGAAATTGATGATTTGAATTACTATTTAATATCTAAAAACGGAGAAATTATTGAAAGCAGTTATGAAGAAGATTTAGGTCTTGATTTATCTGAAGATGACGAAATATGGGGTAAATTAAGTTCTTTAAATAATGGAGAAGTTTTTCTGGATTCCTTTGATGATGAAAAAAGAAGCAATGATGTTAATATATATTCATATTTAAAATTAGATAATGGAAATATATTTGAACTGGGACTATCTTTTTCCAATATAAATTCCATTATAAAAGATCAATTAAATTATTTATTAAGTGATAAAAAAACAAATATAACATTATATACTGAGGGTTATACCCCTTATTTTAATGATGGAAATAATTTAAATGATAATGAAAAAATAATATTTCAGGAGTCCATTAGTCAAAATAAAACTATTGAAAAAAATGCAGGTTTTTTTGCTAAAAATTATTATAGAGGCTGGGAAAATAATTATGGTAATAGATTTGTAAAAGTTCAAGTCAAATATAATTTATACAAAAATGCTTTATATATTTTATTGTTAATATTTATTTTTGTTTTAGGTTTTCAATTATTTCTTCATTATAGTTTCAAAGAAATTGTTGCTAGTGTGACAGGTCCTATTAGAAATTTATCTGAAAAAATGAATAATTTTACAATAAAAGAAAATATGAATTTTAATTTAAAAACTTCGGATATTAAAGAAATTAATGATATTCAAGATAATTTCAAAGATATGATAGAAGAAGTAAATGCAAATTATGAACAATTAGAAGCATATAATAATGAAATTATAAATAAAAATGAAAGATTAAATGAAATTAATAAAGACTTAGATAAAAATAAAAGGAAATATAAAAATTTATTTAATAATATGTTAGATGGTTTTGCTTATTATAAAATTATTTATAATGATAAAATGGAAGCTATAGATTATCAATTAATTGAAGCAAATGAAGCTTTTAAAAATTTATTTAATTTGGATTCAGTCGAGAATTTAGAAAAAGATTTTGAAGATTATTTTCCTATTTCAAAGAAAATATTTTTAAATAAATATAATGAAATAATAAAGGGCAAAAAAAATAATTTTCAGTTTGAAAAATATTTTTCAGATAAAGATCGCTGGCTTAATATAAATATATTTAGTACTTATAAAGGTTATTTAGCAACAGTGATATCAGATATAACAGAATTAAAAGAATCAAAGAGAGAATCAGAAAGATTAAGTACCAATCTCGAAAAAATCATTTCGCTAACTTCAGCTTTAGCAACTAATAATCTAGGAGAAAATAAATTTTTGCAAAGGTTATTAAAAACAGCAGTTGAGGTTATACCTGAAGCAGATTATGGTACAGTATATAAAAATGAAAATGGAAGTGTTAAATTTATTGATGCGATTGGACATGATTTTGAAAAGTTTAAAAATCTATCTTTAGATAAAAAATATTTTTATAATAATAATGAAGAAATAGAAGTTATAGAAAATGTAATGAGAAAAAATGAAAGTAAATTTGATGATAAAAATCTTCAAATTTTGAAAGAAGGACAAAAGGAACTCAAAGAAACAATGACTTTTGATCTTATAGTAGATAATGAAATTGTTGCAGGTTTAAATTTAGATATAAAATTACAAAGTAAAGAAAAATTTGATGATTATTCTAAAAGATTATTTAAATCTTTAAAAAATATATCTACTTCATTTTATAAAATGAGAAAATATAATATATTACAAAATAAGTTTACTAAAGAATTAATTCTTTCTATAATTAGAATGTTAGAAATTCATGATTTATATACTAGAGGTCATTCTGAAAAAGTAGCTAATTTATCAAAAATGATTGCAAAACAATTAAATCTTTCAGAAAAAAAGATGAATGATGCTTACTGGGCAGGAATGGTTCATGATATTGGTAAAATACTTATTCCAGATTATATTTTAAATAAAAAATCTTCTTTAAAGGATAATGAATTTGAAATAATAAAAAAACATTCTGTCTGGGGTTATCAGACCTTATCAGCTACTGAAGATTTGCAAAATATAGCTAGATTTGTTTTATTTCACCATGAAAGGTGGGATGGAGAAGGTTATCCTCGTGGACTTAAAGGAGAAGAAATACCTTTAATTTCAAGAATATTAGCTGTTGCTGATGCCTGGGATGCAATGACAACTGATAGAGCTTATAGAAAAGCCCTTTCAAAAGAAGAAGCCATAAAAGAATTAAAAGATAATAAAGGAAAACAATTTGATCCAAAGATTGTAGATGCGTTTTTAAAAGGCCACTTATCATAAATAGTGGTCTTTTTTTGTTTTATAGTAAGAAGGAATTTTGTCTTCCATACAGAAGTTTGTATACTAGACGAGAATTTTAGGAAGGAAGATTTTAATATGTTAAAAATTTATAAAGGACCTACAGGATCAGGTAAAACTTCAATTTTAGAAGAAAAATATAGAGAAAATGCTTTAAAAGTTGGTACTGAGGAAAATATTGTATTTTTAAAAAGTGCCAGTAGTGTTAATAATTGGAGAAATAATATTGATTTAAAGTATTTAGGTCCCCTTAATATATTTACTTATTTTGGATTTATTCAAAAAGAAATTAGAGATAAATGGATTTATATTGAGAAAAATTTAGAAGGGTTAAGAAAAAAGGTTGAACCTACTTTTATGAATGTAGAAACTGCACATTTTGTTATGAGTAAATTTGTTGAAAAAAAACGAAAAAATAATGAAATTTTTGATTATATTAATGCAACTTCTTCACAAATAGCCGTACAATTAATTGATAATTTGAATTATGGAGCAATGAATTGTCTTAATTTTGAGGAAATGGAAAAAAGATTACTTGATTGGGCTAATAAAGAAGAACAAAAACATAAAATTTTTAAAGAATCAATTAATATAATGAAAATTTTTAGAGAGTTTTGTATAAAGAACAGAGTTATTGATTACTCACTATTAGTTGATTTATATAATAAAATTCTGCTACCTAATGAAAATTATTTGAATAAATTAAGAAATGAATTTTTCTATCTTTATGTTGATGATTTAGAGAAAACAGTACCAGCTGCTCAAAAGTTATATGAAATTTTAAATAATAATACAAAAAAAACTTATATGACTTTTAATCCTGAAGCTGGAATTAATAGATTTTTTGGAGGTAATCCTGTTTTAGCTAAAAAACAATTTTTAAATAAGGGACAAATAATAGAATTTAGTAAATCTTTTACCTCATCAGAAGAATCTAGAGAATTAGCTAATGGTTTTAAAGAAAGAGTTTTAGGTAATAAAAACTCTTTAAAAACAAAATATATTAAAGGTGAAATTGATACAGAATTAAGAGGAGATATGTTTATTAAAACTGCTAAAAAAGTTGTTGAATTAATAAAAAGCGGAATTAAACCTGGTGAAATTGCTCTGATTGCTCCTAATATAGATAAAGTAATGGAATTTACTTTAGAACATTATTTTGAAAATAAAGGTTATAATGTATATAATTTTAAAAATTCGAAGAGGTTAGTTGATATTCCTTTTGCACAGGCCCTTATCACATTAACTTTATTAACAAATCCTGACTGGAATATTAATATAGATTATTCTTCTTTACATCAAACTATTAGTCTGCTTCTAGACCTTGATCCAGTAAGAAGTGGTTTGATTACAGAAGAAATTTTTAAAAATGCATATGTTTTACCTGAAATTAATAATCTTGCTTTAAGAGAGCGAGTGGGATTTAACAGCGCAGAAAAATATGACCATTTAAGAAATTGGGTTGAAGAAAAGAAAAATAGGGAGATAGAAGTTGCTCATTTTTTCCAATTAGTTTTCGGAGAGCTTTTAGCTCCTTTATCACCAAGTGATGAAGATATTTTGGCATGTAGACAGATAATTGAATCAGTAAAAAAGTTTAAAAATGTAGTTGAAAGTTTTAAAGATTTTAATCAAAAAGAATTAGGAAAAGATTTTATAGAAATGATTTATAATGGAACAATAGCTGCTGAGGTTCTTTATCAAAATGAACATACTGATGATGAAATAATATTAGCTACTCCCTATAAATTTCTTCAAAATCCTCAAATTGATTCAGTAAAATATATATTTTTATTAGATATTTCCAGTAATAATTGGCTCAGAAGTATAGCAAAAGAATTATCTAATCCATATATTTTTTCTCCGCAATGGAAAAATGAAAGAAATTGGGATGATGAACTTGATCAAAATTTAAGAAAAATACAATTAGTTGAGTTTTTTCAAAGTATAATAAGTAAATCTCAAGAAGGTTTGTATCTAAATGATAGTTACCTAAATAGTCAGGGTTGGGAACAAGAGGGGAAATTATATGATTGGCTGCAATTAAATAATGAGGTGATAGTAAATGATTGAACTTAGAAAAGGGCAGGATGAAGTTGCTGAATATAGAGAAGGTTATATGGCTGTTCCTGCTGTGCCGGGAGCAGGGAAAACAACTGTTCTTGCCTATCTTGCTGCTGATTTAATAGCTGAAAACTATATTGATAATGGAAAATTGCTTATAGTAACTTACATGAATTCAGCGGTTGCTAATTTTAGAAATAGAATAGGAAATTATCTTGAAGAGAGAGGTCATTCAAGAAATAGAGGTTATGAAGTTCGAACTTTACATTCACTTGCTTTGAATATATTAAAAGAAAAGCCAGAATATATGTTAATAAATGATGAGTTTAGAATAATTGATCCTCAAAAAAAGGGGAGAATTATTGGAGAAGTAATTGATGGTTGGTTAAGTGCTAATCCTGAAAGAAGTCTTAAACATTTTAGTTATCACCCTGCAGAAGGTGGCTATAATAGAGCGGAAGAACGATGGAAAGAAAAAGATTTTTATAAATTTATAAAATCTATGATTTCATATTTAAAATTATATAATTTTAATAGAAGTAAAGCAATTTCTCTTAAAAACAGCTTGAAAAATGACTCATATTTAAGCTGGGCATTAGAAATTTTTGCTAATTATGATCGTTTATTACACCAGGAAGGTATGCTTGATTTTGATGATTTGATTATCCAGGCTTTGAACTTGTTAAAAAATGATGAAAAATTGCAAAAAAGATTAAGTAATAAATTCACTTATGTTTTTGAGGATGAAGCACAGGATTCTAACCATGTATTAAGTGAAATTTTGGAACTACTTGCTGGAAAAAATGGAAATTTAGTTAGAGTTGGTGATTCTAACCAATCTATTATGGGAACCTTTACTTCAGCTGATCCTGAAGTTTTTCGTTCTTTTATTGAAAGAGATAGGGTTATCAGGAAAAATATTCTTTATTCCAGCAGAAGTACCATCGATATTATTAACCTGGCAAATCATTTGGTAAATTGGGTAGTAGAAAAACATCCAATTGATAAATGTAAAGAATCTTTAGAAGAAAAGTATATTAAAGAAGTTCCTCCAGATGATCCAGCTCCAAATCCAGTTACAGAAAATTACACAATAGGACATAAAACATTTTCAGATTCAGAAAAAGAAATTAAAAATATTGCTGAACAGGCAGTTAAGCATGCTAATAGTAATCCAAATAATACTATAGGAATTTTAGTTCCTTCTAATTATACTGTTGATGACCTGGCCGGATATCTTTCCAAGTTTGATGTAGAGTATGAAAAGGTTAGTAATAGGTATGAGGATAAATTGACAATTATAAAAAATTATCGCTCATTAATAAATTTTTTGGCTGAACCACATAATAATAATTATTTTTCGGTTTGTCTAAATGAAGTTTTTCTACCTAAATATTTTGATGATATAGAAATTAATAATTCAATTAAAAATATTTTTTCTAATTTTAATTTAGAAGATATATTTTATCCTATTGGTGGAGAAGAAAAAACAAAAAATGAATTATTAGATATTATTCCTGATAAAAATAGAAATAAATTTAATGAAATGCTTGAGGAAATTTCTTATTACTTAGATGCAAGTATTAAACTTCCTCCAGATGAATTAATTTTATTTTTAGCTGAGAGAATGGAGTTAAAAGAAGAAGAATTAGCAATTGTCCAGAATATGGCTTTGAATATCAAAAGTGAGTTAGATTTACATCCTAATTGGAAATTAAAAGATATTGCAGATGAATTTACTAGATTAGAGGAAAGTTTTGAAAGATTTGCAAAAAAAATATATGAAAGAAAAGGATTTGAACCTAAAAAAGGAATTATAACTATAACAACTGTTCATAAAGCAAAAGGTATGGAGTGGGATACAGTTTTTTTAACTTATCTTACAGATGATTATTATCCTTCAACTATAGATGATAAATTTAGAGGTGAATATTATTATTTAAAAGATGAATATAGTAATCCAAAAGCTATGGCAAAAGCTGAGCTAGAATATTACTTAAATGAAGAAAAATCAAAAAATCCTAAAAACATTGCCAGAATAGAACATATTAGTGAAAGATTACGTTTATTATATGTAGGAATTACAAGAGCAGAAAAAAATTTATTTTTGTCTGCCCATAAAGAAATAATCTATGATAATGGGAGCAAAAAGGTAAATGAAGCTTTACCTTACAGGGTATTAAAAAAATTTATAAATAGAGAGAAGGCTAAATATGAAGATCAATAGTCTGGATGAACTTTATTTTAGTCAATTATCACTAACAGTTTATGATAATTGTCCACTTAAATTTAGGAGACGTTATTTAGATGGACTCTATTGGCCTGCTGACTGGAGTGAAAATTTTTCACAAAAAGAAATTGTAGAAAAAGGAAAAGAATTTCACCTTTTAGCTCAACGATATTATGATAGAGGAGAAATTATAGAAAAAGATTATATTTCTGAAGAGTTATTGAAGTGGTTTAATAAATTAAAAAAATTTCGGCCTTATAACAATACAGATAAATTTTCTCCGGAACATGAGTTAAGAATTAATACAGAGAAAATAAAATTAGTAGCTAAATATGACCTCTTATATATTGACAAAAATAATAATGAATTAATCATTTATGACTGGAAAACTAATAAAAAAAGATTTATTCAAAACAAGTTAAAAGATAATTTGCAAACTAAGGTTTATCTTTATGTTCTTGCAGAAGCGGGGTCATTTTATTATTTGAAAGATAATTTTGATTTAAATAAGATGAGTATAATTTATTGGAATCCGCGTTATCCTAAGCAGACTATTAAGATTAGTTATAATAAAGAAAAATTCAGAAAGGATAAGAAGTTTTTAAAAAATAAGATTAAAGAAATTAAAAATCTTGATTATAATGATTTTGAGAAAACTGATAATAAAAAGGCTTGCAAATTTTGTGAATATAGACCTATTTGTTCAGGGAAAAAACCTGAAACAATTGAAGTGGGAGATGACGATATTGACCTTGAAATTGACTGGGATAATATCGATGAAATGTCTTTTTAATATATTAAAAGTGAAATTTCAGGGAGAGATTTTATGAAAGTAGAAATGAAAAATAAGAATCAAAAAATTCCAGATTGGTTATTAAGTGAAGTTAATAATAAACTTTTGGCAAAACTTCTTTATAACAGAGGAGTTGATACAAAATTTAAGTTAAAAAAATTTTTATATCCGGCTGAATATATACCAACTTCACCTAAAGAGTTTGAAAATATGGAAAAGGGTATTAAGAGAATTATTAAAGCAGTTGAGAAAAATGAAAAAATTGTGATTTATGGAGATTATGATGTAGATGGAGTTACCTCAACTGCTATTTTAGTTTCTTTTTTAAGAAAATTAGATGCAAAAATAGATTATCATATCCCTGACAGATTTGATGAAGGTTATGGTATGAATAAAAATGTTATAAAAAAAATGGTTGAAGATGATGTTGACCTAATTTTAAGTTGTGATTGTGGGATTTCCAATTTCGATGAAATAAAATTGGCAAAAAACCTGGGAATGGATGTTATAGTCACTGACCATCATGATTTACCAGAAAATTTGCCACCAGCTGATATTATACTTACTCCGAAGTTTTTTGCTAAAGAACACCAGGCTCATGATTTACCAGGAGCAGGCATGGTTTATTATTTGGTAAAAGGAATAATGAATTTTATTAATAAAAACAAATATTACAAAAATTTATTTGAATATAAGATTAAAGCAGATTATTATTTGGATTATTTGGCTCTGGCTATAGTTGCTGATGTTGTGCCTTTAAAAGGAGAAAACCGTTTTTTGTTACAAAAAGGTCTTAAGAATTTAAAAACTACTGATAAAAAAAGTTTGAATGAATTATTTGAGATGAGTGGCATAAATAAAGAATTAATTAGTGAAGAGGATATTGCATTTCGAATTGCTCCAATTATTAATGCAGCTGGTAGGATAGAAGATGCTAAAATAGCAGTAGAAATGTTATTAACTAAAGATAAAATAAAGGTTAAAAAATTATCTAATAAATTGATTAAAATTAATAGCCGAAGAAAAGAAATACAGGAAAAAATAATTAAAGAAGCAGAAGAAATATTAAAAAGTGAAGAAGATTTTCAAAATAAAGGGATAATATTATATCAACCTCACTGGCATGAAGGACTTTTAGGTATTGCTGCTGGCCGTTTAACAGAAAATTACAAAATTCCTGCTTTTCTTATGACTTTAAAAGAAGATAAAGGTACAATTACTGGTTCTGCACGTTCTATACCTGAAATTCATGTTAATAACAAACTTAAAAATGTAAAAAATCATTTATTGAAATCAGGTGGACATGCTGGTGCAGCAGGTTTTTCACTTAAAAGAGACCAATATACAATTTTTAAAAAGAAATTAGCTTCTTTATTAGAAAATGATTTAAGTGAAATTTCTAGGGAAGAAACTATAAAAGTGGATGCTCAGCTTAAATTAGGTGATATTGATCTAGATATGTATAATGATATTCGAAAGTTAGCTCCGTTTGGAGAAGAAAATGAAAAACCATTATTTATGACCAATAATTGTCAGCTTTTACAAAGTAGAAATTTTGGTGATAATAACCATAAAAGATTAATTTTAAAACAAAATAATAATAAAATTACTGCTATCTGGTGGTGGGCTGGAGAACAAAAAATACCTAAAAATTTAGACTTAATATATCATCTTGATATTAATAGATTTAGAGGACGAGAAAACATACAATTAGTAATTAAAGAAGTTATAGATTCTGATTATAGTTATAAATTTTCTACTAAAGATGATTTTACAAAATTTATTAAAATTAAAGATTATAGAAATTGGCAAAATAATAAAAAGTTAAAAAATGATATATATAATTTTGAAAATGCAGTTTATTATCAAGAAGGAAATAGTAAGATTTATTTTGATCAGATAATAGATCGATATGGAATAGGAGAAAATGACAAGTTAGTTTTAATTTCTTTTCCTCCTTCTCTTTCAATTTTATATGATTTAATTTATAATAATGAACCTTCAGAAATAATTTTAGCTTTTGATAAAAATAAATTAAAAGAAAACGAAAATTTTTTAAAAAAAGTAATGTCTTTTCTTAAATATATTTTAAAAGAAAAAAATGGGTATTTTAAAATTCCTAATATTGCTGTTTTAACAGAAGAATTAGAAGTTACAATAAAAGTTACATTAAAATATCTAGAGGCTTCTGGATATATAGAGTTAGAAAAGATTAATGAAAATAATTATTTTATAAAACGTGGAGGAAAAACTGATAAAGGTAAGAAAAGAATATATAAGAAAAGATTGAAATCATTATTAAAAGAAAGTAAATCATTCAAAAATTTTTTATATAAAACCAATTCAGAAGAGATATTAAGATATGTTAAAAATAGTTAGGAGGAATTGTTGTGAAAATAAAAGAAGGAATTTATTTGAAATCAACTATAACAGGAAAAAAATATCCTATCAGCAGGTTAAAAGAATGGTCAGAAAAAAAAGAGCCTCTGGAAGTAGTTATAAAAAATATAGAACAAGCAAAAATTAAAAATGGAAATTATTTGTGGGAAAAATTTAGTGATTTTTTACCATTTGAAAATATAAATCCTGATTTATCTTTAGGTGAAGGAAATACGCCAATTTTAAAAGGTAGTAAAAATTTAAAAACTTATTGTAATTTGGAAAATATATATATGAAAAATGAAAGTCAAAATCCAACATGGAGTTTTAAAGATAGAGGTTCTCTGGCCTGTGTCTGGATGGCTAAAGCTATGAAAGAAAATATGACTGCTACTATTTCTACCGGGAATATGGGGAATTCTATTGCTGCTTATGGAGCAAAATCAGATCTAAAGACTGTTGTTTTTCTTCCTGAATTTACTCCAGAAGAAAAAGTAGCTGCTATAGGTATTCATGGAGCTGAAATTTATAAAGTAAAGTCTCCTGATTATTCAAAAATGAAAAAGAAGATTTTGGATTATGCTTCTGATTTAGGAATAAGGGTTGTTTCTGGTAATGGACCGATCAGAGTTGAAGGATATAAATTAACAGCTTTTGAAATTTATGAACAATTTTCAGGTAATATACCTGAATATATAGCTGTTCCAACATCTGCTTGTGGTCATATAAGAGGATTGTTTAAAGGATTCAGAGAACTTAAGAAAGCTGGATATCTTAATAAATTACCCAAAATGATTATAGTTCAGGCAGAAAATAATAGTCCTATTGTAAATGCAATAAAGCAAAATAAAAAAGAAATAATTGAAGAAGAAAATGTGAATACAATAGCAGAAGCTATAACAAGTGGTAGTCCCTATGGAGGTAAAGAAATAATTAAAAAAGCTAATAAGTATAATTGGCTGGCTGAAAATGTTTCAGAAGATGAAATTATAGAAGCACAAAAATTATTGGCTAAAGATGGTCTCTTTGTGGAACCAGCATCAGCAACTACCTTAACTGCAGTAAAGAAATTGAGAAATAAAAATTTGCTTCAAAAAGGTGATGATGTTATGCTTGTTTTGACTGGTTCTGGCTTGAAAGATTTTGATATAATAAAAGACTATAAATTTAATATAAATGATGTGAATATCAATTCTATTGAGGAGTGGTTTGATAGAAATGGATAATAAAGATAAAATTGGAGGAAGAGCTTATAAAAATGGAGTTAGATTAAAAAATAAAAAAAGATCTGTAAAAGCATATTATAATAAAAATAATAAATTACAACTAGAGGTTAGTGGAGTAAAACAAAATAGATATATAAAATATATAAAAAATATCCCGGTTATTAGAGGTATTGTAATACTTTTTTTTGCAATATGGTCTTTTTTAAAAGAAGTACTAAAAACTCCTAAAAAATACTGGTTTGTTTTTGCAATTATTTTATTTGATCTAATATTTATCTTCATGCCTGACTCAACATCAAATGGAATTGAAAATACATTTTTAATTTTGTATTTTGCTGTTCCAATAATTTTAATCTTATTTTTCAAAAATAGCATTTCGGAAGTTCTAAAATTTCATGGAGCAGAACATAAAGCTGTAAATTATTATGAAAATGATTATGAAGGTAATATTGATTCTTATTCACGTATTCATCGTAGATGTGGAAGTAATATTGTTTTTTATTATATTCTATTCACACTTTTATTATCATTTTTTAGTATTAACATAAATATAATTTTGCAAGAGATTTTAATTTTAGGTATTGCTTATGAGGCAATTAAATATACACCTGAAAAATTATTATTTTTGCCATCTTTATTTCAAAAAATTGTAACTAGAGAACCAGATCAGAGACAGCTCAAAGCAGCAGAAAAAGCTTTAGAAGTTTTAACTAAAAAATCAGTGTAAAATATTAAGAGAGGGGCTGGCTGCCCCTCTCAATTAAATCAGATAAAAGTAATTTTTATTTGTCTAGATGTACATCCATTTGAGGATAAGGAATATTAATATCTTCTTCATCAAATCTTTTCTTAACATTTTCCATCATATCATAATATACGTCCCAGTAATTTTCACTTTTTGTCCAGAGTAAAACATTAAAATTAACTGAACTACCAGCATGTTCCCCTACTCTTATTGTAGGAGCAGGATCTTCTAAGACCTTTTCATGTTTGGAAACAATGTCTTCTAATACTTCTTTAACCTGATCAATATCATCATCATAGCCAATACCAAAATCTAAATCTACTCTTCTTGTATTATTAACACTATAATTGGTAACTGTACTATTTGAAACAATTCCATTTGGAATAACAATTTGTTTGTTATCCCTACTAGTTAATTTTGTATAAAGAATTTGAATTGAATTTACTTTACCTTTTTTTCCATTTACTTCAACAAAATCTCCAACATTAAAAGGTCTAAAAGTCAAAATTAATACTCCGCCTGCAAAGTTAGATAAACTACCCTGTAAAGCAAGGCCAATAGCAAAACTAGCAGCCCCTAAAATTGCTACAAATGAAGTCATTTGAATACCTAAAGTTGAAGTAACAGTAATTAATAAAAGAATAAACAAAATAGCTTTTGTAATTGGTAATATAAAAGAGTGGAGAGTTGGATCTAATTTTTCACCTGACCATTTTTCAATATATTTCATTATAAATTTAATAATCCATCTCCCAATTAAAAATACAAGTAGTGCTCCAACTAATTTAGTGCCATACTGAATTGTTAACTCAATTAATTTATCTTGATAAGCCATAAAAACCCTCCTATTTTGATGTTTGTTAATATTAAGTTTCTTTAAAAGATTTAAATTTCCTTTTTGTAAATTATACTTTTTTGGTTATATTTGATATAATATAGTAAGAATTAATACATAAATAAAATTTGAGGAGGTTTAAATTATGAAAATTGCATTAATAGAAATAAGTTCAGCAGTTCATGATCAAAGTTATATTGACAAATCTTTAGAAGGATTTGTTGAAGAACTTGAAGACCATTTTGACTTATCATTTTTTGATATTGAAAATATTTCTAAAATAGAAGAAAACGATTATGATATTATCTTAAATTTTGTTAAAACTGGAGGAACTGAAAATCTTTTTAAAGATAAATTTTCTAAATTACCAAGACCATTTTACTTTCTTGCTACTTCTCTTCATAATTCTCTTCCAGCATCGATTGAAATGTTAAGTTATGTTCAATCTAAAGGAGAAATTGGTAAAATATTACATGGTGATATGGCTAAACTTTTAAGGGAGATAAAAAAATATGGAAAAATAAATAGTACTAAAAATAAAATAGCTAAATCAAAGTTGGGAGTAATAGGAGAACCATCTGACTGGTTAATAGCAAGTAAAGTTAATTATAGTGAAATAAAGACTAATTGGGGATTAAATATAATAGATATAGAATTAGATGAAGTTTATGATCGTTTTGACAATCAGGATGAAGAAGAAGTTGAAGATATAGTTAATGAATTTTTAGCAAATGCTAATGAAATAGTTGAAAATACTAAAGATGATACTCGTGATGCTGTGAGAGTTTATCTTGCATTAAAAGAAATTGCTGATAAATATGAACTTGATGCCTTAACAATTCGTTGTTTTGATTTAGTACAAAATTTAAATACTACAGGTTGTTTAGCCCTTTCTTATTTAAATGATGAAGGGATAATTGCTGGTTGTGAAGGAGATGTACCAGCTACTTTTACAATGATGGTAATCAATTATCTGCTTAATGAAGAATCATTTATGGCTAATCCTTATAAAATTGATTCTGGGAATAATAGAATTGAGTTTGCTCATTGTACAGTTCCAACTGCTCTTTGTACAAAATACAATTCTCGTTCTCATTTTGAAACTGGAATTGGAGTTGGAATTCAGGGAACCATTCCCGAAGGTCCTGCTACAGTTATGAAAATAGGAGGTAAAAATTTAAATAAATATTATTTAGAAGAAGGAAGTATTGACTTAAATTTAGATAACCCACATGCCTGCAGAACTCAAATAGAAGTTAGTTTTAAAGATGAAATAAATATCGAAAAATACTTTTTTGAAAAGCCTTTAGGAAATCATCAAATAATTGTACCTGGAAGATATACAGAAATATTAGCTGATTTTTTTAGAATTTCGTCTGTAAAACAAAATATCAAAACTTAATTTATGAGGTGATATTTATTATGGAATGGAAAGTAATGCATTATAATGAATTAAAAAAAGATATTTTATATGATATTTTAAAAGAAAGAGTAGATGTATTTGTAGTTGAACAGGATTGTCCCTATCCAGAAATTGATGGTAAAGACAAAAAAAGTTATCATATGTGGGCAGAAGAAAATAGTGAAATCATTGCATATACTCGATTAATTCCAAGAGATATTTCATATGATGAAGCTTCTATTGGAAGAGTTTTAGTGAGAATGGATTATCGGGGTAGAGGTTTAGGAAGAAAATTGATGGAAAAGTCTATTAAATATATTACAGAACAGTTAGGGGAAAATGAAATAAGAATATCTGCTCAGGAGAGACTTCATGATTTTTATGTTAGTCTTGGATTTGAACAGGTATCTGAAATGTATTTAGAAGATGGAATTCCTCACATTGAGATGTATTATGAAAATAAATAAATTTTGAGGTGTTAGTTTGCGCAAAGATAAATTTTTACCAATTAATAAAAATGATCTTAAAGACAGAGAATGGGATCAATTAGATTTTATAATTGTAACTGGTGATGCTTATGTAGATCATCCTAGTTTTGGTACTGCTATTATATCAAGAGTTTTAGAAGATGGTGGTTTTAAGGTAGGAATAATAAGTCAACCAGACTGGAAAAATACGAAGGATTTTAAGAAATTGGGCAAACCACGTTACGGATTTTTGGTAACTGCTGGAAATCTTGATTCAATGGTAAATAAATATACTGTAAATAAAAGAAAAAGATTCAAAGATAGGTATTCTCCTGGAGCAGAAAGTGGGAAAAGACCTGATCGTGCTACTATTGTTTACTGTAATCGTCTTAAAGAAGCTTATAATAATGTTCCAATAATTATAGGAGGTATAGAAGCAAGCTTACGTAGGTTTGCTTATTATGATTATTGGGATGATAAAGTAAGACGTTCTATTCTTTTTGATAGCCGGGCAGATCTACTTGTATATGGAATGGGTGAAAAACAAATTCTAGAAATTGCTAATTCTTTAGAAGCAGGCTTGGATATCAAATATATTAGACATATTCCTGGAACAAGTTATATTTTATCTGATTTAGAGAATATTTATGGTTATGAAAAAATACCTTCATATGAAGAAGTTAAAAATAATAAGAAAAAATATGCTGAAGCTTTTAAAGTTCAGTATGAAGAACAGGACCCAATTAGGGGACAAGTAATTGTTCAAAAACATGGCAATCGTTATTTAGTACAAAATCAGCCTGTAGAACCACTATCTGAGGAAGAAATGGATCATATTTATGAATTACCCTATCAACGAAATTATCATCCAATTTATGAAGAAAAAGGTGGAGTACCGGCAATTGAGGAAGTCAAATTTAGTATAACAAGTTCCAGAGGTTGTTTTGGTGGGTGTTCATTTTGTGCTCTTACTTTTCACCAGGGAAGACAGGTTGTAAGTAGAAGTAAAGAATCGATTTTAAAAGAAGCAGAAAAGATTATTAAAATGGATGATTTTAAAGGTTATATTCATGATGTCGGTGGTCCTACTGCAAATTTCAGGCATCCTGCCTGTACAAAACAGGTAACTAAAGGATCCTGTAAAAACAAACACTGTCTATATCCTAAAGCCTGTCAAAATTTGAATATTGATCATAGTGAGTATCTTGATATTTTAAAAAGTTTAAGAGAAATGGAAGAAGTGAAAAAGGTTTTTATTAGATCAGGTTTGCGTTATGATTATATACTTGAAGATAATGATTCCGAATTTTTAGAGGAATTATGCAAACATCATGTTAGTGGTCAATTAAAAGTTGCCCCTGAACATATTTCAAAAAATGTTTTGGCCAAAATGCGAAAACCGGATAGTGATTTATTTGATAAATTTAGAAATAAATTTTATGAAATAAATAAAAAAATCAATAAAGAACAATATTTGATTCCCTATTTTATCTCAAGTCATCCTGGAAGTAAGTTAGAAGATGCAATAGAATTAGCTGAGTATCTAAGAGATATTGGCCATATACCTGAACAGGTTCAGGACTTTTATCCAACACCTGGTACCTTATCTACTGCTATGTATTATAGTGGATATGATCCTTTGACAATGGAAAAGGTTTATATTCCTAAAAGTAAAAAAGAAAAAAATATGCAGAGAGCATTATTACAATATAATTACAAAGAAAATTATAATTTAGTTTATAAAGCTTTGAAAAAAGTAGGTAGAAAAGATTTGATTGGTTATCACAAAAAAGCTTTGATAAAACCTAAAAAATAATAATTTAAAAATTATCCTAGAAATTCATGAAAATATATGTTAATATAAAAATTACAATATTTTATATATTTTAATACACTACCAATATAGGAGGCTAAAGTATGAAGCAGAGAGAAAATTGGACCTCAAATTTAGGTTTTATTTTAGCGGCAGCTGGTTCGGCTATTGGGTTAGGTAATATTTGGAGATTTCCCTATGTTACTGGTACTAATGGTGGAGCTGCATTTTTATTAATTTTTCTTGGAGCAATAATTTTTATAGGATTTCCAGTTATAGTGGCTGAAATTTCTTTAGGAAGAAATACTGAAAAAAACCCTGTTGGTGCATTTAAAAAGATTGCTCCTGGTACACCCTGGTGGGTAGTAGGAGGCTTAGGGGTATTTACAGGATTTATAATTTTAAGTTATTATTCTGTTGTTGCCGGTTGGTCTATGTCTTATATATTTAAGGCACTTAATGGTTTTACACCTGGAACTGATTTTGCGACTTTATTTGGTTCTCATATAAGTGGTTTTGGTGTTCCTTTATTCTGGCATGCAGCTTTTATGTTAATTACTGTTTTAGTTATTAGAGCTGGTGTAGTAGGAGGAATTCAAAAAGTAGCTAAAACTTTAATGCCAGTATTATTCATAATCCTTATTACACTTGTGATTAGGGCTGTTACTTTACCAGGAGCTGGAGAAGGATTAAGTTTTTATTTAAAACCAGATTTTAGTAAAATAAGTATTCAAACTTTTACTGATGCTATAGCTCAGGCATTTTTCACATTGAGCCTGGGAATGGGTGCTATGATTACTTATGGTAGTTATTTATCAAAAAATGATAATGTGAGTGATAATGCAGTTTATATTATTGGGTTTGATACTTTGATCGCTGTTTTGGCAGGTTTGGCTATTTTTCCAGCTGTATTTGCTCTTGGCTTTAGTCCAAGTGCTGGCCCGGGGTTAGTTTTTATTACATTACCTGGTGTATTAGCTGAGATGCCTTTAGGATCATTTTTTGGATTTTTATTCTTTCTTTTACTTTCTATTTCCGCTTTAACTTCTGCAATTTCTCTACTTGAAGTTGTAGTAGCTTATGTAGTAGATGAAAAAGGGTGGGAAAGAAAAAAAGCTGCTCAAATATTAGGATTTGTAATTTTCCTTGTTGGTATTCCACCAATTTTAGGTTATAGTTCTTTATCTGGTTTTAGTTTTTTAGGCATGGATGTTTTAGATACTTATGATTGGTTTGCAAATAATGTATTTTTACCTCTAGGAGGACTATTAACATCTATTTTTGCAGCTTATGTTTGGAAAGCAAAGAATATGATGAAAGAGGCAAATTCAGCACCAGGAAAGATTACTTTAGGAAAAGGTTATGAATTTCTTTTAAAGTATATAGCTCCAGCTGGTATATTTATAATTATGGTATTTAATATCTGGACAACTATTGCTGGATAATATTGCTATTATAGAATTATAAATTTTTGCTTAAATTTTTAGGCTCCACCTTTTTAAGGTGGGGCTTATTATATGTGTATCTTTTAAAACATATATTAAAGAATGATATATACTCTTGAGTATTTAAAAAAAATTTGGTATAATTAAAAACGATAATTTCTAAACAATAAAAGGGGAATGTATATGTATTTAATTGGTATAGCCGGGGGAACAGCTTCTGGAAAGACTACTCTAGCTAATATTTTAAAAAATTCTTTTAAAGATGAGGTTACTATTATAAAACATGATTTTTATTATTATGATAAAAGTTATTTTGATGTAGCTGAAGAAGATATAAACTTTGACCACCCTTCATCCTTTGAAACAGAACTTTTAATTGAACATTTGAAAAAATTACGTCAAGATAAAAAGATTTATCGTCCTAAATATTCTTATAAAACAAATGAAAGACTTAATGAAAAAAAAGAAGTGAAGCCTACTCCAATTGTGATTGTAGAGGGAATATTAATTTTTCACTATGAAAAATTGTGTGAGATGTTTGATTTAAAAATTTTTGTAGATGCAGATGCAGATATTAGATTATTAAGAAGAATTAGTAGAGATATTAATAAAAGAGATAGAAGTTTTGAATCTGTAAAAAAACAATATTTATCTACTGTTAAACCAATGCATGAAAAATATGTAGAATCTACTAGATATAAAGCTGATATTATTATTCCTCATGGTGGTTTAAATGAAATAGCAAATGATTTAATAATGGAAAAAATTACATCAAAGTTATATTAAAAATAAAATAATAATGATATAAAATATCCTCTAAAGAAAAAAGAGGATATTTTTTTATATTATTGCAGGAAAATAATGTAAACAAAGAGAAATATAACAATAATATACAAAAGGAGGTAATAAAATGAAACAGCTAAAAAGAGAAGAAATAATAATGGTGATTTTGGCTTTAATAATAGGGCTAGTTGTAGGTTATTTTATTTTCAATGGGGGAAAAGCTGAAAATTTGGTGAGTTCACTGGTTGAGGATTCAAGTCTGGAAGAAAATGAAAATATGATAGTAAATGAGTCAAATGTTAATCTAAAAGAGAATAATGATGAAGATTTAAAAGAAATAAAAGTTTATATTACAGGTAGTGTAAAAAATCCAGGTGTTTATAATATGGAGGAGGGAGATAGAATTATTGACCTTTTTCAAAAAGCTGGTGGGGAATCTATAGGAGCAAATTTAGAAGAAATAAATATGGCTTCTTATTTAAAAGATGGAGAAAAAATATATATTCCCAATCTTTCAGAAGGAGGAAGTAGTAGGGAAG
Organism: Bacillota bacterium; assembly: GCA_051744805.1. Taxonomy (GTDB): domain Bacteria; phylum Bacillota; class Halanaerobiia; order Halanaerobiales; family DATFIM01; genus DATFIM01. The sequence continues at coordinate 28,423 of JBNJDK010000005.1, forward strand.
AAACTATAAATAGTTTTTATGATTCTAATGAAAAAACAAATATTAATTTTGCCACTAAAAGTGAGTTAGAAAAGCTTAGTGGAATTGGGCCCAGTAAAGCTTCAGCTATTATAAAATATAGAAATGAAAATGGAAATTTCAATAATGTAAAAGACTTAATTAAAGTTAGTGGTATAGGTCCAGCTACAATGAATAATATTGAAGATGAGGTCTGTGTAAAGTGAATTTTTTTAAATTTAGACCAATGATATTAGTTTTTGTGTATTTGATAGCTGGAATTATTTCTATTTATTTTTTTAATTTTACAGTAATAATAGCAGTTATAGTTTTTCTCCTTTTAATAAGTACTAAAATTGAAAATAAAAAATTTTTATATATTTTATTAGTATTTTATTTTATAGGTGTTAGCTTGATTTTGTTTGAGGAATATAAATATAACAGTTCTTTTTCAGTATCAAATTGGAATGGTAAAGAAAATTTGCAAATAATTGGAGTAATAAAAGAAGACCTGCAGAATATTAATGGAAACAAAATATATCTTAAACCATTGATTATTAATAATTTAGAGATAAAGTATGGAAAAATAGAGCTTGATAAAAGATATCTTCCATTTGAAGTTAAAGAAAATGAAATTTATAGTGGTAAATTTTCTTTAAGAGAACCAGCAGGAATAATGAATCCAGGAGAGTTTTCTTACAAAGATTTTTTGAAGAAAAAAGAAATTTTTTCAAAAGGTTATTATGAAGATGATCTATCTTATAAAGGCCAAATTGATTTTGATATAAAAATTTTATTAATAAATATAAAAAAATATATAGTAAATAAAATAGATAAAAATATTTCTTCTCCATATAACAATATTATCAAAGCTCTGTTATTAGGTGAAAGAAAAAATCTACCAGAAAAGTGGGAAGAAAAATTTACGTTATCAGGTACAAATCATTTGCTAGCAATTTCTGGTCTTCATATAGGCTTTATTTTGATTATTTTGTTGCAACTGACAAAGGTATTTAAAATTTCAAATATAAAATTAAAAAATATATTAATTACTGTAATTTTAATTATCTATATTTTTCTTACAGGTTTTAGAGCTTCGGTTTTTAGAGCAGGTATTTTAGCTATTTTTTATTTATGGGCCAAATTTTTTAATAGAGAAGCAGATATTTTTAATATTATAGCTCTAACTGCTATTATAAATATATTAATTAATCCCTATGCTCCTTTTGAAGTAGGTTTTCAATTAAGTTATATAGTACTATTATCAATTATATTGTGGCAACCTCCTCTTAAAAAAGTATTTCACCAATCTTTATCAGTTTCCATTTCAGCTCAGTTAGGTTCTTTAGCAATAACTGCTTATTATTTTAATCTGATTTCTCCTGTTGGAATAATAACAAATTTATGGGCTATTCCTCTTACAGGATTGATTATTATGATTTCAATTCTTTCTTTATTATTAAGCTTAATTTTTCCGTTTCTTTTTAATTATTTAAATCTAATATTAAAATTATTGCTGACAATTTTATATGAAGGTATGAAATATACAGCCGACTTTAGTTTTGGAAACTTTGAAATAGCTACTCCAGATCTATGGTTAGTAATATTATTTTATTTTGTTTTATTTATTTCACCTTTTTTATTTAAAAAAAGAGCTATAAAAATATTGAAAAGAAAAAATTATTTTTATAGAAAAATATTTATCATTTTTTTAATTTTAGTACTTGTTTTTAATTTTATTAATAACCCATCTGAAAAACTGGAAATAATATTTTTTTCAGTAGGGCAGGGGGATAGTATTTTATTGGATTTGCCTACAGGAGAAAAGATATTAATAGATGGAGGAGGAAAAGCAGGAATGAAAAGTGATCAAGGAGAAGTAGTGTTATTACCTTATCTAAAACATAAAGGTATCAAAAAAATAGATTTAGGTATAATAACCCACTTTGATACTGATCATGCTTTAGGTATAATTTCACTGTTAAAAGAAAATAAATTAAATGCTCTTTTAATACCTAAAATACATTCAGAAAATCATTTATATCAACAAGCTAATAAATTGGCTGTTGAAAATGGAATAAAAATATATAAAGGACAAAGAGGTGATTTGATAAAAAATGGAAGGGTTCTTCTTTCAATTATACATCCTTATTTAGAAAATAATTATCTAGCTACAAATAGGAATAATAATTCTATTGTACTAAAAGTAGATTATTATAATTTTTCTCTTCTTTTAACAGGTGATCTAGAAAAGGAAGGAGAGTTAAGATTAGTAAATTCTGGTGATGATTTAAAAAGTCAAATACTTAAATTAGGCCATCATGGAAGTAATAGTTCGAGTTCAATGGAATTTTTAGAAAAGGTCAAAGCAAATGAAGCTATTATTTCTGTTGGAGAAAATAATTATGGGCATCCGGACAAAGCAGTTATAGATAGAATAAATGAATTTGGTATGAGAAAATGGGTTACAAAAGAAGCAGGAGCTATAATTATTAAAACAGATGGATATAGTTATAATATAGAAAGCATTAAAAAATAAAATTAAAATTTTGAATAAGCCATTTTTATATGGTAATATTAAAGAAAGAAATTTAATATAAATATTATAATTATAGGAGGTTGAATTAAGTTGTCTCAAACTGAAAAAATTTTAAATAAAAAATTAAATGACTTAAATTCAATATATTTGATTTATAGTAATGAAAAATATTTATTAGAAGAGTTTAGAAAAAAATTTGAAAATAAATTTGTAGCAAATAATATTAGAGATTTTAACTTGAATTATATAGATGATGATAATCCAGATTTTATTCAAAGTTTAAAAAGTAAAACCAAAACTTTACCTACTTTTGCTGAAAAAAGATTTATTATTGCTAACTGTAAAAATTATTTTCTTCAAAAAAATTCAGGAGATAGTCAATTAATAAAACTATTTAATGATTTTTCTGAGACTACAATTTTATTATTGTTAGTTAAAGGGAAAATTGATAAAAGACTAAAAGTAAATAAATCAGTTAAAAATAATGGAGTTATTTTAGAATTACAACCTCCTAAATATAAAAATCTTGATAATTGGATTAGGAAAAAATTCAAAGAAAAGGGTAAGACAATAGATAAAAGAAGTATAAATTTATTGGAAGAAATGTTTTCTAATAATCTTCAATTATTAGAAAAAGAAATAGAAAAAATAGATAGTTGTTTTTTTGATAAAAAATCAGTTAATAAAAATGATATAAGGAAAATAATAAGTAGAGATAAAACAATGAAAGAAGATGTTATTTTTTCTTTGACTGATGCTTTGAGTGAAAGGAATAAAGAGAAAGCAATAACTTTATTTAATGAGATGATAAATAATGGTGAAAATCCATTAATGATTCTTACTATGATTAAAAGGCAGATTAGATTACTTATTCAAGTTAAAGAATTGAAAGCTAAAGGATATAAATACAAAAAAATAGCTAATATTTTAAAAGAACATCCTTATCCAATAAAAAAATGTTTTTATCAAGTAGATAATTTCAAATCTGAAGAGCTGGATATATTATTAGAACGTTTTTTAGAAGCCAATATTGATATTTTGACGGGAAAATATAAAGAAAAGAAAGTAGCAGTGGAAATGGCAATGCTAAATATTTAAAAGGCTTATTCAGGGATGAATAAGCCTTTTTTTAAGAATCTATTTATTTGATTTCATTCAACATTTTAGTGAGACTGGATTTTTTGCGAGCTGCATTGTTTTGATGAAGGATATTATTTTTTACTGCTTTATCAATAACACTTTTTGTTTCATTCAATTTTTCTTCAGCTTCTTCCACTTTTTTTTCTTCAATTAATTTTTCATAATCTTTAATGGCATTTTTAACTTTATCTTTCCATTGACGATTAACTTCTTCTTTCTTTTTTGAACTTCTGACTCTTTTCTTTGCGGATTCAATAATAGGCATAAATTTCACCCCCTTATTATTTTAAACACTTTATCTATACAATTTATTATATTTCAAAATAAAAACATTTCATACAGATTATATTTTAACATGTGAATACTATAATTGCAAGGGGAAATGACCATTTTTAGACTTCTTGATTAAGAGGTAGGCTGATGTTATAATTACTACAGATTAGATTTAACTAAGGAGGATAAGATTTTGGAAAGTAAATATATTAGAAATTTTTGTATTATTGCTCATGTTGATCATGGCAAATCTACTTTAGCAGATAGATTACTTGAATATACAGATACAGTAGCTGATCGTGAAATGCAGGAACAGGTATTAGATAAAATGGATTTAGAAAGAGAAAGAGGAATTACTATTAAAGCTCAGGCAGTTAGATTAAAGTATAAAGATTATGAACTTAATTTAATTGATACACCTGGACATGTGGACTTTTCCTATGAAGTTTCTCGTTCACTTGCTGCCTGTGAAAGTGCATTGCTTGTAATTGATGCAGCACAAGGAGTTGAGGCTCAAACAGTAGCTAATATTTATTTAGCTTTAGAACATGACCTGGAAATTATTCCAATTATAAATAAAATTGATTTACCATCCGCAAAACCGGATTGGGTAAAAGAACAATTAATGGAAGTTGGTATTGATCCTGAAGAAGCTATATCAGCCAGTGCTAAGGAAGGTACTGGAATAGAAGAAATATTAGAAGCTATTGTTGAGAGGACACCTGCTCCTTCTGCCAATCACGACAAACCACTTCGAGCATTAGTATTTGACTCATTATATAATTCATATCAGGGAGTTATTGCTTATGTTAGAATAGTTGATGGTAGTATTAAAAAAGGGCAAAAAATAAAGATGATGGCTAATGAATATGTTTATGAAGTTGATGAAGTGGGAGTATTCAATCCTGAAATGGTAGAAATAGATAGTCTGGATTCTGGTGAAGTGGGATATATTATTGCCGGAATCAAGGATGTAAAAAATTGTAGAGTTGGTGATACTGTAACTTTAGCTGAAAATCCAGCCAGTAAACCACTACCAGGTTATAAAAAAGTAAAACCCATGGTATATAGTGGACTTTATCCAACTGATAATTCTGATTATGAAGTTTTAAAAGAAGCTATGGAAAAATTACAATTAAATGATGCTTCTTTTACCTTTGAACCTGAGACATCAGAAGCACTTGGATTTGGTTTTAGATGTGGTTTTTTAGGATTACTTCATATGGAGATAATTCAGGAAAGACTTGAAAGAGAATTTGATTTAAATATTGTAGTTACTGCTCCAAGTGTAGTTTATCAAATAACTAAAGAAAATGGAGAAGAACTTGAAATAGAAAATCCAGCAGAATTTCCAGATAAAAATGAAATTAAGGAGATAGAAGAACCGTTTGTAGAAGCTGATATTCACTTGCCAGAAGAATATATTGGTCAGGCGATGAAACTTTGCGAAGATAATAGGGGAATTTTTAATGATATGCAGTATATAGATAAAAGCAGGGTTTCTTTAAAATATGAAATGCCTTTAAGTGAAATCATTACTGATTTTTTCAATAAATTAAAATCTAAAACAAGAGGTTATGCAACACTTGATTATGATCCTATTGGGTATAGAGTTGCTGATCTTGTTAAACTTGATATTCTTGTTAATAAAGAACCAGTTGATGCTTTATCCACAATTGTTCATCGTGACAATGCTGAACCTAAAGGTAGATCACTGGCTCGCAAATTAAAAGAATTAATTCCAAGACATATGTTTAAAGTTCCTGTTCAGGCTGCTATTGGTAATAATATTGTTGCCAGAGTAACCATACCTGCTCAGAGAAAAGATGTGTTACAAAAATGTTATGGTGGAGATGTTTCCCGTAAAAGAAAACTACTGGAAAAACAAAAAGAAGGTAAAAAAAGAATGAAGCAGGTTGGTAGTGTAGATATACCTCAGGATGCTTTTATGGCTATTTTGGAAAGAGGAGACGACTAAAATGCTTAGTAATAAGCAACTTGATTTTTTAGATGAAATCAAAGATGATTTAGGTTTATATATTCATATTCCCTTTTGTGTTGAAAAATGTTCTTATTGTGATTTTTATTCATTAAAATATAAAAAATCACTCTTTGCTAAATATTTAAATTCATTAAAAAAAGAAATAAAGCTATATAGCTCTAATATAAATGCTAAAATAAAAACAATATATTTTGGGGGAGGTACTCCAAGCCTTTTAAGACCAGAAGATGTTAAAGAAATTTTGGAAATAATAAAAAAAGACTTTTCAATTTTAAAAAATGTTGAAATTACACTTGAAGCCAATCCAAATTCTTTAAATAAAGAAAAATTAAAAGGTTATAAACAGGCAGGAATTAATCGGATGAGTGTTGGAGTTCAGTCTTTTAATGATAAAGAATTGGATAGATTAGGTCGACTTCATAATAGTAAAAAGGCTAAAAAAACTATAAAAGAAGTAAGTGGAATTTTTTCTAATTATAATTTTGATCTTATATCTGCTATTCCTGAACAGAGCTTTGAAAACTGGAAAAACAATATTAAATTAGCACTTAAATATGATCCTCCCCATTTATCTCTTTATAATCTTCAGGTTGAGGAAGGAACACTTATTCATAAACAAATTAATAATAAGGTTTTAAAGCCAGTTAGTCAGGAAATTGATGCTAAAATGTATCAATATGCTATAAAAAAACTTTCTGAAGCTAATATAAAGCAATACGAAATTTCTAATTTTAGTAAAGAGGGTTATTTATCAAAACATAATTTAATTTATTGGAAATATGAACCTTATTTAGGATTGGGTCCTTCTGCTCATAGTTTCTCTTCAAAAACAAGATTTTCAAATTATACTTCCTTAAAAAAATATATAGCTATCTTAAAAGAAAATAAATTACCTTTAAAAAATTATAATAATTTAAGTTTAGAAGAAAGAATGTCTGAAAAAATATTTTTAGGCTTAAGATTAATGGAAGGTATTAATTTTGAAGATTTTTATCAAACTTTTAATAAGCATATAGATAATGTATATGAAGAAGAAATTGAAAAATTGATTTCAAAAGGTTTACTTATTAAAAATAATAAAAATATAAAATTATCTGAGAAAGGAAAATTTTTAGGAAATCAGGTTTTTCTGGAATTTATTTAGTTATATTCATTTGACAAAAATAAAGGAATATGTTATTTTATTAATAGTTATTAGCACTCAATGTAATCGAGTGCTAACAAAGGGGTGAAAATGATGGTTGATAATATTAGTGAACGCAAAAAGAAAATTCTGAAGGCCATCATTCAGGAGCATATTCTAACGGCTGAACCAGTTGGGTCTAGAACTCTTGCCAAAAATTATGATTTTGGTGTTAGTTCAGCCACTATTAGAAATGAGATGGCGGATCTAGAAGATATGGGTTACCTGAAACAACCACATACTTCAGCAGGCCGTATACCATCTGATAAAGGATATAGGTTTTATGTAGATGTATTAATGGAACAAAAGAAAGTTATTTCTACTAATTTACAGCGTTCTTTGCAGAAATTATATAGTGAAGAAAAAGGAGTTAAAGATATCATTTCAGCAACAGTAAAAATGGTATCTAATTTAACTCATTATACAGCTATGGTTAGTGAACCACAATTAGAAAAAAGTAAAATAAGAAAGGTTCAGCTATTACAGGTTACCTCTGATTCATTGATGATAATTTTGATAACTGATACTGGTATGGTTAACAACAAAATCATAAATCTGAACCAGGATCTTTCAACAAAACAAATAAGATATATAAATAATTATTTAGTTGACAAACTTGAAGGTAGAAACCTCCAAGATCTTGATAAAGATTTTATGAAAAGGTTGGAGTTAGAATTAGAGAAAAGGATTAATGTTTCAAGAAAATTGATTGACATTATAAATGATGAATTGGAGATTTTAGTAGAACCAGCGGATTTCCAGATATATCTTGGAGGTACTTCTTATATCCTGGATCAACCTGAATTTAATGATCTGGAAACATTGAAACAAGTTTTAAACATCCTTGATACCAAAGATACACTCCGACGTTTATTAGGTAGTGTATCTAAAGAAGGTGTAGAGGTTAAAATTGGTCATGAAAATCAGCTTGAAGAAATCCAAAATTGTAGTCTTGTCTTTGCTACTTATAGTTTGAATAGTAAAGCTGTAGGTAAAATAGGTGTAATTGGACCTACAAGAATGAAGTATCCTCAGGTTATTTCTACAGTTGATTTTGTGGCTGATATGTTAGGTGAAATAATATCTAAATCAAGTAGGTGATATAAAATGACTGATAAAAATACTGAAGAAAAAGAAAATATTAATAAAGTAGAGAATGGAGAAGTAGAAGAAGAAAAAATTAAAGAAGATTCTAGTCAATTAGAAAAAGAGGAAAAACAAGAAGAAGTTGAAAAGGAAGAAGAATTAGAAAAAGAAGAAGAGAATGATGAAACAGCTTTTGCAGATATGGAAAGAGTTGATTTGATTGAGTATATAAACTCTTTGGAAGAAGAAGTAGCTTCATTAGAAGAAGAGAAGGACAAATATTATAATAAGCTACAAAGACTGCAGGCTGATTTTGTTAACTATCGAAATAGAACTAAAAGAGAAAAAGAAAGTATAGCACTTGAATCTAAAATTGAATTAGTTAATGAAATTTTACCAGTAATTGATAATTTTGAAAGAGCCCTTTCTTCTGAAGGAGAAGAAAATGACTTGAGAACTGGTGTGGAAATGATTTATAAGCAATTAATAAATAATCTTAAAAGTCAGGGATTGGAGAAAATTTGTACTGTTGGTGAAGAATTTGATCATAAATATCATGAGGCTATTATGCAAGTTGAGGATTGTGAAGAGGATTCAGGTATAATTGTTGAGGAAATGCAAAAAGGTTATTTGATTGAGGATAAAGTTATAAGACCTGCCATGGTTAAAGTGGCAAAATAAATAAATTGAATTAATATAAAAATAACAATTAGTTGATAAGGAGGAATGTAAGAATGAGTAAAATATTAGGTATTGATCTTGGTACTACAAATTCTTGTATGGCAATTATGGAAGGTGGAGAACCTACGGTTATTCAAAATAAAGAAGGTAATAGAACTACACCATCTGTAGTTGCATATTCTAAAAAAGGTGAGCGTATTGTTGGAGAACATGCTAAAAGACAATCTATTACTAATCCCGACCAAACAGTAAAATCTATTAAAAGAAAAATGGGATCTGATTATAATGTAGAACTTAATGGTGAAAATTATACACCACAAGAGATTTCTGCTATGATTTTGCAGAAATTAAAAAGAGATGCAGAAGAATATGTTGGTGAAGAAATAAAAGAAGCTGTAATAACTGTTCCAGCTTATTTTACAGACAGTCAGCGTCAGGCAACTAAAGATGCAGGTAAAATAGCAGGTTTGGAAGTAAAAAGAATTATAAATGAACCAACTGCTGCATCACTTGCTTATGGTCTTGATGATGATAAAGATCAAACAATTTTAGTTTATGACCTTGGTGGAGGAACTTTTGATGTATCTATTTTAGAGTTAGGAGACGGTGTATTTGAAGTTGTTGCAACTAATGGTAATAATGAACTTGGTGGAGATGACTTTGACCAGAGAATTATAGATTATGTAGCAAAGAAATTTAAAAGCGAAAATGGAATTGATTTAAGAAAAGATAATATGGCATTACAGCGCTTAAAAGATGCAGCTGAAAATGCTAAAAAAGAATTATCTTCTGTAAAAGAAACAAATATTAATCTACCATTTATAACCCAAACAGAAGATGGCCCAAAACATCTTGATGTAGATATTACAAGAGCTAAGTTCAATGAACTAACTGAAGATCTTGTTAAGAAAACTATGGATCCAAGTCAAACTGCACTTGATGATGCTGGAATGGATCCTTCTGAAATAGATGAAGTAATTCTTGTTGGTGGTTCAACTAGAATTCCAGCAGTACAGGATGCTGTTAAAGATCTAATTGGTAAAGATCCTCATAAAGGTATAAATCCTGATGAAGTAGTAGCTATTGGTGCTGCAATTCAGGGTGGAGTACTATCTGGAGATGTTGATGATGTCGTTCTTCTTGATGTAACTCCATTATCATTAGGTATTGAAACTCTTGGAGGAGTATTTACAAAATTAATTCCTAAGAACACAACTATTCCAACTTCTAAGAGTAAAATATTCTCAACAGCAGCTGATAATCAAACCAGTGTAGATATTCATGTTCTACAGGGAGAAAGAGAAATGGCTAAAGATAATAAGACTTTAGGTCGTTTCCAACTTACTGGAATTCCACCTGCACCAAGAGGTGTACCTCAGATTGAAGTAGAATTCAATATAGATGAAAATGGTATTGTTCATGTTTCTGCAAAAGATAAAGGAACAGGTAAAGAAAATGATATTACCATTGAATCTACCAGTGGACTTTCTGAAGAAGAAATAGAACAAATGAAAAAAGAAGCAGAAGAACATGCTGAAGAAGATAAGAAAAAACGTGAAAGAGTAGAAACACGTAATGAAGCTGATTCTCTTGTTCATCAAACAGAAAAAACTCTAGATGAAGCTGGAGATAAAGTAGATGATGAACTTAAAGATAAAGTTGAAAAAGCAAAAGATGAATTAAAAGAAGCGCTTGAGGAAAATGAAGATGATATAGAATTAATTAAAGAAAAAATGGAAGCCTTAAATGAAGAATTAACAGAATTAAGTACTCAGATTTATTCTCAGGCCCAGCAAAATGCTGAAGGTGCTCAAGGTCAGCCTGGAGGACCAGGAGCTGGAGCTCAAACAGATGATGATGATGAAACAGTTGATGTAGATTATGAAGAAGTAAATGATGATGAGTAAAAACAGATAAATAATTGGACTTTGATAATAGAAAAGAAGGGGAGTCCATCCCCTTCTTTTCAATGCTATTAGAAAAAGGTGGTGATTTTATTGGCAGGTCAAAAAGATTATTATGAAATACTTGGTGTGGATAAAGATGCCAGTCAAAAAGAAATTAAAAAAGCATATAGAAAATTAGCTAAAAAATATCATCCAGATATGAATAAAGATGATTCAGATACTTCTGAAAAATTCAAGGAAATATCTGAAGCTTATGAAATTCTAAGTGACCCTGATAAAAGAAAACGTTATGATAGATATGGACACTCTGGTATTAATGATGATGACTTTAATTTTGATGATTTTGCCCAGGGTGGTTTTGGTGGTTTTGAAGATATTTTTGATATGTTTTTTGGAGGACGTAGTGGACGTGGTAGCCGAAGACGTGGTCCACGTAAAGGTTCGGATTTGCAATACAGAATGGAGATAACTTTTGAAGAAGCTGCATTTGGAGCTGAAAAAGAAATTACTATTCCCCGTACTGAAACATGTGAAACTTGTGGAGGAAATGGAGCCAAACCTGGAACAGATGTAAAAACCTGTCCAAAGTGTGATGGTACTGGACAAATGAGAGTAAGTCAAAGAACTCCTTTTGGACAATTCACCCAGACAAAAACCTGTGATAGATGTGGTGGTACTGGTAAAATAGTAAAAACACCATGTCCTGATTGTAATGGTACTGGTAAACAGAGAAGGCATCGCAATTTAACAGTAAATATTCCCGCAGGAGTTCAAGATGGAAATAGACTGCGTATGGCAGGAGAAGGTGAAGCAGGAGAAAAAGGAGCTCCAAGTGGAGATTTATATATTATAATTAGTGTAAAAGAACATGAAATATTTGATCGTAAAGGTGATGATATTTATTGTGAAGTGCCTATCAACTTTGTACAGGCAACACTTGGTGATGAAATAAAAGTGCCTACCTTAGATGGAAAAGTTAAATTTACTATACCTGAAGGGACACAACCTGGAACTACTTTTAGATTAAAAAATAAAGGTATACCACATCTTAATGGTCGTGGTCGTGGTGATGAATATATTAAAACAAAGGTTATTATTCCAAAACATTTAAGTCAGGAACAAAAAGATTTATTAAAAGAGTTTGCTGAACTTAGTGGTGATGAAATAAACCCGGAAAAAAAGGGTTTTTTTAGAAAAGTGAAAGATGCTTTTGGTTAAAATTTAATATTATTAATTATTTCCCCACTTCGGTGGGGTATATTTTTTTATGGATAATTATTGACAAAGTTTAAAAATTAATTGTAAAATATAATAAAGCAGAAAAAAATAGACTGTAATATATACTATGTTTGAGAGAGGATGATTTTTTTGCATAGATTTTTTATAAAGGAAGAACAGGTAAAAAATGATTATGTAAAAATTTCGGGAAAAGATTATAAACATATTTCAAAATCATTAAGACTGGAAAAAGGGGATAAGATTATTGCCTGTACAGGTGATGGTTATGATTTAATTGTTGAATTAAAAGATTTTACTTCTGATCAAATAAAAGGTAAAATATTAAAAAGAGAAAAAAACAAAAATGAACCTTTCCATAGTATTACAATAGCTCAGGCAATTCCCAAAAAAAGAAATATGGAATTAGTTGTTAAAAAAACAACTGAGATAGGTGTAAAGAAAATAATACCTTTGGATACTAAAAGAACAATAGTAAAATTAAAGGGAAAGAAAAAGAAAAAAAGAATTTCTAGATGGCAAAGGATAGCTGAGGAAGCGGCAAAACAATCACAGCGTGGTATTATTCCTGAAGTCAATGATATATTTTCGATTAATAAATTGAAAAATATAAAAGAAGAATATGATTTTATTCTTGTATTATGGGCTTCTGAAAAAGAAAAAAATCTATCAGAAATTGTTAGTGATTTAAATATAAACAAAGAGAATAATATATTATTAATAGTTGGTCCAGAAGGTGGATTTAATGAAAAAGAAATTTTATTTTTTAAAGATGAGCTAAGTGCTAATTTAGTAACTTTGGGACCAAGAATTTTGAGAACAGAAACTGCTCCAATTGTAGGAATATCAATATTATTATATGAACTTGGAGATTTAGGAGGATAGATAGTGAAAAAAGTTGCCTTTTATACCCTTGGGTGTAAGGTTAATCAATATGAAACTGAGGGAATGATAAATTTATTTAAAAAATCAGGTTATGAAGTTGTAAATTTTCAGGATGAAGCAGATTATTATATTATAAATAGCTGTACTGTAACAAATCAGGCTGCCAGTAAATCTCGAAAAAGAGTAAGAAGGGCAAAAAGAAGAAATCCAGAGGCAAAAGTAGTTATGGTAGGCTGTTATCCCCAGGCTTTTACCTCTGAAGTAGAGGAAATTAAAGAAGTAGATTATATAATAGGTAGTAGTGGTAAAAAAAACATAGTAGAATTATTAGAGAAAAAGGAAAATGAAGATAATATTTTTTTAAGTGAGATGAAAGAATTTGATAATATACAAAAATTTGAAGATATGCATCTTAATGAAATAAATGAAAGAACTAGAGCTAATATAAAAATAGAAGATGGATGTAATCAATTTTGTAGTTATTGTATAATTCCTTATGCTAGAGGTCCTATAAAAAGTAGGGAATCTGAATCAATTATCAAAGAGATTAAAAAACTTATTAATAAAGATATAAAGGAAATAGTATTGACTGGAACCCATCTAGGAAAATATGGTTTAGATAAAAATAAAAAAAATCAATTGAGTAAACTTGTTGAAAAAATAGTTCAAATCAAAGGAGATTTTCGTTTAAGATTAAGTTCTATTGAAGTGACAGAAATTGATAGTAAATTAATTTACTTAATAAAAGAAAGTCAAAAACTTTGTTCTCATCTACATTTACCATTACAAAATGGAAGTAATGCTATTTTAAGAGCTATGAATAGACCATATACTGTGGAAGAATTTTCTAAAGTAATCAATATTTTAAGAAATGAAATTCCAGATATAGCTATAACTACTGATGTTATAGTTGGTTTTCCCGGTGAATCAGATAAAGATTTTGAAAGGACAATAAATTTCGTTAAAAAAATAAATTTTAGCCGTTTACATGTTTTTCCTTTTTCACCTCGCCAGGGAACACCGGCAGCAGACATGGAACCTAAAATACCTGACCCAATCAAAAAGAAAAGGAGAAATAAACTAATTGAAATTAATAAAAAATTAATGAAAAATTACCAGAGTAAATTTATTAATAAAGTAAAAAGAGTGGTTATTGAAGAAAATCGTGATTCTAAAACAGGTATGTTAACTGGAGTAACTGATAATTATTTACAGGTTTTAATAGATGATAATGATAGTTACAAAAATAAATTAAAAAAAGTTAAAATAGTAAAACCTTATAATTATGAAAAAAGTATTGGGAAAATCATTTAATAGAAAGGGGGGAGAATATGAGTGAATGTCTTTTTTGTAAAATTGCTTCTGGTAAAACAGACACAGAAATAGAATATGAAGATGAAAAAATAGTTGTCTTTGAGGACATTAATCCAAAAGCTCCGGTACATTTATTAATAGTACCTAAAAAGCATATTCCTACTTTAAATGATTTAAAAATGGAGGATAAAGAATTAGTAGGTCATATTTATCAAGTTGCTGCTGCTTTAGCAGAGAAAAAAGGGATTGAGGCAGATGGTTATCGTCTTGTAAGTAATTGTAATGAAGATGGGGGACAGACAGTTTTTCATGTTCATTTTCATCTATTAGGAGGTAGACAATTACAATGGCCTCCTGGTTAATATTTCTTTCTTTACAAAATTATAATTATATTGTATAATATAAATATATAATTAAATAGTGACGGATGAAGCTCAGGTGAGAGGTCAAGAAATGGCCGCCGAAGGAGCAAGGCAGATTATGCTGAAACTCTCAGGCAGACGCAATCTGGGTGGACGTAACTCTGAACTAATGAGGACAGAGGAAGCAAAAAGTTTAAATACTTTTGCTTCCTTTTTGTAATTTAATAGGAGGTGGTTAATATCAAAGAAACACCATTAAATGAGAGACATAAAAATTTAGGCGCAAAAATGATTGATTTTGGTGGTTGGGAAATGCCAGTTCATTATTCAAGTATAATAAAAGAACATAAAGCTGTTCGAGATACTGCTGGATTATTTGATGTTTCACATATGGGAGAACTAAAGGTGAGTGGAAAAGATGTTCTTAGTAATCTCCAAAATTTACTAACAAATAACATCAGTAATTTAAGTATAGGACAGGCTACCTATACACTTATGTGTAATTTTGAAGGTGGTATAAAAGATGATTTTTTGGTTTATAGAATAGCAGATAAAGAATATTTATTAATAGTAAATGCTGCAAATATTCAAAAAGATTTCAATTGGATAAAAGATAATTTAAAAGGTGAAGTAAAAGTAGAAAATTTATCTGAAGAATATGGACTATTAGCATTACAGGGGCCAAATTCTGAAAAAATCCTGGAAGAGCTTACTGAAGTTGATTTAGGTGAAATTAAATATTTTAGATTTATTGAGGACAAAGTAGCAAATATAAAAACTTTAATTTCAAGAACAGGATATACTGGTGAAAAAGGATTTGAACTATATTGTGATTCAAATGACCTTGTTGAACTCTGGGATGAAATTATTGAAGTGGGAAAAGAATTTGATTTGAAACCTGCAGGTCTTGGGGCAAGAAACACTCTTCGACTTGAAAAGAAATTGTGTCTGTATGGTAATGATATTGATGAAGATACAAACCCAATTCAAGCCGGATTGAATTTTGCTGTTGATTTAACAAAAGACAATTTTATTGGTAAAGAAAAAATTAAACAGGTAAAAGAAATTGGGCCTGAAAAAAAATTAATTGGTTTTAAATTGATTGATCGAGGTATTCCCCGACATGGTTATGATATAAACAAAAATGATAGGAAAATAGGTAGAGTTACTAGTGGAAGTTTTTCACCGAGTTTAAATGAGAATATTGGTTTAGGATATGTAAATGTTGAAGAAGCTGAAATAGGTAATGAAATTGAAATTGTGATTAGAAACAGGAAAGTAAAAGCAGAAATAGTAAAAACACCATTTATTTAAAGTGATTAGTTTAGATATGAAAAGTGAAAGAAAATTGATTTAAAATTATGTCAAGGAAAAAAATTAAAATAAATTTAGGAGGAATAAAAATGAAAATACCAAAAGATTTATATTATGCTGAAAATCATGAATGGGTTAGTGTTGATGGAAATACTGCTGTAGTTGGAATTAGTGATTTTGCTCAGAGTGAATTAGGAGATGTTGTTTTTGTTGAATTGCCAGATAATGGTGATGAATATGATAAAGATGATCAATTTATTGTTATTGAATCAGTTAAAACAGTTTCAGATGTATATATGCCTTTAAGTGGAAGAGTTGTTGAAGTTAATGAAGATCTTCTAGATAGTCCTGAATTAATTAATGAAGACCCTTATGGTGATGGCTGGTTAGTAGAAATTGAATTTGATGATGAAGAAGAATTAAATGAATTAATGGATAATGAAGAATATGAAGATTATATAGAAAATGAATAGAAATTAAATTAGCCAGGGAGGGAAAATAAATGGATTATATTTCCAACACTCCTCAAGAACGAAAAAATATGTTAGAAGAAATTGGGGTAGAAGAAGTTGAAGAACTTTTTACTGCTGTTCCAGAAAAGGTAAGATTTAATAAAGAATTTGATTTACCAGCTGGAATATCAGAATTAGAATTATTAAATTTAGTTAAAGAAAAGGCTGAAAAAAATAGTACGATTGCTGAAAACACCTCATTTTTAGGTGCTGGAGCTTATGATCATTTCATACCAAGTATAGTTGATCATATGATTTCTAGATCAGAATTTTATACTGCATATACTCCTTATCAGGCTGAATTAAGTCAGGGAACTTTAGAAGCTATTTATGAATATCAAAGTATGATAGCTGAGCTTACAGGTATGGATATTGCTAATGCTTCTATGCTGGATGGTGGTTCTGCTCTAGCTGAAGCTGTTTTGATGGCAAGTAGAATCACCCGTAAAGAAAATATACTTATATCTAAAGGAGTTCATCCTTCTTATAGAGAAGTGACTAAAACTTATACAGAACCTAAATCAATTAAATTAAAAAATATTGAGTTAAAAAAAGCTAAAACGCCGTTAAAAAATATAAAGGATAATTTAGATGAAAATACAGCAGCTGTAGTTATTCAATATCCCAATTTTTATGGTACTATAGAAGATTTAAAAGAAATTGGAGAGTTGTTAAAAGATAAAAAAACTTTATTTATAGTGGCTGCTAATCCAATAACTCTCGGTATGCTGGAAGCTCCTGGTAATTTGGGAGCAGATATAGTAGTTGGTGAAGGCCAGAGTTTAGGTAATACTATTAATTATGGAGGACCTTATTTAGGTTATATGGCAATCCGTAATGATCGCAAACATTTAAGACAGCTTCCTGGACGTCTTGCTGGAGCTACTGAAGATAAAGAAGGAAATAAAGGTTTTGTTTTAACATTACAAACTAGAGAACAGCATATTCGAAGGGAAAAAGCACCTTCTAATATTTGTAGTAATGAATCTCTTAATGCTTTAATTTCTGCTATATATATGTCAGCAATGGGTAAAAAAGGAATTAAAGAAGTTGGATATCAATCTACACAAAAAGCCCATTATTTTGCTGATAAAATTAATAATCTAGATGGATTTGAAGTAGTTAATAAAGACAACTTTTTCCATGAATTCTGGATTAAAACACCATTAAAAGTTTCAAAAATCAAAGAAGAACTTTCTGAAGAAGGTATTTTAGCAGGAGTTGACCTTAATAGATTTAATGAAGAAGAAGGTCTACTTATATGTGTTACTGAAAAAAGAACAAAAGAAGAAATTGATGAATATTTGAAAAAATTGGAGGTGCTTGCAGATGAAAGAACCTCTCATTAAAGATTATAGTAGTGAAGGTAGGACAGGTTATACCCTTCCAGAATTAGATGTGCCTGAAAAAGAAGTAGATGATTTAATAACTGGTGATTATTTACGTAAACAGGAGCCTGATTTACCAGAAGTCAGTGAAGTAGATGTAGTTCGTCACTATACCAGCTTATCCGAAATGAACTATGGGGTTGATTCAGGAATTTATCCTCTTGGTTCCTGTACTATGAAGTATAATCCAAAAATTAATGAAGATATAGCCAGATTAAGTAAATTAACACAACTTCACCCTTATCAATCTGAAAAAGATTTACAGGGTTCATTAGATATTCTTTTCAATTTAAAAATTTATTTATCAGAAATAAGTGGTATGGATACTGTTACTCTTCAACCTGCCTCTGGAGCACATGGAGAATTAACAGGTTTATTAATAATTAGAAAATATTTTGAAGATAAAAATGAAAATAGAAAAAAAGTAATTGTTCCAGATTCTGCCCATGGTACTAATCCTGCCAGTGCTGTTATGGCCGGGTTTGATGTAGTAGAAATAGAATCAAATGAAGAAGGTATGGTTGATGTTGAAATTCTAAAAGAAGAGGTAGACGAAGATACTGCTGCTTTAATGCTAACAAATCCAAATACCTTAGGTATTTTTGAAAAAGATATTTCTGAAATTGCAAATGTAGTTCATGATGCAGGAGGACTTCTTTATTATGATGGAGCTAATATGAATGCGATATTAGGATATGCTCGTCCTGGAGATATGGACTTTGATGTAATGCATTTTAATCTTCATAAAACATTTTCAACACCTCATGGAGGTGGAGGTCCGGGCTCTGGTCCAGTAGGTGTTAAAGAGTTTTTAGAACCATTTTTACCAACTCCAGTATTAAAAGAAAATGATGGAGAATTTTATTGGGATCGAGATAGACCTAAATCAATTGGGAAAATTCATGCTTTTTATGGCAATTATGGAGTTATGGTCAGAGCATTTTCTTATATAAGAGCTTTAGGGAAAGAAGGATTGAAGAAAACTACTGAAAATGCTGTGTTAAATGCAAATTATATGAAAAAGAAATTAAGAGAAGATTTTGAACTTCCATATGATGAAAGTAGTTTACATGAATTTGTATTATCTGGTAGCAAACAGAAACAAAAAGGTGCCAGCACTGAAAATATTGCCAAAAGATTACTTGATTATGGTCAATATGCCCCTACCATTTATTTTCCATTAGTAGTAAAGGAAGCTTTAATGATTGAACCTACTGAAACTGAGAATATAGATACTTTAAATAGATTTATTAGGACTATGAAAAAAATTGCTGAAGAAGTTGAAAATGATCCTGAATTAGTTAAAAATGCCCCACATAATACTGTAGTAAGAAAACTTGATGAAGCTAAAGCGGCTCGCCATCCAGATCTTAAATGGTGATATAATAATAAAATTTGATATATTATGATAGAATTTAAGGCAGCCTTAAATGGCTGTCTTATTTTTTTAAAAAAGGATTTTTTATGTTAATATCGAATATTATATATAAATAGGAAAATATTAAAAAAAATTAATTTTATAACAAATTTATATAAAAGTCGGGAGGTGTCAAAAATAAATTCGTTAAAAGAGAATAATATTTTTATCAATTTATTTTTTTTAACATTCTTAATTTTCTTTTTTATTTTTATTTCAGGTCATGTCCATGCAGAGTCAGATTTTTTAGTAAATAAAAATGTAGATTTAGTATATCAAATTCCAGTTAAAACAGATATCGATCCTTCTATAGCTTCTTTTGTTAAAAATGGTATAGAGGAAGCAGAAGAAAATGAAGCTGATTTGATTATTATTGAGATCAGTAGTTTTGGAGGACTGGTAGATAGTGCTATATCAATCAAAGATGATATTATAAGAACTTCTATTCCAACTATTACTTTTGTTTCTGAGAGAGCCTGGTCTGCAGGAGCACTAATTGCTCTGGCTGGAGAAGAATTAGTTATGCAGGAAGGTACAAGTATTGGAGCAGCAGAAACAAGACCAAATGAAGAAAAATATATTTCTGCTTTAAGAAAAGAATTTAATACTACTGCTGAATTAAGAAATAGGAATCCTGAACTTGCGGAAGCTATGGTTGATTCAGATATTGAAGTAGAGGATATTATTGCTGAAGGTAAATTATTAACTTTAACTTCAAGTGAGGCATTAGAAAATAATATTTCCAATTCTACAGTAAAAAGTTATGAAGACCTATTAGGTAAATATAAATTAATTAATTCTGAAATAATAACTTTGAAAAGATCCATGAAAGAAATTTTTGCTGATGTAGTTACTACCCCAATATTTTCCGTTATTCTTTTATCTATAGGTTTTGCAGCACTTATTTCTGAAGCAATAATTCCAGGCTGGGGAGTTGGGGGAACAATTGGTTTATTGAGTTTAGCCACTTTTTTTAGTGGTTATTTAATTAATGGTTATGCTCATTGGGGGTTAATAGTTCTTTTTATTGTTGGAATTGTTTTAATGGCCATTGAATTATTTGTTGTTCCTGGTTTTGGAATAACAGGTATAGGAGGTTTAATAGCGATTTTTGCCAGTTTGTATTTTTTCTTTCCAGACCCAAGTACAGCTTTAGGTGTAATGGCAGCAGTTTTGGTTTTATCAATAGCTCTATTATTTATATTAATTAAGTTATTTGGAGTTAGTAAGTTTTGGAAAAATATTTCTTTAGGTGAAAGTCAGAGTAATAAAAGAGGTTACACATCTCATTCTAACCAGAAAAAATTAATTGGTGAAAAGGGAACTACTTTAACTCATTTAAGGCCGGCTGGAACTGCTGAATTTAATGGGGAAAGAATTGATGTTATTACAGAAGGGGATTATATTGATAGAGATCAAAAGGTAGAGGTAATAAGGGTTAAAGGTAGTAGAGTTGTTGTTAAAAAAATAGAGGAGGAATAAATAATGGCTATATCTTCAATTGTGATTATTGCTTTAATTGCACTGTTAGTTATTTTGTTTTTTTATTTTGTACCACTAGGATTATGGATTTCTGCAATTGCTGCAGGAGTAAAAATTAGTTTTTTTGATTTGATAGGTATGAGATTAAGGAGAGTTGTACCTTCAGTAATTGTAAGTCCGATGATTAAATCTCATAAAGCAGGTTTAAAATTGACCAGTAATAAACTCGAAGCTCATTATCTTGCTGGAGGTAATGTTGACAGAGTAGTTGATGCTTTAATTGCTGCTCAAAGAGCAGAAATAGATCTTACTTTTGAAAGAGCAGCAGCTATCGATCTTGCCGGTAGAGATGTTTTAGAAGCAGTTAAAATGAGTGTAAATCCAAAAGTTATCCAAACACCTATAGTAACAGCGGTAGCTATGGATGGGATTCAGGTTATGGCAACTGCCCGGGTTACTGTAAGAGCTAATATTGAACGTCTTGTTGGTGGTGCTGGTGAAGATACTGTTTTGGCCCGTGTTGGTGAAGGTATTGTTACAACAGTAGGTTCTGCTGAAACTCACAAAAAAGTTTTAGAAAACCCTGATTCTATTTCTAAAACAGTTTTAGAAAAGGGGCTTGATTCTGGTACTGCTTTTGAAATATTATCTATTGATATTGCTGATGTAGATGTTGGTAAAAACATTGGTGCTCAATTACAGACAGATCAGGCAGAAGCAGATAAAGAAATTGCACAGGCTAAAGCTGAAGAAAGAAGAGCTATGGCTGTTGCAGAAGAACAGGAAATGAAAGCAAGAGTTCAGGAAATGCAGGCTAAAGTTGTTGAAGCAGAATCAGAAGTACCTAAGGCAATGGCAGAAGCCCTCCGATCAGGTAATATAGGAGTAATGGATTATATGAATTTGAAAAATATAGAAGCAGATACAGATATGAGAGATATGATATCTAAGATAAATAAAGAAGAAACTAATCAAGAAGATAATAAGAAAAATAATAAAGATAAGAATAATGAGGAAGACTAAAGGAGGATAACATGAATATTTCTCCATTATTACCTACTATAATAATCTTTATTGTAGGAGTAAATTTAATCGAGTCTTTAATTAAGTTTTTAATTGGTAGAAATAAAAATAATGATAAACAGGCAAAAAAAGAAAATGGAAAAGAAAGTAAAAGAAAAAAAATATTTAATGCGAATTGGAGTTTAAAAAATAAATCTGAAGAAAATGAGATAAGTAATGAAAAAATTTCAACTTCAGAGAAAAGTACTGATATTGAAGAAGATTATTTTCGCAATAAAAAAGGTAGAATGGCAGATTTTATGGATAATAAAGAAACTTCAATTTATGAAAACAAAAATAAAACAAATGTTAAAAGAAGAAAAACAGTAAGCAAAGATTTTCCAAATGAAATTAAAATTGGAGAAAATAGTTTATTTGATAAAGAGAATATTAAAGGAGATATTTTAAAGGGAATAGTTATGAAGGAGATATTAGATAAACCTAGAGCTATGAAACCATACAAAACTTCTTACAAAAAAAATAATTAAAATAGATGTTTATAAATAAAAACTGGTCATTTTGTACCAGTTTTTATTTATGTCTAATTTTTTTATAAAAAAAGAAGGGATATAGTGTAACATATTGAATATAATATATAGTATAGTGTGCATTATTGTTAGTTTAATAGCCCTATAAAATTTTAAAAGGAGATGATTGCTTTAATGGAGTACATTAAATGGTTTGAAGAACTTGATGGAAATGATCTTGATATAGCTGGTGGGAAAGGTGCTAATTTAGGTGAATTAACTCAAAAAGGTATAAAAGTACCTCCAGGTTTTTGTGTTACGGCTGATACATATAAATATTTTATTGAAGAGAAGGATTTAGATAATGAAATTAAAGAATTAATAGCTAAAGTAGACAGACATGATTCAAATCGGTTGAGTAATATAGCAAGTGAAATAAGAGATTTAATTAAATATTCAGAGATGCCAGAGGAAATAAAAGAAGAAATTAAAAAAGCTTATAAAAAACTTAACAAAAAAGTAGGAGAAAAAACAGAGGTAGCAGTAAGAAGTTCAGCAACTGCTGAAGATTTACCTGAAGCTTCTTTTGCCGGACAGCAGGATACATATTTATATATTTTTGGAGAAGAAGAATTAATTAATTATATAAAAGAATGTTGGGCTTCTCTCTGGACAGCCCGAGCTATATATTATCGTGAAGAAAAAGATTTTGACCATTTCAAGGTTGCTTTAAGTGCAGTGGTCCAAAAGATGGTTAATAGTGAAAAATCCGGGGTAGTATTTACAGCTAATCCTATTAATAATCGTAGAGATGAAGTTATGGTTAATTCAAGCTGGGGATTAGGAGAAGCAGTTGTATCCGGGGTAGTTACACCTGATGAATTTGTAGTTGATAAGAAAAATTTAGATATAAAAGAAAGAAATATTGCTAGAAAATTAAAAATGATAGTAAAAAAATCTGGTGATAAAATAGGGACTAAAATGGTAAATGTAGTTGATTATTTAGATAAAGAGAAAATAAATTCAACTTCCCTTAATGATGATGAAATTTATGAATTAGTTAGAATGGCAATAAAAATTGAAGAACTTTATGATAGTCCCCAGGATATTGAATGGAGTTTTGATATTGATACAAAAGAGTTATATATATTACAATCTCGTCCAATAACTACTTTAAAAGAAGAAAGTGAAACTGAAGAAAATAAAGCTGAAAATGATAAAAATGAAGAATTAAAAACTTTAGCTCGCGGACTTAGTGCATCTCCTGGAATTGCGAGAGGAAATGTTATTTTAATAGAAGATATGGATGAACTAGCCAAAGTAAAAGAAGGAAATATTTTAGTAACTGCTATGACCAATCCTGATATGGTTCCTGCTATGCGAAAAGCTAAAGCGGTTGTGACTGATGAAGGTGGAAGAACCTGTCATGCAGCAATAGTTTCTCGTGAACTTGGTATTCCCTGTATAGTTGGGGCTGGTGATGCTACAGAATTACTGGAAGATGGAAAAGTTGTAACAGTAGATGCTACAAGAGGTGTAGTTTATGAAGGAGAAGTTATGGAAGAAGATGAATCAGAAGAAGAAAAAGAAGCTAGTGGAACTATAAGTCAGGAAGTAATAAATTATTTAGCTCCAACTACTGGAACTAAAATCTATATGAATTTAGGTGAACCACAATTTATAAATAGATATAAAGATTTACCTTTTGATGGT
>JBNJDK010000006.1:0-51627 GCA_051744805.1 Bacillota bacterium
ATATGTTCTACATCTTCTAATGCTTCTAAATAAACTATACCTGCATTAGGACTACAGGTTCCTTCATTAAGTCTTTTCATATGTCCATCTCTATACTTAATTTGAAGATTATCAAGTTCTTCTTCTCCTTCCAGAATTTCTGGTAGAAGATCTATATTTTCAGTCTCAACAATTTCAATAGATTTTAATATTAATTCTCTTACTCTACCCATAACACCATTCATTGTATTTTTTGCTTCTTCAGAAAAACTAACGTTATTCTCTATTTTATGTTTGGTTAAATCAGCTATATCATATGCATCATCTGCTATACTTTCAATAGCATCTATTATAGAAAAATACGCATCCAGTCTCTGTATATCTTCTTCACTTAAAGATGAATGAGAAATCTTTGTCAAAAATTCCATTAATTCTTCTTCAATTTCATTCATTACTTCCTCTTTTTCAATAACTGAATTAGCTAATTCTTCATCTTTATTTATAAAACCATCAGTTGCTTCATAAACCATATCTTTAGCTATTTCATGCATTCTTATTACTTCATTATTAACCTGTTCCATAATAACACCAGGAGTTTCAATCATTCTTTCATCCAAATAATATAATCCTCTTTTTATTGTTTCATCTTCACCAGGTATTATTCTAGTAACAATATTTGCCATTAAACCTACAAATGGTATCCAAACTATGGTATTTACTACATTAAATAAAGTATGAGTATTAGCAATTAACCTTTCCTGAGAAGGTATTTTTCCAAATAATCCTGTTACACTTACAACCACACTATGTATTACATCAGCAAAATTGGGAATGATATAAAAAAGGGCAACTACAAGACTAGTTCCAACAACATTAAACATAAAGTGGGCTGCTGCTGCTCTTTTAGCAGTTCTATTTGCCCCAATACTTGATAACATTGCAGTAATTGTTGTACCAATATTATCACCAAGCAAAATTGGTACTGCTGCCCAATAATCTATTACCCCTACTGAAAGCAAACTAATAAGTATACCTATACTGGCACTACTACTTTGCAACATAACAGTCATTGCTGTCCCAAGTAAAACTCCTAGTATAGGGGAATGGCCAAAGGTTTCCATAACCTCAATAAAATAAGCTGAATCTCTTAAAGGTCTCATAGTATCTTTCATAATTGTCATTCCAAGAAATAAAACACCAAAACCAAGTATAATCTGTCCTATTTGTTTTGTTCTATCTCTTTTACTAAATAAATAAAATCCCGCTCCAATTGCAATAGCATGTAATGCATAATTACTTAACTTAAAAGCAATCAATTGGGCTGTAACTGTTGTACCAATGTTAGCTCCCATTGTTACTCCAATAGATTGAATTAAACTCATAAGTCCAGCATTAACAAACCCAACTACCATAACTGTTGTAGCACTACTACTTTGAATAATAGCTGTAACTAATGCCCCTACTCCTATTCCAGCAAAACGATTTGTAGTTAATAATCCGATTAAATGTTTTAATCTTTTTCCAGCAACTTTTTGCAAACCGTCACTCATTCGCTTCATACCGTAAATAAATAAACCCAGTCCACCTAGCAGACTAAATATCATATCAGGTGACAAATTTTATCTCCCCTTCCACTCTCATCCACTTTTTCACTCAAAAATATTAATTTATTTAGAATTTCTATCTCTATTATTATCTATTCTAGAAAAAAAACGATTTTCCTTTCATCTTGATAAATTACATATTATTCGTAAAATTCTACAAAAATTAAAGTCAATGATTTAAAGATCATTGACTTTTTATATAAGTTATATATATTTAAATAATTCCAATTTCTACCTCATCTTCTTTAGTTTTTAATTCTACATTATCAGTAAGTAAATCTGCATAACTAAAAGAAAGACGTCTAATTTGATCATGATCATCAATCTTTACCACAAAAACATTTGAATGAGTTTTTTCTAAAACCCCTTCTTTTTTCATATCCTTTCGACGTCCTCGATTAGCTTTAACAAGCACTTCTTGCCCAACAAATGACTTAACCTCTTTTTTTATTTGTTCAAGAACATTTTTAGGCATTGGATTCCACCTTTCTTCACATAACAGAATTAGATATATAACTAATTAAAATTCAGTAAATTTATTTAGTATGTTTATCAGCAACTGAAGAAGCAGCATATGAATCAGGTTTTATCATAGCTTCATAACCACTACCAACAACCATACCTACTACTTCTCTAATAATGGTGTTTGTAGGACCTTTATTCCCCACATCTACATGTATTTGAACATTTAAATCATTATCAAGTTTTTCTTCTTCTGCAATTCTAGCTGTTAATTTACTAGCAGTATCTAAACTGTGAGAAACTTCATAAAAAATTCTTTGTTTCATACCTACTTTGAGTTCTGTTTTATTTTTATGATAAAAATATCTACCACCATTCCCAACCCTATAAATAACAATAGCAGTAACAAAAATAGCCTCATTTATTCCAGGCTGAGAATCTGTACCTACAATTAGGTTATACTCATATCCTGGTTTTTCTCTGATAAAATCCATAATGATTTTATACATTTTTTCAAAACTAAGTGACCCATCAGTAGGACTGGTAAATTTCATTTTTTTCACCAACTTTTAATAATTTTTTAATTTTTTCTTTAATGAGTTGCTCAATTCAACCATTTTTTCGATAGTTAATTTTTCTCCCCTTTTCCTTCTATCTATCTGAACTTCTTCAAGAGATTTAAGAACTACTTCTTTGGGTAAATTAATTTCAGCAGCCTTTGTAAGACCATTTTTGATATTTTTTCTTCGTTGTTGAAATATAGCTTTAACTATCGAAAAGAAAAATTCTTCATCTAAAGGTTTATAAGGATTATCTTTATATTGTTCCAATTTTATTATAGCAGATTGAACTTCAGGACTTGGCATAAATACAGAAGAAGGAACTTGATGAATTATTTCAGCATTAGTATGATATTGAACTGCAACACTCAAAGAACCATATTTTTTTGTACCTGGACCAGAAACCATTCTTTCTGCAACCTCTTTTTGAATCATAAATATTAATGTATCAAATTTATAATCAGATTCTAATAAACCCATTATAACAGGAGTGGTAATATAATAAGGAAGATTGGCTAAAATTTTAACTTTTTTATTATATTCCTTTAAAAACTTATCCCATTTAATATTTAAAACATCATCATTTACTAACTGTAATTTTTTATTTTTAATTTCATCTTTAAATTGATCTTTTAGAATTTTAATAAACCTACTATCTTTTTCTATTGCAATTACTTTTCCATTATTTGCTGATTTTAATAAATATTCTGTTAATGAACCAATACCTGGACCTATTTCTACAATTATTTCATTTCCTTTTATTTTTGCGGATTCAATTATTATATCAATAATATTTGGATCAATTAAAAAGTTTTGTCCTAATCTTTTATTTAAACGAATATTGTGTTCTTTTAAAATCTTTTTTGTCATTTTCGGAGTAGCTATAGATTTTTCCATTTTTTCACCTTACTTCTATTGTTTTATTTATTTTAACATAAAAAATAGCAAGCTGCAAAAACTTAAAAACTGGAATCTCCCTATTTATATGATTTTATACTCCAAAATTTTATAGGAAAATTCCAGTTTCTAATTTATATATAATTTATTTTTATAATATTTATTTAATCTCTTGATTCCCAGTCAGCTAAAAACTTTTCTATACCTTCATCTGTTTTAGGATGACCTATCATTTTTTTCAAAACATCGTAAGGAACTGTAGCTATATCTGAGCCAGCTTTAGCAGATAATAATACATGTCGTGGATGACGGATACTTGCTGCAATAATCTTTGTATCTAAATCATATGTTGAGAACATTTCAGAAATATCTCTCACTACCTGCATCCCATCCTGACCTATATCATCTAAACGCCCTATAAATGGACTAACATAAGTTGCACCTGCTTTTGCAGCAATTAAAGCTTGATTAGCTGAGAAAACTAATGTTACATTTGTTTTTATTCCTTCTTTAGAAAGATTAGAAACTGCTCTCATTCCTTCAGAAGTCATTGGAATTTTAACAACTATATTTTCAGCTATTTCAGCTAATTCTTTTGCCTCTTCAATCATGCCTTCAGCATCAGTACTTATTACCTCTGCACTAATTGGTCCTGGAACAATTTCAGTAATCTGAGAGATTACATCTTTAAAATCTACATCTCCCTCTTTGGCTATTAAACTAGGATTAGTTGTTACACCTGATAAAATTCCCCATTTGTTAATTTCTTTTATCTCATCCAAATTTGCTGTATCAATAAAAAATTCCATTAAATTATCACCTCTCATTTTTATTATGTTACTTTCTTTTTTATATTATAATTAATTTTAAGAAAAAAGGCAAACTAACTAAGACTAACTAATCCATTTTTTAAAGCTACAATAACCGCCTGTGTTCTATCATTAACAGAAAATTTTCTTAATATACTGCTAACGTGATTTTTTACAGTTTTCTCACTTATATATAATTCTTCAGCTATATCCCTATTACTCATTCCTTGAGCTAATAAACCTAATACTTCATTTTCTCTATTACTTAATTTTTCCAGTTCACTTTCTTCATGTTCTAATTGCTCATCAACTTTTTCTTCAATTTTAGCTGGAAAAACTTTATTACCATTTATCACTTCTTTTATAGAATTTCTTAATTCATCAGGTTCAATATCTTTTTGAATATAACCTTCAGCTCCTGCTTTAGTAACTTCATATATATACTCTTCATCATCATGAATTGTCAAAATTAATACTTTAATATCAGGTGCAATTTCTTTTATTTTTTTTATAGTATCTATTCCATTCATTCTTGGCATATTTAAATCTAATAATACTAAATCAGGAAAATCATTTCTGACCTTTTTAATAGTTTCTAAACCATCTTTAGCTTCCCCAATAACTTCAATTTCTTCATAAAATCCAAGTAATTTAACTATACCTTCTCTTACTAATTTATGGTCATCAGCTACCAAAACTTTTGTTTTTGTCATCCCCAACCAATCCTCCTATATATCTATTCTTGTTCCTGCTTCAGAGGTGCTCTAATACTAATTCTTGTACCTGATTTGTCAGAACTAATATTCATTTTTGCATTAATTAATTCACAACGTTCTCTCATATTGATCAAACCATATTTACCTTCATCAACTTCATCTATTTCGAATCCTAATCCATTATCTACTACTAAAACATTTATATTATTATTAGTAAATTCAATTTTTAGATCACATTGTGAGGCCTCAGCATGTTTGTGCACATTATTTAAAGCCTCCTGAATTATTCTGAAAATAGTTATCTCATGAGTTTTAGGAATATTTTTTGAATTTCCCAAAACTTTTAACTCAACTTCTAAATTAGTTTGTTCTTCAAATTTTTCAATATATCTTCTAATAGTTGGAATTAAACCTAAATCATCTAAAGACATAGGACGGAGATCATAAATGATTTTTCTTACATCTTTTACACTATATCTAACCATATCTTTTAAGGTTTTTAATTCTTCTTTAGCTTTTTCTTTATCTTTATCCATCATTTTTTGAGCCAACTCTACTCTAAAAACAAGATTTGCTATTGATTGAGCAGGGCCATCATGTATTTCACGAGCTACTCTTTTTCTTTCTTCCTCCTGTGCTTCTATTACTTTAAAAGCAAGATCCTGTTTTTGTTGCAAGTCATCAAATTGTTCACTTAAATCAGATAATTCTCCATAAAGATATTTTTTGACAACACTTACTTTTGAAACTAAATTTTCTGCTTTTTCGAAAGTATTTTTGACACTTAAAAGTCGATCTTCTAAATCACTTCTTCTATTTTTTAATTGTTCTTCTTTTTCCTGTAAAACTGCTATTTCTACAGAGGTATCTTCAGCTCTTTCATAAACTTCTTTTACTTCAGCTTCAGAATATTCATCAAATTTTTTGCTAACTTCCATCAATTTCAGGCGAGCTTTTCTATTTTCTTTTTCTAATTCATTAATTTCAGATATAACTTTTTCAATATCATTATTAACTTCCGATATTTTTTCTTTTATTTTTTCCATCTCTTTTCTAGAAGATTCAGAAATAGAAAAAATTTCTTTTTTGCTAGAATCTAAAGTTTCAATAGTTTTTTCTAAAATTTCATCTAAATTTTGCTGCAATTATAACTCACCTCAATTCTTATAACAATATTACTTCTTTCTATATCCCTTTATTCCTTTATATATAATCAAATTTAGTAAAAATGAGCTAATTATTATTTTATAATACTTCTTTATTAACAATATTTGAAATATATTCTCTTCTATATCCTGCTACTGCTCCTTTAGCTGCCAATTCTGCCATTTTATTTCTAGCTTGATGAGTAGCACTTCCAATATGAGGAGTCAAAACAACATTATCCAATTTTAGTAAGCCTTTTTCTACTTCTGGTTCATTTTCATAAACATCAAGTCCTGCACCAGCAATTTCTTTGTTTTTTAATGCTTTTACAAGCTCTTTTTCATTAATAATTTGCCCCCGACCTGTATTTATTATAATTCCAGTATCTTTCATTAAAGAAAACTCTTTTTTATCAAATAGATGATAAGTGGCCTCATTTAAGGGAGTATTAATAGAAATATAATCTGCTTCACCTAAAATATATTCAAAATCTCTGTATTCAACATTTAATTCATTTTCTTTTTTCTTATTTAAACGATTTCTCTTATTATATAAAACCTTCATATTAAATCCCTGGGCCCTTTTTGCTACAGCTTTTCCAATTCTTCCAAGTCCAATAATTCCTAAAGTATTATTATTAACTTCCTTACCTAATAATAACTTAGGTGCCCAGCCATCAAAATTTCCATTTCTTAATAGTTTATCAGTTTCAACAATTCTCCTTGCTGTAGCTAATAATAAACCCCAGGTCAAGTCTGCTGTTGTTTCAGTTAAAACATCAGGAGTATTTGTTACAACAATATTTCTTTTAGTAGCAGCCTCAATATCAATATTATTATATCCTACTGCATAATTAGCAATAACTTTTAAATTATCAAGTTCATCCATTACTTTACTATCAATTTTATCACTTAAAAGAGGTAATAATGCATCTGCCTCTTTAGCCTCAAAAATTAATTCTTTTTTCGTTAAACTTTTTCCACTGTCATTTGCTTTTATTTGAAACTCTTTTTCTAATATTTCTAAACCTTTTTCAGGTATATCACTTGTTATATAAATAAGAGGTTTAGACATTCTATCCCTCCTAAATTATTAAAGAACATTTATTTTTTCTTTCATTTTATCTCTTTCAGTATCATAATCCAAAATATCTTCTTTTCCTTCCAAAACTCTAAGAGCTCCTTTAGCAAGATGATTCATTTCTTCTGCTCCAGGGTAAATTCTTAAATCAGTAATAAAACCAACTTTTTCTTTTAACTTATCAACAATATAATCTGAATTAGCTAAACCACCAGTAATAAATATTAGGTCAACTTCCCCATTTAAAACTGCTGACATGCTTCCTATTTCCTTAGCTATTTGATAAATCATTCCATCATAAACAAGTTTAGCCTTTTTATCACCATTTTCAATTCTTTTTTCTATTTCTCTACCATCATTTGTATCTAAATAAGCAGCTAAACCGCCTTTGCCAAGCATCCGCTTTTTAAAATCATTTTTGTCTGGATTATTTTCAAAAATATATTCTGCTAAATCAAGTGAAGGTAAAGTCCCTACTCTTTCTGGAGAATAAGGGCCCCCTTGATTTGCATTATTAACATCAATTATTCTACCTTTTTTTAAGGCGGCTATAGAAATACCCCCTCCAAGATGTACAGCAATTTGATTTATTTCTTCCATATTAGCTCCAATACTTTCTGCAGAAAGTCGAGCAACTGCTTTTAAATTAAGAGCATGTGATTGACATTTCCTTGGAATTTCTGGTAAACCGGATAATCTGGCCACAGCTTCAAATTCATCAACACCTACTGGATCTAAAGTGTAAGCTTTAAGATCAAATTCCCGGGCAAAATCAAAAGCAATAATCGCTGCTAGATTAGATGCATGGGAACCATTTTTAGCTGTTTTTAAATCTTTTACCATTTTTTTATCAATTTTATAGGTACCTCCAGGAATCGGATCTAGCATTCCTCCCCTAGCTACCACAGCTGTAAAATTTTTAAGGGAAAAATTATTTTCTTTTAATTGATCTCTGATATTTTCTTCTCTCCAATCACGCTGTTCAATTATTTTAGAAAATTTTTCTATTTCTTTGCTAGAATGACTTATGTTTTTATTCCACAGTTCTTCATCATCTTCAAAAACTGCTAATTTTGTTGAGGTAGATCCAGGATTAATAACAAGAATTTTTTTTCCCATACTATTCACTCCTATTTTAATATTTATAGATAATCAAACCATAATCCTCTATATATTTTTATTAAAAAAAAATTATATATTATAAACTTTTTTAGCATTATCTGTCGTTTTTTGGGCAACCTCTTTTAAACTTAAATTTTTAATTTCAGCAATTTTTTCAGCCACATACTTGACATATAATGGTTCATTCCTTTTACCTCGGTAAGGTTCAGGAGTCAAATAAGGTGCATCAGTTTCCACTAACAACTTATTAATAGGAACTTCTTTAACAACTTCCCTTAAATTGTTTAAATTATTAAAAGTTATTAATCCTCCAAAAGCTATATAAAAACCAAGATCCAATATTTCTTTTGCCATCTCTTTATCACTGGCAAAGCAATGCATAATTCCACCTATTTCAGAAATCTTTTCTTCTTTTAGAATCTCTAAAGTTTCTTGATCAGCATCACGGGTATGTATAACTACAGGCAAGTTTAGACTTTTGGCTAATCTAAGTTGTGCTCTAAAAGCTTGTTTCTGTTTTTTCCTTGGTGAATTATCATAATGAAAATCAAGCCCAATCTCTCCTATAGCAACAACTTTTTTATTTTCACTTAATTTTTTTAATTTTTTAGAAACATTAAGATTAAAACTATCAGCATTATGAGGATGTATTCCCACTACACTATATATTTCTTTATACCGACGACTCAACTCGACTGAATTACGACTTGAGGTCATACTCGAACCAATATTTACAATAATTTTAACTCCACCATCAATAGCTCTTTTAATTACTTCTTTTCTATCTTTATCAAATCTTGGAAAATCAAGATGTGCATGAGTATCTATTAATTCCATTTCCACAATTCCTCCTTAAAACTATAAATTAAATCTTTTTACCATATAAATTATATAATATATGACACTCTTTTTAAAGTAAGTTATTAAAATATTTATATATTTTCTTCTTTTTAAAAAAAGGGTTTTAGTGTTTTATATATAAAATTATAAATATCAGGAATAATTATTGTTTTAATAATTTATTTTAATTTTAAAAATAAAATAAATTGTAATTTCAAAGGAGGCTACTTAATGAAAGGAACTGTTGTTTCTACCTGGATTAAAACTATGGAAAAATTACATAGTAAAGAAATTGTAAATAAAGCTAAAAAAGAATCAAATTGGGATGAAGATGTAGTTATTACACCTCTTATGAATATTGAAGATCAAAAAGCTTTTAACCTTATAGAAAAAGTTGCAGAAAAAGCTAACCAAGATATTGAAAAATTATGGTTTCAGATAGGCAAACAAAATATTTATTCATTTGCAGACTGGTTTCCTTCTTATTTTAAAGGCAGACAACTTAAAAACTTCTTAATGTTAATGGATACTGTTCATAAACAATTAACAAATATGATATCAGGGGCAAATCCTCCCCGAATAATTCCAGAGGAATTAAGTACAGATACTATTCAATTAACTTACAAATCAAAAAGAGGTATGTATGATTATTTTCTGGGATTACTTAATGGAAGTGCTGAATTTTTTGAAGAAGATATGGAAATTACTGAAATTGAAAGAGGTAAAGAAAATGAAAAATATTATCTAGTAGTTCAAATTAAATTTGCTAAAGACTTTAAAGATGTTAAAAATTACTCCTTCAATAAAATTTTATCTTTTGGATTTTTGAAAAAAATAAAATATAAAATTTCTTTTAGTCTGGTAATTTTAAACTTATTGACAATATACCTATTCAAAATAAATAATCCACTTATTTTAACGGCAATTAACGGAGGAGCTGGACTCATTTTTACTCATTTTCTAACTAAACCCTTTAATACATTAAAATCCGAATTAGATAAAATGAAAGACCTTAATCTAGATAATGCTACAAGTCTTAATACAAATGATGAATTTGAATCAACTTTTCAAAATCTAAAAGAAGTAAAAGTCAAAATAAGAGAGGATATACTCTTTCTTAAAGGTGGAACTGATGATATGTACAATTTCACCGAGGAAATAGTAGATATATCTAATGAAATGGGAAAAGTTTCAGAAAATATTTCAACAGTTGTTGATGAAGTTGCACAGGGAGCACAGGAACAGGCTGAAGAAACAGAGAACTCAGCTTATATAGTAGATAATAATATTAATACAATTGAAGACTTAGCAGAATCAGGAGAAAAAAGCAAAGTAGAGTTAGAATCAGCTGTAGACAGTATAAAAAAGTCAGCTAATGAAGTCGAACAGGTAAATAATAGAATTGAAAATGTTAAAGAAGCTTTTGCAGATGTCAATAAAAGAGGGAAAGAATTAGCCCAGGAAATTTCAGAAATTATGGAAATAGTAGATACTGTATCTGAAATAGCAAATCAAACAAATTTACTATCTTTAAATGCTTCTATTGAAGCTGCAAGATCTTCTGATAATAGTCGAGGTTTTACTGTTGTTGCTGATGAGATAAGAGAATTAGCAGAGGACTCTCAAAAAGCAGGAGAACGAATAAATGATAATTTAAAAGAATTTACAGCTCAAGTTCAGGATTTAGTAAATAGTATTAGTAATCAATTTGAAAATTTAGAAGAAAGTAATAAGATATTAAAACAAGTAACTGAATCAAATAAAAAAGCTAGTAATGATATAGAATCTGTTTCAGAACAGGTAGTATCTATCGTAGAGGATCTAAATGAAGAATCTAAAAAAATAGCTAAGGTCATAGAAAATTTAAATTCACTAGCAGCTATTGCTGAAGAAAATTCTGCGTCTTCTGAAGAAATGAGTGCCAGTGTTAGTGATTACTCCGAAAAAATTCAGGATATGACAGGATATATTAAACAAATGGATGAATTAGTTAAAAGTTTTAGTGAAAATCTCTTAAAATATAATACTTAAAATAATATAAATTAAAATGTGCAAATTTTGAAAGAAGAAGGCTATAGCCTTCTTCTTTTTTATGAAGTAATTTTGTGTTATAATAAAATTTAGTTAACATTAAGTAGGAGGAAAGATTATGAAAGAAATATATTTAGATAATAGTGCAACTACTAAACCATCAAAAAAAGTTATTAAAGCAATAAATAAGACTTTGAAAAATAATTATGGTAATCCTTCTTCACTTCATAATAAAGGTTTAAAAGCAGAAAGAATTTCAAAAAATACTAGGAAATCAATTGCTAAAAAACTCGGAGTCACTTCTAATGAAATCTTTTTTACTTCAGGAGGTACTGAAGCAAATAATTTAGCTATAAAAGGAATAGTTGAAAATTATAAAAATAGAGGAAAACATTTAATTACAACTAAAATAGAACATCCTTCTGTCCTAAATGTTTTTCGATATTTGGAAAAAAAAGGTTTTGAGGTTAGTTATATTGATGTTAATGAAAATGGTATAATTTCTTTGAAACAATTAGAAAATAAT
Source organism: Bacillota bacterium (assembly GCA_051744805.1). GTDB lineage: Bacteria > Bacillota > Halanaerobiia > Halanaerobiales > DATFIM01 > DATFIM01. The sequence continues at coordinate 11,773 of JBNJDK010000006.1, forward strand.
ATTAAGGAAAATACAATTTTAGTAAGTATAATGCATGTTAATAATGAAATTGGTAGTATCCAACCTATTTCTGAAATCGGAAAAATAATAAAAGAAAAAAATAAATTGTGCTTTTTCCACACTGATACAGTTCAATCATTTGGAAAGTTATATGTTAATCCTGAAAAATGGAATATAGACCTTTTAACAATAAGTGGCCATAAAATTCATGGCCCTAAGGGAATAGGAGCATTATATATTAAAGATAAAATTGAATTAAATCCATTGATTTTGGGGGGAGGACAGGAAAGCAATATTCGTTCTGGTACTGAAAATACTCCTGGTATTGCAGGATTAAATGCAGCTATTAATGAAATACCAGAATTTAATCCTAAAAATAAATATGATGCTGAAATAAATAAAATAAAAAATTATTTTTTAAAAAAATTAAAAGAAAATAGAGGAAAATTGCCTGAATTTATGATAAATAATCCTTCAGGACATAGAGGCGCACCTCATATTATTAACATTTCTTTCCCGAATATCCGTGGAGAAGTTATTGTTCATAGTTTAGAAAAAGAAGGTATTTATATTTCTACCGGTTCAGCCTGTCATTCTAGAAAAAAAGAAAAAAACAATACTTTGCAGGCAATTAATCTTCCCCAAAAAATGTTAAACGGAACTATTAGAATCAGTTTTTCATCTTATAATACTAAAAAAGAAATAGATTACACTATTAAAAAACTTATAAAACAGCTAGATTTTCTTTCTATTTAAATTAAGGAGTGGGTAAATATGTATGATGTACTATTAATTAGATTTGGTGAAATTGCTTTAAAAGGAAAAAATCGTTCAAATTTTTTACATCAACTTTATACTAATATAAAAAGAACTATTAAACCTTTAGGAAAACATCAGGTTAAAAAAACCCATGGTCGGATTTATGTTTATCCCGAAGGTGATTCTGAGAAACTTTTAGAAAGATTAAAAATGGTTCCAGGAATTGTATCAATTAGTCCTGGAATTACACTAAATTTGGATTATAAAAAATTAAAGAAAAAATCTCTTTCCTTTTTCCAAAAAGAAGTTAAAAATTATCCAACTACTTTTAAAGTAGAAACCAGAAGAGTAAATAAAGATTTTACTAAAAATAGCATGGAAATAAGTAGAGAATTGGGAGCTTATCTACTTGAGAATATTAACAAAGATAGTCAAGAAAAAAAGCTAAAAGTAGATGTTCATGAACCTGAATATAGATTAAAGATAGAAGTGCGTTATGATAATATATATATATATACAAGGATTATAGAGGGACCAGGCGGACTCCCAGTTAGTTCAAGTGGTAAGGGGTTACTTCTTCTCTCTGGAGGAATAGATAGTCCCGTAGCAGGCTGGGAAGCCATGAGTAGAGGAATTTCTTTAGAGGCAATTTATTTTCATAGTTTTCCCTTTACCGGAGATAGAGCTAAAGAAAAAGTTATTGATCTTACTAAAGTATTAAGTCAATATGGACCAGCTATTAATCTACATATTGGATATTTTACAAATATACAAAAAGCTATCCAGGAAAAATGTCCTGAAAAATATAATATCACTATCATGCGGAGAATGATGTATAAAATGGCAGCCAAACTTGCAAAAAGAAGAGATATAAAAGCTTTAATAACTGGTGAAAGTGTAGGTCAGGTTGCCAGTCAAACTTTAGAAAGTATGTATGTTATTAATGAAGTAACTTCTATGCCAGTTTTAAGACCTCTAATTTCTACTGACAAAACAAAAATTGTGGAAACTGCCAAAAAAATTGGCAGTTATGAGATATCTATTCGTCCTTATGAAGATTGTTGTACAGTATTTGTTCCTGATAATCCAGTAACTAAACCTCAACTAAAAAACACCTTAAAAGCAGAAGAAAAGCTTCAAGTAGATAAGTTAATCTCAGAAGCTTTACAAAAAAGTGAAATAATTAAAATAAATGAATCTAGCTATTAAAAATTTTCTATTTTGATTTTTTCAATTAATTTGTTAATATTTTCATCTTTTATTTTCGGAATCATTATCTCCATTAGTTGATATATATATAAAAACTGGTCTAACACATCTTCCTGTTGTTCCTGATTAAGATTACCAATTTCAGACATAACTTTTTCAATATTTTGACCAGTTTTATTCAAAGAATTAATTAGTGTTTTAACTGGTTTAGAAGAAGATTTACCATTATCTTTATTTAATTTTTCAGAAATTTTCTGTCTTTCTCTTTTTAATAAAATAGCTGCCACTGCCTCTTCCATAGACATATGGAGATAATTATGAAATAATTTTATTATTTCTTTTGTTTCACTTCTGCTTAAGTTAAATTTTAAAACATTATTTAGCAAAGATTTAGTTTTAGAAGGATCACCAGTTTTATTGGCAAGTCCTCTAGCCAGTGAAATATGAGATAAACTTAAAGGAGAGTCCTCTTTAAGTACTTCTTTTTGATACTTTTCATCAACATCCAAAATGGTAAGCCATTCAGTAAGAGTAGTACGAGGTACACCTAATTTTTTACTGGCCTTTTTTTTGGTTAAACTATTATCATCAATAAACCTTTTTATAGATTTTGCTCTTTCAATTGCATTTAAATCCTGTCTTTGTAAATTTTCTACAAGTTGAATCTGTCTCAAAGTATCTTCTTTAATATTTTCAGCAAAAATCAGAGCAGCTATTTTATCTTTTTTACCATTATCCTTAATAGCTCTAAAACGTCGTTCGCCAGAAATTAAAGAAAATTTTTCTCCTGTTTTTTTTACAATAATAGGTTGAAGTTGACCTACTTCCTGGATTGAATTAGCTAACTCTTTTAATCTTTCTTCATCAAATTCTTCTCTTGGCTGTCCTTCATCTACTTTAATATCAGTTAATGGGATATATTTAAATTCCATTTAATTACCTCCTCAAGATTTCTTGAATTAAACAAAGTTATGATGATAGAATAGGTATAATGAAAGAATAAAGTAACAAATAATTTAAATTTTATATAAAGGAGTGCAAATAATGACTGTCAAACATATTATAACAAAAAAACTAGAAAAAATTAATGGTCTAAATTTAAAAGAAAATGTCAAAATGAAAAATTATACATCATTTAAAGTGGGCGGAGAAGCCGATCTTTTTCTTACCCCTAAAAATAAAAAAGCACTGGCTAAAGCTTTAGAATATATAAATCATACTAATATACCTTTTTTTGTATTAGGTAGTGGTAGTAATATTATTGTTAGTGATAAAGGTTTTCGTGGTATAGTAATTCATCTAGAAGATTTAAATAATGTTAAAATAAATAATAATAAAATTATAGCACAAACCGGAATTAATCTTTCTAACTTAGCCAATAAAGCTAAAGAAGCTGAATTAACAGGTTTAGAATTTGCAAGTGGAATCCCTGGTTCACTTGGTGGTGCTCTGTTTATGAATGCTGGAGCATATGGTGGTGAAATGAAAGATGTCGTAGAAAATGTTTTAGTTGTTAACTATAAAGGAGAATTCAAAAAAATAAATGCTGAAAAACTAAACCTCTCTTATAGAAATAGTATTCTTCAAAAAGAAAATTTAATTGCTATTGAAGCTACTATAAAATTAAAAAAAGGAAAAAAAGAAAAAATTGCAGCCAAAATGAAAGAACTAAATAAAAAAAGAAAACAAAAACAACCTCTTGACTGGCCAAGTGCCGGTAGTATATTTAAAAGACCAGAAAATGACTATGCAGGACGATTAATAGAAGAAGCTGGAATGAAAGGTTATAATATTGGTGATGCCCAGGTTTCTGAAAAACATGCTGGTTTTATAATAAATAAAGGCCAGGCAACTGCAGAAGAGATTAAAGAACTAATAGAAAAAGTCAGAAAAAAAGTTTATGATAAAAGTGGAGTCTATTTAGAAGTAGAACCTAAATTTATTGGAGAAATACCTAAAAAAGTAAAAAAGGGAGATTAATTCTCCCTTTTTTCATTTTTAATTAATTCTTCTTTTTCTTCTCTATTAAGTTGTTTAATTTCATATTCTCTTTTCATAGCTAAACTTTTAGTTTCTTTTTCCTCATAATAAACCAGCTCTACTGGAATTCTTCCTCTAGTATACTTAGCACCTTTACCCTCATTATGCTCTTTTATTCTTCTTTCAATATCAGTAGTATATCCTGTATAAAGAGTATTATCACTACATTTTACTATATATACAAAATTCATTTTATACTAAGCTAATTCAGCATCATATTTTACAAGATCAAGCAAATGTTGTTTTTCTTCATCAACTAACCTTTTCAAGATTTTATTTGTATCTTCATTATTATATTCCATCATCTCTCTATAAAATAAAATGGAGTCTTTTTCTGCATTAATAGCCAATTCTAAAACATCTTCAATAGAATTAATTTTTTCTTCAACTTCTTCCTCAGAAGGAAAAACTGTAAATTCTATAATAGCTCTTAAATATGCACTAACATCTTCACTATAAACATAATCAGAATCTGTATCAGTAAGTTCTTTAGCCTTTTCTAACATTTCTGAAAAAGTATCATAATGTTCCTGCTCATCCTCAGCTAATTTCAAAAGAAGTTCTTTTAATTCATCATTATCAGTTTTTTTAGCCTGCTTTTTATAAAAATCAAGACCTCTTTTTTCAATATCCTTAGCCATCTCTATAACTTCTACAGAATTAAATTTTTGTCCAAACATATATTATCTCTCCTTTCAATTATACAAATTTATTACTTCTATATTAAATTATACTGGAAAAATAACAAATATCCTTTTTCTACCCTAAATAAATTAATTTTCAATCAACTTTATAATCATCTTTATCCATATCAACGGTTTTGCCATCACTATTATCAAATTTTTGAGAAGAAGGAGAATCATAATAATTATTTATGAAATTTTTTAATATAGGCCACATTACAACTGCCACAGCAATATCATCTAACTGACCTAAAACAGGGAAAAAATCCCCTACTAAATCAAAAGGAAGTATAAAATAAAGAATTGGTACTAAAAACAACAGTTTTTTCCCTGTTGAAACTTCTTTATCTTTTAAAAATTGTACTAATTTCCTAATACCACTTAAAGTGTTCCTCACTTTATACACTCCTTTTATATTCATTTATAACATTCCGTAAGTCAATTATAACTTAAATTAACTCAAATAACAAAAAAATATCCTGGACTTTTTAATATTAAAAAATCCAGGATTAAGATTTTTATAAATTGTTTTTAAAAAGCAGGAACAATTGCTCCATCATAATTTTCTTTAATAAATTCTCTTGCTAAATTACTTGTCAAAAATTTACTTAACATTCTTATTCCAAAATCATTTTCTTCACCTTTACGAACTGCCAAAACATTGGCATAAGGAGATTCTTTATCTTCAATTAATAAAGCATCTTCCACTGGGTTTAAATCTGCTTCAAGAGCATAATTAGTATTTATAAATGCTGCATCAACATCATCTAATACTCTTGGAAGTTGAGCTGCCTCTAATTCTTTGAATTTAAAGTTATTTGGGTTATCAACTATATCAAGAGGAGTAGCTTTTAAACTTTCAGGGTTATTTAATTTAATTAATTCTCTTCGATGTAATATCTGTAAAGCTCTGGCCTCATTACTGGGATCATTAGGAAGAGCAATTTCCGCTCCTTCAGGTAAATCATCTACATTATTTACTTTATTGGAATATAAACCATAAGGCTCTATATGAACCTTAGCAGTATATGTTAAATCAAGATTCCTATCATTTTTAAATTGATTTAAATATGGAACATGTTGAAAAAAATTAGCATCTATACTTCCATCGGCTAAAGCTAAATTTGGGGTTACATAATCAGTAAATTCAACTATTTCAATTTCTACTCCAACACCTGCTAATTTCCCTTTTATATGTTCCAATATTTCCGCATGAGGAACAGGGGATGCACCAACTTTTAAAGGATCAGCCGCTTTTGCATTATTTGCTATAAAAAAATTAGTTAAAGGAAAGACTAAAATTCCTATAATAATCAATGATACTAAAAAGTAATTTTTGTTTTTAAACATTTTATCTTCTCCTTTCAAAATTTGATTTAACTGTGATCAAAAATAACTGCTAATTTATTACCTAGCCATTGAATTATCTGTACTAAAACTAATAAAATTACTATTGTCTCCAGCATTACAATTGGTTTGAATCTTTGATATCCATATCTTATTGCTATATCGCCTAACCCACCTCCTCCTATTGCTCCTGCCATAGCAGAATAACTGATAAGGCTTATTGTAGTTAAAGTAATTCCCAGAATAATTGAAGATAAAGATTCAGGAATTAACACTTTGAAAATAATTTCAATTGGAGTAGCTCCCATTGATTGAGCTGCTTCTATAACTCCTTTATCTATTTCGAGTAAAGCATTATCAACTACTCTCCCCATAAACGGTATAGCAGCTATTGAAAGTGGAACAATTGCTGCAGTAGTCCCTATAGAACTTCCAACTATAAATCTTGTAAAAGGTATAATCGCTACCATTAAAATTATAAATGGAATAGATCTACCTATATTAATAATTGTATTAAATATTTTAAATACAATTTTGTTTTCTAAAATATGTCCATTTCTAGTTACTGTGGTAATAATACCAAGAGGAATTCCGAAAATGATAGAAAATATCACTGATGCACCAACCATATAAAGAGTTTCCTGAATCCCCGTGATCATTAATTGATTATAATTAGCTAACAGATTTATTAATTCTCTCATTTTCTAACACCTCTACTAATAATCCTTTTTCTTTTAAGTAAATAATACTGTCTTTTACCTGTTTATAATCTCCTTCTAATTTTAAAACAAGTGTACCAAATGGAGTATTTTGTATTTCATCTATATTCCCATATAAAATATTGGCATTAATTCCGTACTTTTTAATTAAGTTTGAAATTAAAGGTTGATGAGTTAATTCTCCTATGAAATTTACTCTTATAAATTCTCCGTTTCGATTATCAAAGTTATAAAAATTTTCTTTTACTTTTGGAGGTAATTCAAAATCAATAATATTTTTTATAAATCTTTTAGTTATATCTTTTTTAGGACGCGAAAAAATATCAATAACATTTCCTTTTTCAACAATTTTACCATTTTCAATAACCGCTACTTTATCACATATTTCTTTAATTACTTCCATTTCATGAGTTATTAAAATAATAGTTAAATCAAGTTCTGATCTAATTTTAGCCAAAAGATCAAGAATTTCAGAAGTACTTTCAGGATCAAGTGAAGAAGTAGCTTCATCTGATAATAAAATTTCAGGATCATTAGCAAGAGCTCTGGCGATACCAACTCTCTGTTTTTGGCCTCCACTTAAATTAGCTGGGTAACTATTCTTTTTTTTAGATAACCCTACTAACTTCAATAATTTATCAACTTTTTTCTTTCTTTTATATTTACTTATACCGGAAATTTCTAACGGAAAAGAAATATTTTTAGCTACAGTCCGCGAACTTAATAAATTAAAATCCTGAAAAATCATACCTATATCTTTTCTTTTTTTTCTTAATTTTTCTGAACTTAAATTTGTTAAATTTTCTTTTTTGATTTCTATTTTTCCATTTGTAGGTTTTTCCAGTAAGTTAAGTGTTCTAATTAAAGTACTTTTACCTGCTCCACTGGGACCTATAACCCCAAAAATTTCTCCTTTTTTTATTTTTAAATTAACATTTTTTAAGGCCATAGTATTTTCTTCTTCACTTTCATATTTTTTACTTAAATTTTTAATATTTATCATTCAATCACCCTTTCTACAGAAATTACTAGATAATAATTAAATAGCAAAAAATGCCATTCCCTTTTTATAGAGAATGACATTCCAAAAAAATAAAACCCTCTGAGAGGGTTTTATTCCTCTCATCTTTCATCTACAATAATAGTAGATGCAGGATTTGGCACCTTACCTTTATCTGGTAGGTTGCCGGGCTTCAAAGGGCCAGTCCCTCTGCCACTCTCGATGAATTTATTTGATTTTCTGCAAGTTATTTATTTAGTACTCTATCATATAAAAGTAATGCTGTCAACTATTTAAAAAAATTAATCTAAATACCCAAGGCTTTTCAATCTTTTTCTAATCATATTAATCTCTTCTGAACTTAATTCTTCACTATTTATTTTTTCACTAGCATCCCGAGTAAGTTCTTTAGTGGAAACTAAATCACGCATTACATAAACAATAAACTCCGTCACACTATTAAATCCTGTTTCATCAGTTATTTCTTTCAATTTATTATAGAGATTTCTTGGTATTTTAATAGTAGCTTTATCGGCCATCAAAAACCCTCCTAAAATATTAAAAATTATTTTGTAGCTTCTTTTAATTCTTTTACCCGTTTATCACTAAGTTTTACATCTCCTAACTTGACATCTGGAGCATTTTCTCCATGAAAATCTGAACCCCCTGTAATAAGCAAATTCAAGTCTTTGGCAATATTTTTGTACTTTATTACCGCTTTTTTATCATGTTTGCTTTGATAAACCTCTATTCCTTTCAAACCATAATTTTTTAATTCTTTTATATCTTTATAATTCAATTCATCTCCATGATTAATAAAATTTGGATGGGCAACTACCGGAATCCCTCCTGCATTTACTATTAAATTAATAGCTTTTTTAGGTGTTAACTGGTATTTAGAAACATATGCTTTACCTCCATTAGCAATATAATCTTCAGTAAATGCTTCACCAACTTCATTAATATATCCTTTTTCTATCATTGCTTTTGCAATATGAGGTCTACCTAAGTAATCATCACCTGCTATATTTTTTACCTGTTCAAAAGTAATATTTATTCCTTGCTTATTTAATAAATTCACCATTTCTTTAGCTCTAATTTCTCTAGCTGAAAAAATTTTTTTAGTTTCTGAAAGCAATTCCTTATTATTATAATCAATAAAATATCCCAAAATATGAATTTCTGCCTTTCCTCTAAAAGTTGAAAGTTCAATAGCAGGTATTACCTCAACAGAATATAACTTTGCTGCTTTTTCAGCTAAAGGTACTCCTTCAACAGTATCATGATCTGCAATAGCTATAGTTTTAAATCCTTTTTCTGAAGATTTTTTTACTATTTCTTCTGGTGTATAACTTCCATCAGAGTAAGTTGAATGAATATGTAAATCAGCTGTCATATTTATCTCTCCTTCTAAATATATATTATATTCTTCCATTTATTTTATACCAAATCAAACCAAGCCATTCATGTAATGCTGCTAAATTTGCTGTTAAAGCTCCTCTATTAGGTAAATAATCAAGCCAACTCAATTTATGATTATATGAATAACCTGAAACTACAGGGGTAAAATCTATATTAAAATTAGAAAAAACAGCACTTGAACGAGGCATATGAATAGCAGAAGTAACTAAATATATATTGTCTACATTATTATTTTTCATCCACTTTTTAACATACAATCCATTTTCATAAGTAGTTCTTGCCTGCTCCTCTTTAATTATTCTTTCATCCGGAACTTCCATTTCTTTTAACCATTTACTAGCTATTTCTGCTTCACTTATATCTGTTTGTCCTACTGCAATTCCTCCTGTATAAATAATTGAACTCCCCAATTTTTTTTGCAATTTATAACCTTTAACAAGCCTTTCAAGACTGGATTGGGATAACTCCCCTTTTTTATCTGGGATATTATAATTAATACCTCCTCCCAAAACTACTACAGGCATTTTATTTATTAGTTGATAATTATCTTCTGTATAATAATTTTCAAGAGGTAATACTAAAGTTTTAACTCCTAAACCTGTGAAAACAAATATCATTAATAAGATAGATATTAAAGCTATAAGTTTTATAAATATATTAGATTTTTTAAAAAACAAATATATAGTTACTATTCCCCATAACAATAAAAATATTCCTGGAAAACTAAGAAAAGAAGCGATTATTTTTTCTAAAGCAAGCATATAATTCACCTATCTCCTTTGAATTCTTTTTTACATATAATTATATTTCCGCAAATTTAGCCATAATCCTGCTTAAAAAAGAAAAACCACCTAAACTAATAGGTGGTTTTATTTTTATAATAAATTTATTTTTTTAACTTTTCAACAGCTTTTTTAGCCCAATCTTTATCTTTAAGCATAGCCCTTCCTACTCCAACTAAATCTGTTTTCCCCTCTTTTATTATTTTATTTGCATATTCTGGAGATTTTATTCCTCCTGTAACTATAACTGGTACATTTACTTCAGGTTTAATAGCCTCACCTAAGTATACAAAAAAACCTTCCTCATCTTCCCCAACATCATAACCTTTTAAACCTCCAGACAGATCTAATAAATCTACTCCAGCATCTTCCAACATTTTTGCAGCTTCAACAGCATCTTCAACTGTTATTCCCCCAGGCAGAAAATCATCACAACCCAATCTATATGCAATTGGATATTTTCTCCCTACAGCACCTCTTATGGCTCTAACAATTTCAAGGGGAAAACGCATTCTATTTCTTAAACTACCCCCATATTCATCTTCTCTGTTATTTGTTAAAGGAGACATAAATTGATTTAATAAATATCCATGAGCACCATGTAATTCTACAATATTGAAGCCTGCCTTTTTAGCTCTTAAAGCTGCTTTTACAAAAGAACGTTTAAGTTCTTTTAGATCATCTTTAACAAGAGCTGTGGGAATTTCGTCTATCTCTCGGCCGGGATGATTTATTTCTGAAGGAGCAAAAGCACTTCGACCTAAAATATGTGATTTAGAAGCACTACCTCCATGCGAAATCTGAATAACTGCCAAACTACCATTTTCACGAATTGTATGAGCTAATTTCCCCAGACCGGCAATATGACTTTCATCATAAATGCCTAATTGATGATTATTAACTCTTCCTTCTCTTCTTACATAACTATGTTCTACTATTATCATACCTACATTAGGGCGATTTTTGTATTGCTCAATTAATTTATCAGTTACCATACCCATTCTAGTAGCCTGTTTAGTTGCAAGTGGGGGCATAACTATCCGATTTTTAACTTTCAAATTCTTTATTTTTAGAGATGATAATAAATTAGTCATGTTTGGCCTCCTTTTATTTATTTATTATATAATATCATCCAATTATAATATTGTCGATACTATTTTCAAAATTTTTTAAATTTTTGATTGATTTTAATATTTAAACTTCAAATTTGTAACCAACTCCCCAGACTGTTTTAATATAACTACCAACTTCTTTACCTAATTTTTTCCTCAGAGACTTTATATGAGTATCTACAGTCCTAATATCTCCAAAATAATCGTAACCCCAAACCTTTTTCACTAAATTATCTCTACTAAATACTTTTTTTGGATTAGAACTTAAAGTCCAGAGCAAATTAAATTCTTTAGGTGTCAAATTTATTAAAGAACCATCTATTTTTACTTTTTTTTCTTTATTATTTATAACTAAATGAGGAAATTTTTTTATTTGATCATTTTTAAGCTTATCATAATCTTTTTTTACTCTTTGTAAAATAGATTTTGTCCGGACAATTAATTCTTCAGGATTAAATGGTTTAGTTACATAATCATCAGCGCCCAATTTAATACCTTTAATTTTATCTTTATCTTCATTTTTTTTACTCAAAATAATGATTGGCAATTCACTATTTTCTCGTATTTTCTTACAAACTTTCCACCCATCAATTCCTGGTAAATTAATATCTAAAATAACTATATCAGGATTTTCATTATTTGTTTTTTTAATACCTGCTTTTCCAGTACTTGCAGAAATTATTGCAAAGTTTTCTTTTTGAAAATAATCTTTAATTATTTCTACTACCTTACTGTTATCATCAATTATTAAAACTTTATATATATAATTGGACATTTAATTCCCCCCGGTTAAAATTCTTTCTATATATATTATAGTAATTTATTAAATATACTGCAAGAAAATAATCCCTATCATCTCTTATAAAAAGAAACGATAGGGATATCTTGGAGGGACAAACGAAATTATTAAATTTTATTTATTTATTTTAAATATTTTTTTCTATTTCTGCTTCATCACGCAATTTTTGAATATATTCATTTACAGCCTGTTGTCTCTTTTGATTAAATAATTGATCTTTAATCTGAGATTTAACTTCATCAAAAGATTTTGTTGAAGCTTCTTTTTTATCACTAACTTTAATAATATGATAACCATACTCAGTTTCAACAGGTTCACTAATTGTACCAACTTCTAAATTAAATGCAACTTCTTCAAATTTTTCAATAAATTGACCTTTTTCAATAAATCCTAATTGTCCTCCATTTTCTGCAGATCTACTATCTACAGAATTGTTTTTAGCTAATTCAGAAAATGAAGCATCATTTTGAAGTTGATTATATAGTTCATTAGCCTTTTCTTCTGATTCTACTAATATATGACTTGCTTCAACTCTTTCACCCTGTTTAAACTCTTTAGTGTTTTCATCATAGAATTCTTTAGCTTCTTCATCAGAAATTTCAAGGTCTGCAAGAACTTTCTCTTCAATAAATTTCTGAATCAATAGGTTCTCATTTTCTAAAAACATCTTCTTATATTGTTCCATTGATTCTATACCCTGTTCACTAAGAGCAGATTCAAATTCTTCATCAGTTAAATCATTTTGCTGTTTAATTTGTGCTACCTGTTTATTAAACATTTCATTTTTTTCTTCTTCTGTTAATTCTACATCAGATTCTGCAGCAGCCTGTTTTAAAAGAGTGTTATTTATTACCTCTTCTAATTTAGTTTTATTAAATTCTTCTAAAAGTTTTTGGCCTGCTTCAGATGAATATAAAAGTTGAGCAAATTGCTGATTGGTTTGAGCAATCTGCATAATCAATTGTTGAGTACCGGCAGCCTGTTGTAATTCTGATCTAGTTATTTCCTCTCCATTAACTGTTGCTACAACCTCAGTTTCCTGTTCTTGACTACTAGTTTGAGTACTTGAATCCTGTGCCATAACATTTACACTAAGTAATGGAATAATAAGTAATAATGCAAACATTGCTAAAATTTTATTTCTCATTTGAATTTCCCCTTTCTGGAATAATTGTAATTTTATTTTTTGTTTTAGGGTCTTTGTGCCCTCTCTTATCTTTATCAAGTACATTGTAGGATATAAATGTGATAAAAATGTGATTATGATATTAAAAATAGATTAAAGTTCTTCTTCAACATCAATTAATTTTTCCATTATCAATCCCATGATTACTATTGAAATAAGGGTGAATATAAATCTTAATGCCGAAAATTTAAAACCTAAAAACTTCATTTCTACTCCCAATTGTGGAATTTTAAGTGAAGCCCAGACTCCCAAAAAAATTATAGTATTACTTAAACTCGCTTTTTTACGTAAAAGTTCTCCAGCTAGTGGTAAAGCTACATACATTGGTCCAGCAGGTAAAGTTCCAAGAAAAATAGCTAAAAATTTTCCTTTCATTCCTGAACTTTGACCTAAATATTTTTTTACCATTGAAGTAGGAACCCAGATATCTGCTAAACCCATAATAACTAAAACTGCAGGAAAAACAGTGATCATTTCTTTAACATACCGACTTGACATATCAAATGCATTTTGAAATCGCACAACAGAAAAGTATCTTAATATTAAAAAGGCTGCAATTGAAATCCCTAATACTTTTATTAATTTCATTAAATTTTCTTTAATATTAGATTTTTTTTCTTCCATTTTATCATTCACATTATCCCTCCTATAATTATTGCAATTATTACTGCAAATATTAAAGCAAGTGTATTTCTGTATATAGTAATTTTTTTACCTAATTCTTTTAATTCAATAGGAATAGTTACAAAACCAACCATAGTTAAAGTTGTAATAAATGCTGCAACTGGAGTATAAGAAGCTCCTCCCTCTATTAAAGAACCTGCCAGGGGTAAAGCAATTAAACTAGGAATCATCATAACTGCTCCAAATGCTGCAGCAGCAATCACCTGAACAGCATTCAAATTTCCACCAAGATAGGCTTCAATAGATTCAGGGGGTAAAAAAGCAAATATAAAACCTATAATAACAATAATAAATATAAGTTGAGGAGCTAAATTGATTCCTTTCATTAAAGCTTTTTTTAATGCTTTTTTTGATTTTTGTCGACTGTTATAAAAAGAAATTCCTAATGATATTAATGCTATAAGATTAATAAAAATCGCTATCAATTAAATCACCTCTTTTTTAAAAATTCTTCTAATTGACTAAATATTTTTTTACCTTTTTCTAAAATAGAAAATTCGAAATTACTTCCTCTCCATTCTATAACTGTCATTCTTATAGTTCCCATAAAAATAGCAGTAAAACTTTCAGGATCAATTAAATCTTTTATTTCTCCTTTTTTCTTTCCTTCTTTTATTATATTTTTTATGAGCTCTTCTCTTTTTTCACGATGGCGATTAAATTTACTCCAAATTTCTGGATATTCTCTAAATATCTCTTCTTGAAAAGTAATAGCAGTCATTAGGGGATTTTCTGAAAATAATTCTAATTGAATTTCAATAATATCTTTTAGTTTTTTAATTGAATTTTTATTTTCATTTATATTATTTATTTTTGTATCATGACAAAAAAATTCTTCTGCTAACATAGTAATTATTTCTTTTTTATTTTTAAAATGTCTATATACTCCAGCTTCAGAAATATTTATCTCAGCAGCAATATTTCTAATAGTTAAATTATAAAAACCTTTTTTTGAAATTATTTCTAAAGATTTATTTAGAATTTCATCTCTTCTTTCAGCTGTATTCAATCTTTTAGTCATAAATAATCACCCTTTTTAATTTATATAACATTTTATAATAAAAATCTTTACCTTTTATGTACATATAAGTTAGTTAACGTTAACTTATATAATTTATTATAACCTCTTTTTTTATAAATATCAGTGAGATATGTCACACATACAAAAAACCCTCACCTTTTTATTCACTTCCTGGTGAGGGTTTTAATTGAAATCTCCTTTATTTGATTTATATGAGACCTTTTCATTCTTTACCTTTTTAAATCTTTTAGTTTTCATACAAGTCTCACTTCACTTGCACTCGACTTTCTTATTTCCAAATCTTTGTACTCATTTACTCTATCTTCGACCTGATCATATTTATTAAAAAATATCTTTTTCATACTCATCTCCTCCTTTACTATAATTTATTTACATAAGAGAATCTGCTTTATATTCTTCTATTTTCAAATTATGTCTTGTTTCTTCTTTACTCATTTTATTATAATTTTTATCTTCTATCATAAGAAATCTTTTCAAACCTTTCATGATCTCACCTCCATTTATATTTTTAGTAATTTTATTTACATTAATCCGTCAGTTCTGTATTCTTCCATTTTTAGATTTTGCTTTCTTTCTTCTTTATGCATTTTATTATAATTTCTATCTTCTATCATAAAAAATTTTTTTAATCCTTTCATGTTTCCCACCTCCTTTTAATATGTTAATTACATTATAAACTCATTTTTGTAATTTGTCAAGGGAAATATTAATATTTTTAATAAAATAATTAAAAATTTATAGTTTTTTTATAAGAAAATTAAGATTTTGCTTTAGCGGAGTAAAATATTATAAAAATTATAAACAATTGTCGGTAATTTTAAACTTTTTAAAGGTTAATTATAATATTTTTAATATTTTCTATTAATATTTTAATTTAATCTGCTAAAATCTCATAATTTATTTAATTGTAAGATAATTTACAAAATAAAAAAACCACCCTTTTACAGGTGGTCCCATCCAAAAGCAATTTCTTCATATAGATTATCAGCAATTTCTATTTTTGAGTCTCTTATTTTTTTACCGCCCATTTTTTTATAAAATTCTACTGAGGGATTATCTTTTAAAACCCACACATAAATTGATTCATATCCTTTGTTTTTTATATAATCTAAAGCAGTTTCAAATAATTTTTGTCCTAAACCTTTATTCTGATAATCTTCTAATACATACAAAGCATAAATTTCTGCTTCATAATCAAAACTTTCTTCTCGAGCTGGTCCTGCCGAAAGAAATCCAACTACTTTATTATCAAATTCTAGAAGATATACTAACTCATCTCCAGAATGATTTAATATTTTTTCCCAGAGTTTATATCTTTTATCAAAATTTATAGTTTCTAAAAACTCTACAGGAAATATATTTTTATAAGTAGTTTTCCAGCTTTCAACATGAACTTTGGTAATATCTTTTACATCAGATGATTTAGCTTCCCTTATATTCATTAGTAATTCTCCTTTAATTTTTATAACTTATCATTTACCGAATTTATTTTTTGTTTCATACTTCCCTTTTTGTCCCGTCTATCATCAATTTTTAAATTTGTCGATACTCTTTTAGCTCCCTCTCCAAACGGAACTTCGTGTAATTTTTTGACAATATCAAAAATTTCATTTATATTTCCCTCTAATATAGTTCCCATTGGAGTTAATTCATATTCAACTTTTTCCTGCTTTTTTAAAACTTTATGACAGCCAGCTACATATTTACTTAAACTTGTTTCCTTAGTTCCAAGTGGAAAAACCGTAACTTCTGCAATAGCCATACCTAAAACCTCCTCTTAGAAATATAATTATTTTTTATTTTGCTCTAAATTTTCACTTTTCCATTTTTTATAATCTTCCAGGTCAGATCTTATTTGCTTTATTACATAAGCTATAACAGCTGCATCATCAACAAAACCACCAAGAGGAATAACATCAGGAACTAAATCAGTAGGAACTACAAAATAAACCACTGCCACAAAAATCATAGTTAGAGTTCCGACTGGAATATCTTTATATTTTCCATTTTTCCAATCTTTAATTATCGAAAAAAATAATTGTAATTCATCCCAAACTTTATTTATTGGCCCTTTATTATCTTCAGCTTTTTTTAGGGCATCATCAAGTAATTCCTCAGCCTTCTCCCTGTCATTTACATATTTTTCAGCTCTATTTTTAAATTCTTCATAACCCTCTTTGCCTTGATCCATTTTAAATACCTCCATTAATTAACCTCTTTTAACTATTCGCTCTCTTTGCAAGAAAAACTCAAGAATTATTGCAATAAAGAACATCTGAACCATCCAAAATACTAGTAGTTCTGGCAGAAGATGGAGATCATTAAGTAATACAATTCTTAAACTTTCCAACCAGCCACTGATATCAAAAGGAATTAAGTTATTAATTCTTTCCATAGTATAAATATCTATTGCATCAACTTCGGTTAACTCTCCTCTATTCCTTTTAAACATACTGGCGCCATACATTAAATTAAAAAGTATACTCCCAAAAAAGCTATAAAAAAGTCCTGCAGACATTATTGACTTAGTTCTTTTGCCTTTAACTTCATCAGAAAGACGTACACTATCAAATTGAGTTGATTTAATAAAATAATAAATAAATACCAGAAAAATTATGATTACAGCTGCTTTCATATAAATATTTACTCCATGAGTTATTGTCCACATTTCATCAGAAAGAGTAAAGTTAAGATAAACTACAAAGATAACTCCAAATAATTTCGGCAAGAAAAATTTCATTCTATATTTTAATTGTTTTTCAGAAATATTAGTATTATTTTTAAATCGATTGAATAAATTATCATTTTTATTTTTAAACCAATTAATAATCATTGAAATAACCATAACAAAAGCTATAAGAAATAAAATTAAACTTACCAAAAATGACAGACCTATATAAAATATAACAATTTTATTTTTTAACCCAGGTAATGTAAAAAGTTCTGCAATTAAATAAAAGAAAAATGGAGCTAAAATAAAGCTAAAAATAATTTGATAATTCATTAAAATATTATTAAACCTGGCTAAAATTCTTGTTGGAGAAATTCTTTTGCTTCTTTGTACCATTTGTTTATTATATTCTTTGAACATACCTCTTTCCAAAAAATATTTGTAGATTATATTTTCATATCTTTCTCTTAACCTTTTATTGATTTTCCAGGTCCCTAATTCTTCATTTAATATATTTATCAATCTATCTTCGTTTCCGTTTTGTAAAGCCACACTTATTTCTGACACATATCTACTGTCTTCAAAAATTATACTTTTAGCCTGTAAAATAGTAGTTCTTATAAAATCTCTTTCTAGAAAAGAAAAATAACCTACAAGTTCCTGATACTCATCAAGATTTTCTAAAATTTCTCTCCCAAGATCATCTATAATAGAAAGATCTTTTTCATTTTTAAATGCTGAAAGATAATCATCTTTATAAAATTCAAGATAATCCATAACTTCTTTAAGTTGGCCAATAAATTTATCACTTTTTAATTTAACCTGTGTTTGCAATTCTTTAATTAAATTTTCTTCACTTCTAGAAGATCCATAACCACTATAAAGATCAAAGAGGAAATCGCCTTCCATAATAAACTTATATTTAAAAATAGGTTTTAAGATATATTTTTGTAAAGGTTCAAATTCATACATTTCACTTACATTAATATCATGTAATCGGCTTTCTTCCTTAAATCCATATAATTTAATAATAGTATCAATATCAAATACATTAACAGTTTCTTTACCTGATTTTCTATTTAAAGATAATTTTTCACTAAATATATAATTATATAATTCTTTAACATCTTCAGGTATTCTATCTTCAGACACTATTTTATCTCTAAGTGATTTAAAATAATTAATAAATTCCGGAGAATCCTGGTCAGTTACCCGATAAGCTTTTAGATAAACTTTAATAATATTCTTCAATGATTCATTTTTGCAGTATTCAAGCATTTCTTCTATGATTTTTCCATCTGGGATCTGACTAAAAATTGTATAAAAAAGTTTAAAGAAATTTTCTCTTTCAACTTTATCTCCTTTAAACCATAAAATATCAAATGCATTAATTATAATTGAAGCAATGTCTTTATCTGCAAGGCTACTCCAATTCCAATTCTGAACCAAATCAATAACAGAATAAACCTGAAATTCAACTTCTTGAGTATAATTTTCTTTGTTATCAAGTCTTTTAAAATATAAAAATTTCAACTCTCTCACAAAACCATCAATTAATCTATCATTTTTATTTAACCACTCATCTTTTTCTTCTAACACAATTAAAATTTTATCTTTTATATCAAGACTATTATTTAAATCTTTTATTAGCAAATCAAAAACTAAAAATATATTCTTAGTCTTTGGAGGTAAAGCTTTCCAGGCAAATTCTTCTTTAAAATATGATTTTACATATTCTATCATTCTTCTAACACCATATTCATCTTTTTTCTCATTATGATAGAGATTATTATATTTACTAGATACTTTTTGAGGTAATTCTAGATAAAAATCAATATTAAAATACTTGTTTTTTTCTGGATATATTATATTTAACAAATCTATTAGGTCAAGATAAAAAATACTAAAATAATGACTTCTTTCAGAAAAATCAATATTATTTTTTTCAATATTATCCAAAATTAATTTTAAAAGTGGTTGATATTTTTTTAAGTCATTTTCTTTTTCATTTGCAATCTTCAAAAATAAATAAGGTAGATTAAAAACATAAATATTGTTATGATAAGAACGTTTTATTAATCCTTTTAAAAAACCAATGACATCATTTCTTTTATTAGCAATTATATCTAGTACATAAACTAAACTATTTAGATGCCATTCATCAATAACAATATCTTCTAAATATTCTTCTTCAATTTCTTTTGTTTTTTCTAATTGATTACTGTCAGTTTTAAATTCATTATCAACTTGAGCAGTTAACTCACTATATTTATTATAATTTTTAAATAAATTATCAAAAAATTCATCAAGTTTTATTTTTTGTTTTTTCTGTACATAAGAACCTTCTTCCCTACTATCACGATATTGATTTAGAATTTCAAATTTTTCCTGGGAGGGGTTTTTACAGAATCCATAATAACTTCCCAAAGCTGTAAAAGCATGTATTTGTTGATTAATATTAACTGAATAAGTCAATTTCTTTTCTATAAAATCTCTTAGTTCATCAGAACCCTTAGCTGCCAATTCACCAATTTTTTGAGCAGCTGCTACCCATTTTTCTCTTTGCTCTGATTTAAAATTATATATTAATTTCTCTATTATTTCAGAATTTAGATTGCCAGGAGCATAATCATTATATTTTTCCAATTCAGCTTTTATATTTTGGTAACTATTAAAACGTTCCATATTTTTCCCCCACAATCTTAACTTATTTTTGTTAAATAAATGTACTTTGTTTTATTATAATATAAAAAAAGATCTACTGCAATTTTTATTGTCTTCTTAAATATAAAATGGTATAATAAATTAAAGATTAAAGGAGGGACTAGGTAATGCCAGTTTATAAATTTAAGTGTACGGAATGTGGTAATGAATTTGAAGAATTATATCTCAGTAATGATAATATAAAGCAGGAAGAAAAATGTCCTGAATGTGGTGGAATAGCTAAGAAAGTTTTCACAGCTTCTGCTGTTTCAACAGGTACTGGAAATCCAAAATGGGATAAACAAATTGCAGAAGACCCAGATGAATATAAAGAAATGCATTATCATGAAAAAATGGGCAACTGGGAAAAAGCAGCTGAAGCAGCTGAAGGTGTAAGTGATTTTGCCAAAGAAAAATTTGAAGAAAAAGCCAAAAAGAAAAAAAATAAGTAGTTTTAAAACAAAAACCTGCCCTTTTAAAAGAGGACAGGTTTTTTAGTATATATAATTACTTTTCTGCTTTTTCCAAAGCTTTTTCAGCCAAGATATTCTGAGAAATAAATAAAGGATAATTAAATTTATCTTTGGCAAATAGAAGAGGCAATTCAGTACATCCTAAAATCAAACCTTCAGCACCTTTATCAACTAATTCTAATGCTATTTCGGTTAAAGTACTTTGTTGTTTTTTATCCTGTTTACCTGATTTTATAGTATAAATTATTTCCATTATTTTATCCATATTTTCTTTATTTGGTTGAATTACTTCTATATCATACTCTAAAAGTTCCTGATGATAAATTTTACTTTTTATAACCCCTTTTGTACCCATTAATCCTACTTTTTTTATATTATTATTTTCATCCACTTTTTTAGCTACTTCTTCTATCATGTTAATTATTTCTATTCCAATTTTTTTATTTAACTCTTCATAATAATAATGAGCTGTATTACAGGGTATTACCAAAAAGTCCGCACCTGCTTTTTCTAACTTTTCCGCAGTTTTAATTAATTCTGGTAGCGGATTCTCACCATTTTCAAGAATTGCCGCTGTTCTATCCGGAATTTGTGGATTATTATAAATTAACAATTTATGATGATCCTGATCTTTTTCTGCTAAAGTTTTAGAAATAACTTTTTGAAATAAGTCAACAGTAGCATCTGGCCCCATTCCCCCAACTACACCTATAATTTTATCTTTATTAGTCATATTTCCTCCTCTATTCTCATCTAATCACAAAACTATATCATAATAGGGCATCTTTTTTAGATGCCCTATTATTTATACATTATTTCTTTTTCCAAACTCCACTATCTAAATCAATACCATCATTTAATTTAGCTACTAAGGAAGTAACTGCTAAATCACCAGTTACATTATTCATAGTACGTAATCTATCTAAAATAGGATCAATACCGGCTACAAATCCTACAACTTCAAGTGGCAAACCTAATTGAGTTAATACCATAGTAAGCATAATAAGTCCACTACCAGGTACCCCAGCAGTACCAACACTTGCTAGAGTTGCAGTTAAAATAACTGTCATTTGTTGTCCAATTGTTAAAGTTTGACCTATTAGGTTAGCTGCAAATATAGCTGCTACACCCTGATACATTGCAGTACCATCCATATTAATTGTAGCTCCTAAAGGAAGGGTGAAACTATAGATGGATTCATCAATTTTCAAGTTTTCTTCTGCATTCCTCATAGTAACTGGCAAAGTACCACTACTTGATCTAATACTTAAAGCTGTTAGCATTGCATCTTTAGCTCCACTTAAAAAGGACATTGGAGATCTCTTCAAAAATCCTCCAACTATTATAAGCAAATACACTATAGTTATATGAACAATAACAGCCAGTAATAGACCACCAATTAACTTAGAAAATGGAATAATAACATCCAAACCTGATTCAGCAAAAACTCCTGCCATTAGGGCAAATACTCCAATAACACCATATTCCATTACTCCCCATACAATTTTGAACATAACTTCGGCAGAGGTTTCTACAAAATCAAATATCATGGTAGCACCTTTTTGAATGTGTTCTTCACCATTTTCTTTTACTATAGCTAATCCAATACCAAATACTATAGCAAAAAAGATAGTCTGTAAAACATTGCCTTCTGCCATAGCATTAACCACATTATCAGGAAATATATTCATTATAACTTCCATAAATCCTGGTGCCTGCTTTGTGGCAATTTCCGCATCAGTACTCAATTCCATTCCAATTCCTGGATTAATAATATTAGCTATAAATAAACCTATAAAAATAGCAATTGCAGTAGTGATTACATAAAATAATACTGTCTGTACCCCTATTTTACCTAATTTTGAAGGTGTTAACTTTCTCATCCCCATTATTAATGTGAAAAATATAATAGGGATAACTATCATTTTTAATAATTTAATAAAAATATCACCTAAAGGCTGTATAGCTGTCATTGGTTCTCCAATAATTAAGCCAAGTAAAGAACCAAGAACAAAAGCTACCCCAATCCTATAAACTAATGGAATAGAACGATATTTAGCCCATAAAGACTTCTCCTTTCTCATCTTCTTATCCCTCCATTATTATAGTTATAAATGGTCCTCTAGTTAATTAAATTTTTAATAAATTAGTTCCCTATTGTTATAATATTAAATTTAAATGATTTGTCAAATCATTCCCCTTTATAATTTATGATTTTTTATATTTTTTTATCTATAGTGTCTTTTAAGAAAATCCTCTGCTACTTCAGGGAAAAGAATATAAGATAAAACATCTTCTTCTTTAGTGATAAAATCTTTGATTTCGTCCATTGTTTCTTCAAATTTATTATCAAGCAATTCAGCAGGGCGACAATCAATAGCTTCTTCTCCATCTAATAATTGTTCTTTTAACTCAGGATTTATTTCTCCTGGAGGACGGCCATACATTCCTTTTACATAATCTCTGGTCTCTTTAGAAACAAGAGCATATCTTTCTCCTTTTAATACATTAAATACAGCCTGAGTACCTACTATCTGACTTGTAGGAGTAACAAGCGGTGGATAACCAAGATCTTTTCTAACTCTTGGTACTTCTTCTAAAACATCATCATAACGATCGAACATACCCTGTTCTTTTAACTGACTTCTTAAGTTAGAAAGCATTCCACCAGGAATCTGATTTGTAATTACTCTTGGATCTGTAGCAAATGAACCCTGAAATTCTTTATAATTGTCTCTTATATCTCTAAAATATCCAGCAATATCTACAACTGTATCAAGGTCAATTCCTGGGTCATATTTTGTATCTCTAAATGTAGCAACTAAAGATTCAGTAGCTGGTTGAGAAGTACCTGAAGCAAGTGCAGATAAAGCAGTATCAATAACATCTACATCTGCTTCAACTCCTTTTAGATAAGTCATAGCTGCCATTCCACTTGTATTATGACTGTGTAATTGGATTGGAATATCAATTTCTTCTTTTAATCTATTTACTAACTCATAAGAACGATAGGGAGTCAAAAGACCAGCCATGTCTTTTAAACATAGTGAATCAGAACCAATTTCTTCTAATTGCTTAGCTTTTTTTACATATTGGTCTATATCATGTATTGGACTTGTTGTATAAACAATAGTTCCCTGAGCATGTCCTCCATATTTTTTAGTAAATTCAATAGCTTTTTTCATATTTCTAACATCATTTAAAGCATCAAAAATCCTCACAATATCTATCCCATTTTCAATAGCCTTTTCTACAAATTTTTCTAATACATCATCAGGATAATGACGATATCCAAGTATATTTTGTCCTCTAAGGAGCATTTGCAATTTAGTATTTTTAGCTCTCATCTTTATTTTACGCAAACGAAGCCAGGGGTCTTCATCAAGATAGCGCATAGCACTATCAAATGTAGCTCCACCCCACATTTCAAGTGAATGATACCCAACTTTATCAAGGTCTTCTATTACTTCCAGCATATCTTCAGTTTTCATTCTAGTAGCTAATAGTGACTGCTGGGCATCACGTAAGATTGTTTCAGTTATTTTAACAGACATTAAATTCCCTCCTTAAATTCTTATCTTCCATTTATTTTATTAACCGACTAATGATAATAATACTCCAGCTGCTATTGCTGAACCAAGAACACCTGCAACATTTGGTCCCATTGCATGCATTAATAAATAATTACCAGGATTAGCCTCCTGACCAACTTTTTGACTTACTCTAGAAGCCATAGGTACAGCTGAAACTCCTGCTGAACCAATAAGAGGATTAATCTTCTCATCAGTAAATTTATTCATTAATTTAGCAAAAAGCAAACCGGTAATTGTACCTACAGCAAAAGCAGCAAGGCCTAATCCAATAATCATCAAAGTTTTCCAGGTTAAAAATAATTCAGCTTGAGCTTTTGCTCCAACACTGATACCAAGAAAAATGGTAACTATATTAATCATTGAATTTCTCGCAGTTTCTGCCAGCCTTTCAGTAACTCCACTTTCTTTTATAAGATTACCAAACATAAGAGAACCTAAAAGAGCTCCAGCAGAAGGAATTACAAGAATACCTAAAATCATTACAGTTAAAGCAAAAAGTATTTTTTCTAATTTACTTACTTCTCTTAATTGTACCATTTCTATTTTTCTTTCTTCCGGTGTTGTCAACCATTTCATAATTGGAGGCTGAATAATTGGAACTAAAGCCATATAGGAATAAGCAGCTATTGCCACAGCTCCTAATAATTCTGGAGCCAAACGTGAAGTAAGGAAAATAGCTGTAGGTCCATCAGCTCCTCCAATAATTGCTGTAGATGCAGCTTCTGGTAGTGTAAATTTCATAAAATAGGCGCCAATAAAAGTTGCAAAAATACCAACCTGGGCACTTGCTCCCAGTAAAATACTTTTTGGATTAGCTATCAAAGGTCCAAAATCAGTCATAGCACCTACTCCTAGAAAAATAAGAGGTGGATAAATTCCAAAATCTATTCCTTTATAAATATAATACAATAATCCTCCTTCTTCCATTAAATTAGCCATAGGTAAATTACTAAGAATTATCCCAGTTGCAATTGGGATTAACAATAATGGTTCATATTTTTTTTCAATAGCAAGATATATCAAAACTCCTGCTATAATAAACATAATTATCTCACGGATAGTTAAATTATATAGTCCTGATTCAGTTACTAGCCTTTGCAAAAGGTTCCAGTACATTAATTACCACCAGCCTCAACCAAGGCTAGTTTATCCCCCTGTTTGCATTTGTCACCTTCAGAAACTAAAATTTTAGATATTTTTCCACTTACTGGTGAAACAATTTCTGTTTCCATTTTCATAGCTTCTAAAGTCATAATCACTTCATTTTTATTTACACTATCTCCCTCTTTTGCGCTAATTGAAAGAATCTTTCCAGACATTGGAGAAGTTACTCCTTCTCCTTCACCAGAGACAGTTTCTGTTTGATTAGAAACAGATTTCTTTATCTCTTTTTCTTCACTTTTAGGTTCATTGTTTTTCACATTTTCCTGTTCTACCTTTTTATTTGCTGTTTGCTTTGTTTTATTAGTTTCACTCATTTCATTATTATTAGATCCATTTTTTTCTCTAATTTTTACTTCATATTCATTATTATTTACTTCAACTATATATGTTTTCATAGTCGATTACCTCCTCTTTTTTATACTAATCTCTTTTCCTTTTATATTTTGATTATGATGATTTACAGTGCTCATAATAACTGCTATTACCTCTCCAGGAATATCACCTTCTATTTTAATATTCTTATTCTGAGACTTACTAATTTTAGTGCTTTCTTTTGGCTGAGAAGTTTTAACCTCTTCTTTTTTCTCCTTATTTAGATATTTAAAACTGGATAAAATGAAAAACATAAGCACCAAAAATCCAAAAACTACTAAAATTCCTGTTAGGCTAATGAATAAAACATCAAGTAACATGATCCACCTCCATTAATTCACTTTATTAACAAATTCTTTTATTCTTTCTAATCCTCTTTTAATATCTTCAAGTGAAGTTGCATATGATAGTCTAACAAACTTATCATTTCCAAAAGCTTTACCAGGAATAACTGCCACTTTACTTTCTTCTAAAAGAATATCAGCAAAAGACATTGAACCTTCTATTTCTTTATCTTCATACTTTTTACCCATTAATTTTTCAATATTCATCATAACATAAAAAGCACCTTCTGGTTTTTTACAACTCACATTAGAAATTTCATTGATTTTTTCTACCATATAATTTCTGCGTTCTTTAAAAGCTTTTACCATTTTCTTTGTTACTTCTTTAGAACCATTTAAGCCAACTTTACTTGCATATTGAGCAATTGAATTAGGATTAGAAGTGGCATGACTTTGAATATTAGACATAATTTCTACAATTTCCTTAGGGCCAGCTGCAAAACCAATTCTCCAACCTGTCATTGCATAAGCTTTAGACATACCATTAATTACAATAGTTCTTTCTTTTATTTCCTCTCCAAGAGAAGCAATACTTATATGTTCATTATCTCCATAAATTAGTTCTTCATATATTTCATCAGATACAACAAAAAAATCTTCTTTCACAGCTAAATCAGCTATAGCTTGAAGTTCTTCCCTATTATAAACACATCCAGTAGGGTTATTAGGACTGTTTAAAATAATCGCTTTAGTTTTTTCAGTTACAGCTTTTTCAATATCACTTATTTTCATTTTAAAATCATTTTCTTCTTTAGCCTCAACATAAACAGGTACTCCTCCACCTAATTTAACAGTTTCAGGATAGGATACCCAATAAGGTTGAGCAATAATAACTTCATCTCCAGGATTTAAAATAGTCTGGAAAGTATTAAAAAGAGAATGTTTAGCACCATTAGAGACTATAATCTGGTCCAAATCATAATCTAAATTATTATCCTCTTTAAACTTTTTCTGAACAGCCTTTTTCAAATCTTTAGTCCCGGCTGCTGGTGTATAATTAGTAAATCCTTTATCTATAGCTTCCTTACCAGCTTCTGCGATATGTTCAGGTGTATTAAAATCTGGCTCTCCAGCGCCAAAACTAACTACATCATATCCATCTGCTTTCATCTGTCCAGCCTTAGCACTAAGAGCAAGAGTCATAGATGCATTAACTTTTTGACTTCTTTCAGATAATTTCATTTTTTGTCCTCCTTATAGATATAAATTTTAGACTTTAAATCTTTTCAATAATAAAATTATGCATTTTTCATTCCATAACTAAAATAAAATTTAGAAAAGACGAAAAGCCTTATTTAGACAGACCTTTTCGTCTTTTTTTGACAAGATATATTTTTAGAAATTTTTTTACATTTTAAAGAATGGGTTGTATGGCTATATCAATAATTAATATAACCTATTATAACCCATTGTATATTATTTGTTTAAATGATAGTCATCATATTTTTGCAAAAAATCTATCCCATTTTCTGTTATTGTTGTACCCTGTCTACCTGTTCCAACATCAACTAAACCTATTTTTTCTAAAATACTAATTCTACTTCTAACCATTTGAGAACTTAAGTCAAGATTATTTATTTTTGCATTTTCTGCAATTTTTCTCCTTCCTATATTTTTATTAAGTTCTTGAGCCAGATATAATTCTTTAAGTATAAAAATGAATTCATCTGAATTTCCATGTTGATTTAATTCTTTTTCATATTCCTTTAAAATATCAATATTTTCGGTGATACTGTCTTTTAAAAAATAATATGGTAAATCACCTAATTTAACTTCATCTCCTTGAGCTAATTGACTAATATATTCAACACAATTTTTCAACTCTCTTATATTGCCTGGCCAGTTATAGTGATAAAATCTACTCATGATTTCATGTGGAACCTTAAGCTTTTCTCTATTGTATTGTTTAAGAAAATGATAAATTAACTGAGGAATATCTTCTCTTCTTTCCCTAATTGGTGGAACATGTAATGGTAAAACACTTAATCTATAATAAAGGTCTTCTCTAAATTCATTTTTATTAATTAATTTCTGTAAATTTTTATTAGTAGCTGCAATAATTCTAACATTTACCGGTAAAACTTTAGAACCTCCCACCCTTCTTACCTCTTTTTCTTCAATAACTCGCAATAGTTTACTCTGAACTCTGGAACTTACATTTCCTATTTCATCTAAAAAAATTGTTCCTTCATGAGCCTGTTCAAAAATACCAGCTTTCCCACCTTTCCTGGCTCCAGTAAAAGCACCTTCTTCATAGCCAAAAAGTTCACTTTCCAAAAGTTCACTGGGTAAAGCAGAACAGTTTATTGCCACAAAAGGATATTTAGATCGTTGAGAATAATTATGAATTGATTGGGCAAAAAGTTCTTTTCCAACTCCACTTTCTCCACTTATTAGTACAGTTGATTCACTTTTAGCCAAATGTTTAGCTTCTTTAATTACTTTTTTTATTTTTTTACTTTTTCCTAATATATCAGAAAATTGATATTGCGCTACATAACCTTTTTGTTTAGCCTTTTTCCTTAAATTTCTTTCCAATTCTTTAATTTTAGTAACATCTTTAAAAACAAAAATATCTCCAATTACCTCATCATCAATTTTTAAATTATCAATTCTAATTACAACTTCTTTCCCATTAATTTTAGTATATTTTATATCCTGACTATTATATAGTATATCTGATAAATTTTCATTATATATTTCTTCTATTTTTTCTTCAAAGTAATCCATATCTTTAAAAATATTACTTACCTCATCATTATAAAATTCAATTTCTTCTCTAGCATTTATAAAAACCAGTCCATCAGAAACATTATTAACAATACTATTCATCATCTTATTATGTTTAACAATCTCAGTATTATTTGCTTTAAGTTTTTTTATTAATTGTACCAGTCTTTTAATATATTTTGCAATTAAAATATTAGAATTTTTATTTAATAAATTTAATTTAGTTAAAATTTCAATTATAGTAGTTAAACTTATCTGTCTTCTACCAAGATTTATTATTTCATCTTCATTAACTTCAACTGGAATAAATTCAAATTCATCAGTTGTAACAACCAAATCAAAATTTTCCGGTGTTTCCATTCCAGGACAGTAAGGTAAAATGTTAATATGGTCTATACCTACTTCATTGACAAAAGAAACAGCTTCATTAAGGGTTATTCGGGCATTATTAACAAATAAAACATTTTTACCTTTAGGAATATCTATAAGCTTTTGTAAAGCTGAAATAGAAAGACTCCTTCTGGCATAAATAACATCTACTCCCTTTTTTACATATTTAGTTATTTTTTCTTTCATTATTTTTGCTGCAATAATCAAATCAGCATCTATCTTTTTTTCTATACCTTCTTCAACTGAAAAACTTTTTATTTCAACCTCATCTTCAAAATATGTTTTTAGCTGTTTTTCAAAAATTTCTTTAGTTTTTTTACTTTTATTTAAAACAGCAATTTTTTTACTCATATAATTTTTCCTCCAATATTGAAAATTTAATTCTTCAATTGAATTATAACAAAAAAAATTAATTATTAATAGTCTTATTTCTAAATGAAAAAAAGGCAAGTAGATATCATGTCACATATCTACTCACCTTTTAAATCCCATGTTTTAAAATTTAATATTTATTATTTATTTAATTTTTAAAAATTTAGAGACAAATGGAGAAGTCTCACCTTGACGCATAAAATGACCAGAAGGACCTTCACCAAGAAATTCTGAAAACCACGACTCATGCTCAATTTCTTCATGTAAAATAGAAAGTGCAAGATCATAAGTTCTATGATCTTTTCCGGCAGTCATATTGCAAATTTCAGTATAACCTTTAACTGCACACTGTTCTGCGCCTAACAATACTTTAATAATTTCTTTAGTATCCTCTGGATTATCAGGCAATTTAGCTGGAGGACAGGCAGAAATATCATGGAACTCTTTCATATCATTAGGTATTTCTCCGCCTAATTCATAAATTCTAGGTAAAAGAGCCTCAAAATGATTTCTATCTTCAATTCTAGCTACTTCTGCAATTTCCTTAACACCTTCACCATCAAGTCCCGTTAAATTCATTCTCAAACTTGTGTAATAATAATAAGTTGTTAACTCAGCTGAAGCATTTTTAACCAATAATTCCAGTAGCTTATCAACATCAACACCAGCTTTTTCAACTAACTCTCTTGATACTTTACCCATAAACTAAATCACCCCTTTTAATTTTATATCCTTATATTAATAATTCTACAAAAATATTTATTTACCTTTTTAAATTTATTAATATTTTGAATTATTTTACTTTTTATCAAATAAAATTAAATCTCTACATTTTTCAGTGTCTTATAAATTTCATCACATATTTTAGGATTACCAGCTACTATTAAAGAGACACCATCCCAGTTTTCTTCAACCACTTTTCCGCCTGCTTCTTTTATAAATATTTTGGCTGCAGCTACATCCCAGGGTTTTAATTTAAACTCCCAGAAACCGTCAATACTACCTACAGCCACACTACTAAGATCAAAAGCAGCACTACCAGAACGTCTAATTCCCCTTGCTTTCATCACCATTTTTTGAAAATGAGCCATATTATTATATTTAGATGTTAATTTATCATAGGGAAAACCTGTAGCTAATAATGATTGGTCTAAAGCATCTTTTTTAGAGACTTTTAATCTTTTTCCATTCAAATATGCTCCATTATCTTTTATTGCCCAAAATAATTGATCTAATTCCGGTACAAAAACAACTCCAAGTACTATACCATTTTTATATTCTAAAGCAATAGATACACAATAAAGAGGATAACCATTAGCATAATTATTAGTTCCATCAAGGGGATCAATTATCCAGGTATAAGGAGAGTCTTTACTTACTGACCCTCCTTCTTCTGCCAATATAGAATGATCTGGAAATTTACTTTCTATTTTTTTAATAATTTTCTTTTCTGATAATTTATCAATTTCTGTAACTAAATCTACATTTGAAGATTTTTTATTAATTGCAAAATTACTCTCTTTAGATTTTTCATATTGGAAATTACCAATTTCCTTAGCCCAATTTTTAACTTTGATTAAAGTTTCTTCTAAATTTACATCCAATTTCAACCCTCCAGTATCTTTAGTATTTCAATCTTGTTTAAAATAATTATACTAACTATATAATGGAATATCAATTATTTAAAGAAAAAAGCCAGCATATTGAACTGCTGGCTTAAAAAATTATAAATTCCTAAATTTATTCTTCATCATCATCTTCATCTTCGTCATCATCTTGCTCGTCCTCTTCGTCATCATCTTCATCGTCTTCATCTTCGTCATCATCTTCATCACTATCTTCATCGTCGTCATCTTTATTTTCTTCGGCTCTTTCTTTAGCTTTTTCCTTTTCTTCTTCACCTTTTTCTTCTTCATCCATATCGTCATCATCATCTATATCTTCATCATTTTCATCGTCATTATGATCCATATCGTCATCATCATCGTCTAGTTCATCTTCATCGTTTTCTTCATCATCTTTATCCTTTTTTTCTTCAGCTCTTTCACGAGCTTTTTCTTTTTCTTCAATCTTTTTTTCGATTTGTTCTTCTAATTGTTCCATATTTTCAGCTTTATTTTCCAGAATTTCATTAATTTCTTCTGAAGTCATTCCCTTTTCAAAAGCTTCTTTTAAAGTATCTCCCATCTCTTCTTTATCTTCTGAATTTTGTAAGATAGTTTTTACTTTTTCTTGATTGATATTTTTTGCTTTACTTAATACTTGAACTTTTACTTCTTCTCCAGATTTCAACTCTTTCACAGATTCATCTTTAACTTCATTAACAGCTTCTTCAATAGTTAAAACTTCTTCATTAATTAATTCTAACAAATCTTCTTGAAGTTCACTTCTTTCTTCATTAGTTAAATTATTTAAATTACTAATTGTTCTTGATAAATCAGTAACACTGGCAGTAAATCCTATATTTACAGTAGAAACTAAAAACAAAGCTACTAAAACAAGAGTTAATATTTTTTTCATAACTAATTCCCTCCTTCTTCCCTTATTTATATTGTAACTTACTTATCAGGATAAGGGAAGTGAGTCCTATCACATCAATTAAACTTTAAACACTCAAAAGAGTTCTATCATTACTATATTCACTACCCTGTTTTTTCTTAAAGATATCTAAGAGTTTTTCCACAGTTAAATTTTCTTTTCTTTTACCCTTAATATCTAATATAATATTACCTTTATTCATCATAATTAAACGATTTCCCATTTTAATTGCATCTTTCATATCATGAGTTACCATTAAAGTAGTTATCTTATTTTCTTCAATTAATTTTTCAGTTAACTCTTTTATTTTAACAGCAGTATTGGGGTCCAGAGCTGCTGTATGTTCATCAAGCAATAACAGTTTTGGCTCTGTCATTGTAGCCATAAGTAAAGTTAAAGCCTGTCTTTGGCCTCCAGATAATAGTTTAACTTTTGTTGAAAGCCGTTTTTCTAAACCTAAATCTATTTCTTTTAAATTTTCTTTTATATATTTTCTTTTTTCATCATTAAGCCCCCAACTTAAAGACATATTATTACTCTTATCAAAAGCAAGAGCAAGGTTTTCCTCAATAGTCATCTCAGGTGAAGTGCCTAATAATGGATCCTGAAAAACTCTTCCTATATATTTAGCTCTTTTATGTTCAGAAACATCATTAATAACTTCACCATCGAGAACAATATTGCCTCCATTTATCTGATGAACACCAGCAATACAATTTAACAAAGTAGATTTACCAGCTCCATTACTTCCAATTATGGAAATAAAATCTCCATTTTTTACATGTAAATTAACTTTAGATAGGGCCTTATTTTCATTAGATGTATTTTTATAAAAAACTTTTGTTAGTTTTTCTAAATTAATCATCAATACTCACCTCGATCATATTTTTTAATTTTGGTGTAGAAAGAAAAATAATGACAATAATAGCTGTCAAAAGCTTTAAATCGGAAGCTGCAAAACCAATGTAAAGTGCAATTGAAATGCTTAAACGATAAAGTATTGAACCTACTATTATACTCAAAGTTGTAATAAAAATACTTTTTTCTCCTAAAACAACTTCTCCAACTATTACTGAAGCAAGTCCAGCTACTATAGTTCCTATACCCATTCCTACATCTGCAAAACCCTGATATTGAGTAACAATTGCCCCAGAAAGAGCAACAAGGGAATTAGCAATTATTACTCCTATCATTTTCATAGTATCAGTACTTACTCCCATACTCCTTATCATCTGGGGATTATCTCCTGCAGCTCTTAAAGCAAATCCGATTTGAGTCTTTAAAAATAAATCGAGGATAAATTTAACTAATAAAACTATTATTATTAATATAATTAAATTATTCCAGGGAGAGGGAATACCCAAATTACTCATTATTTTAAAAATAGTTTTTTCTCCTAACAAAGGTATATTAGGTCTTCCCATAATCCTTAAATTTATAGAGTATAGCATAGTCATTGTTAATATTCCTGAAAGTAAAGGTGCTATTTTAAATCTAGTATTTAATAATCCAGTTATTGCTCCGGCTATTCCTCCTGCAATTAAAGCAGGAATAAGTGATAGAAAGGGATTATATCCTGCTAAAATAAACTTTGCAGAAACAGCAGCCCCTAAAGGAAGGCTGCCGTCTACAGAAAGATCAGGAAAATCAAGTATTCTAAATGTCATATATACTCCTAAAGCCATTACTGAAAAAGCAAGGCCCTGTTCCAGAGCAGTTATTAAAAAACTAATTCCCATTTTTACTACACCTCATTATTCTATAACTTTAGTTGCTTCATTCAAAAGTTCAGAAGGAATTTTGAGACCTAATTTTTCACAGGCATTTTTATTAATAGTAATATCCAAGTTGTCTGAACCTTCAATATCCATTTCTCCCGGATCTTTACCATCTAGAACTTCAGCAGCCATCTGGCCAGTTTTTCGACCTAATTCAAAATAATTTATTCCTTTAGTTGCAACTGCTCCAGATTCAACCATCCCACTTTCTGAACCAAAAACAGGAACCCCTTTTTCATTTGTTACTTTTAAAATAGCTGAAATTGCAGAGGCCATAACATTATCTGTAGGCAAATAAATAGCATCTACTTTATCTATTAGGGAAGAAGCTGCGAGTTGCACTTCACTACTATTAGTAGCTGTACCTTCTTTTATTTCAATTCCCATATCTTCAGCTACCTCTTTAGCTATATCAACCTGAACCTTAGAATTCGCTTCTCCAGAATTATATAATATACCAACAGTTTTTACATCAGGTAAAAAATCTTTTATAAGTTCAAACTGGTCTCTAACAGGATTCATATCAGTTGTACCAGTTATATTCCCACCAGGCTTTTCCATACTATCTACCAAACCAGCTGAAACAGGATCAGTAACAGCTGTAATCAAAAGAGGAATCTCTTCTATAACATTAGCTGCTGCTTGAGCAGAAGGAGTTGCAATAGCTAAAACTAAATCTGCTCCGTCATTTTTGAATTTTTTTGCTATAGATTGAGCAGTTGAAAAATCTCCCTGAGCATTTTCTATTTTAAATTCTATGTTATCTCCTTCAACAAAACCTGACTCTTCCAGCCCTTTAATAAATCCTTCTCTAGCTCCATCTAAAGCTGGATGTTCAACAAGCTGACTAATTCCAACTTCAAAAACTTCTTCAGCACTTGTATTACCTGTCAACAAGACTAATCCCATCAGAACAATACCAATAACCAATAAAACATTTTTACCGTGTTTTACCATATTACCACTTCTCCTTTTAATTTTTTTGGTAGGTAAAAAAATAAGGCCTCCCTTATAGGAGCCCAGCAATTAAAGTCTAATCTGAATAAATAATTATTATATAGTTATTTTTCACCACCTTATAAATTAAAAATAGATATAGTTATAGTGGGGATTTAAAATAATAATATTATTTAATTATCCAGATTACTTTTTTACTCCTACCGTATTACCATTTTACTATGTTAAATTTAGTTTATTATATAACCTGAATCTTGCTTTGTCAACAATATATTAAATAACTAAAGTATTCTAAATTTTCTTAAGATATTGTGCGATGGCTTAAACCTACTGCAACTTCATTTAGATTAAGCATCCCCACCCCGAAAAATACTGCAACTACTATATGTTCACCAGATCTGGCTACTGCCATCTTACCTCCAATGTTTAAACCATTGGCACTACTTGAAATTTGAGTTATTGCATCATGGGCGGCCCCAGCAACTGCCCCCTGATGAACATGAGTTTCTTCAATTAATCCTTCTCTTTTTGCAGCAATAACAATATTTTCAATCATCTTTTTGATAGATTTATTAAATTCTCCACCAAAATCTACTGCAGCAGTTAGAATATCTTCATTCTTAAATTCTTTCTTTAATTTATTTTCTTCTTCACGATCAGAAATAGCCATTTTCAAAGCTGCTTTAGAGACATTTACACTTTTTTTAGCCATAAGTTATCAGTCCTTTAACTAATTTGCTTTTCTATTCTTTTATTTATATCCGCTCTATTATTTAAATTATCCATTCTATTATCTAAACTATCCATCCTACTCTCTAGATTACTCATCCTATCATTTAACTTAGAAAAGTTTTCCTCTGTTCTTTTCTAAAAATTATAGAATCCAGTTAGGAGTTTATCTATTTTTTCTTCTACTCTGTCTTCCATTAATTCTACCTCCTCTCTTTCTTCTAGATTAATTTTATCAGATTTGCTCATTTGATACAATTGATATTACTAATTATAATATATTTAATTGGTAATTACAACTATTTTTACATCTTATTTCCATTTATTTGTTCGATAAAATTCTTTATATATTTATTTACTTTTTTATAATCTGTTACCATTGGCATATGATGACTTTCTTCAATTATTTCCAATTGAGAATTAATTAATTCTTTATTTAACATTTTTCCTTCTTCTAAAGGAACCCAGCTATCATTTTCACCCCAAATTAAAAGAGCAGGTAATTTTATATTAGAAATATTTTCTAAAGCTGGAGATGAACTTTTAAGTAAATCAAGCCATACTTCTGCTGTTCCTTCTATTTGCAAAGGTTCTAGATAAGCATCTACTTCTTCCCCTGAAATATCTTCTCCATAGGCTGAATTTAAAAAATTTTCTATTCGTCCTCTTTTTAAAAAAAATTTATCCAAAATAACTTTAGCTATTGGCCTAAAAGGCCAGTTTCCAATTATTTCTCCTGCTATTTCAGGAGTAGAATTATATACAGCTCCTCCAATATAAATAAGTCCCTTAAATTTTTCTGAATTATATAAAGCCATCTGTGAAATAGGCTTCGCTCCCATAGAATGTCCCATTAAAAACCAGGGATTATCATTATGAAATACTTCTTCATCTAAATAATCTAATAAATTCATAAGCCATATTGCTCTGTTTTCACTACTGTGAACTAAGCCCGCCTGTCTATTACTATAGCCGAAACCAGGCAAATCTACAGCAACTACTTGATATCCTTCTTCACTGAGAAATTTAGTGTTATTTCTCCAGCAATAAGTAGAGCCACCCATTCCATGAATTAACAAAATTTTTTCTTTTGAATTACCTTTATTTTCCTGAAAAATTCTATAATGTAATTTAACATTCCCTATTTTTTTGAATTCACTATTCAAAAAAGGTTTTTCGTTTGCTTTAGCTAATTCCAAATTAGTTAAAATAATAATCAATAATAATATAATTAATATAATTTTATTATATTTCATTTCAATCACTTCTTAAAAGTTTGGCGATCTTTATATTCCTCTTTTTTTCCTTTATTCCATTCAGAAACTGGTGATAGATAACCTACGACCCTTGAATAAACCTCACACTTTTGTTTTCCTTTTTTACTCATTTAAATAGCCTCCTTTTAATTTTTGATTTTTGTTTCTTTTATCCAATTATTTAATAAATTTTTATAAATTTGTAATTTATTTTCTGGAAAAGGTAATTTGCTTTCATATTCCTTCTCATAAGTTCGTTCTCCTCGAAAATTTTGAAGTGTAAAATTTCTGGATCCAGCTACAATTTTTGCAATCTCTTTTACCTCATTTTCATCATGTAAACCTGGAACTACAGTTGTTCTAAACTCATAATCTATTTCAGATTCTTTTATTAAATTAACTGATTCCATAATCTTTTCTCCAATACTACTATCATCACTGTAATCACTATATTTTTCAATAGAACTCTTTATATCCATGGCAATATAATCTACAAGTTCATTATCTATGAGATTTTTTATTATCTTTGGTCGACTTCCATTAGTATCTAACTTTATCTTGAAATCTCTCTTCTTTATTTCTTCTATAAAATTTATTAAATCATCTTGTAAAGTAGGTTCACCTCCAGTAATAGCAACTCCATCTAAAAAATCCTTTCTATTTTCAAGAAAATCCCAAAAATAATCAAGGTCCATATATTCTTCACTCTCTGAATCTCCAGGAATTAAATCTGGATTATGACAATAAGGACACCTGAAATTACAGCCTTGAGTAAAAATAGAAGTAGCTATATATCCTGGATAATCTATTAAAGAAGTTTTAATAATTCCGGATATTTTCATAATTACCTCCTTTTTATACCAAAAATATTACTTTAATTATCATCTCTAGCTGCTTCCGCTTCACATTTAGGACAATATTTATGTTCTCCTGATAGATAACCATGAACTGGACAAATACTAAAAGTTGGAGTAATTGTATAATAAGGTAATTTGAAATTTTCAGCAATTCTTTTAACAAGTAATTTAGTACTTTCTATATCCGGCATTTTTTCTCCAAGAAATCCATGGAAAACAGTACCACCCGTATATTCTGATTGTAATTCATCCTGTAAACTTAAAGCCTCAAAAATATCACCTGTATAATCAACAGGAAGCTGACTGGAGTTAGTATAATAGGGATCCGCATCTTCATCTTCATATCTCTTCTGATTTGCACAAATAATATCATAGCCAATTTGTTCTTTATCAAGTTTAGCCAATCTATAAGCTGTTGATTCAGCAGGAGTTGCCTCTAGATTATATAAGTTATCAGTTTCTTCCTGATATTCAACCATTTTTTCTTTCATGGCCTGCATCACTTCAACTGCAAATTCATTTCCCTCTTCACTTGCAATA
The DNA here is from genome assembly GCA_051744805.1 of Bacillota bacterium. Classification (GTDB taxonomy): domain Bacteria; phylum Bacillota; class Halanaerobiia; order Halanaerobiales; family DATFIM01; genus DATFIM01. The sequence continues at coordinate 50,024 of JBNJDK010000006.1, forward strand.
TTTTTTCCCATTAAATTAAGTAATGATTCATTCATACCATTAATTCCAATTGTATTAAAATGATTTTTCCAGTATTGATCAAAACGCTTTTTTACCCCTTCTAAATAAAACTTGGAATATGGATAAAGATTTTTTTCTGTTAAATCTTCCAGTACTTTTCTTTTTATCTCCAGACTTTCTTTCGCCAAATCCATAAGTTCAAAAACTCTATTTAAATAATCTTCTTTACTCTTTGCCAAATATCCTATTCGAGGCAAATTAATCGTAACTACCCCGATTGAGCCAGTTAAAGGATTAGCTCCAAAAAGACCGCCACCTCTTTTTCTCAATTGACGATTATCAAGCCTCAAGCGACAACAATTATGAGTTATATTACCATCTGAATGAACAAAATAATGATTTTTTTCTAATTCAATATCATAAAACAATTGTTGAAAATTCAATTTTTCTCTCTTTATTTCTTTTACCTCAGTTACAGCAAAATTTGCATTTCTTAAAAATTCTATTTTTTCATTTGATATTTTCCAACGATCAATTGTAGATAATCCAACCATTTTACATCCATATGACTGATATAAATTATTTCCATTTTTATCTTTCACAAATTTAGGATCTAATAAATATTGAGGTATCAAATTATGAAGTTTATCTCTAATTACTTTTTTATTATTAGCACCTCGTCCAAGAACATGTTGAATTCTAATAACCTGTGAATTATCCTTGAAATTTATAGTTGTACTAATCCCCACCAATTGAAATAATAAATTTAATTCAATTGCTAATGGTTGATCATTTATATGAATTTCTTTTCCTAATTCATAACCATCTCCAGCAAAAAATCCTTTAATAAAAGATGTTATTGTATCCGTGCTTGAAGTCCAAATCCATTCTGGCAATTTATGATATTTTTTTAAACTAAATTTATGATTTAGATTTTTAGCAAAATTAGAATTATAAATATAACCTCTTAATGAATTATCATATCTCGGATCCAAAATAAATTTCATATCATAATTAAGATGTTTTTTAATAAAATCTTTAGTTTTATTAATAAGATCGTTATCTTGCTTATTAAATGTTATTTGAACTCCTCTAAAAATTTTTTTATTATATCTTGAATCATAAAGATAGTTACCATCAGCCATAAATAGTCCCATAAACCAGGCTAATTCATTAGTAACTTTACTATTATCATTATTTAATACGTCTGATGCATCCTGCAAAACAAGAAGAAAATCATCTTTATTGACTTGAGAAGCTTTTTTAGTAGCAATACCTTTTTCACTGTAAACAGCCACGATATGATCTGCTGACACCTTCATAGTTTTTCCATCTTTAGCAGTTATAGTAATAAGTCTATCATCCTTTATTTCTAATAATTTACTAATATCTACCCATTCTACTTTACCTGTTTCAGGATTTAACGAAAGGGCTTTTATTTTACTTGAAACATGATACCATTCATCATCTATCTTTTTATCTTTATACTTCTTAAATAATTCTTTCATTGTATACTTAGATATTTTATTGTCTTCTTTAATTAAAATCGTTTCTTCAGGATGAAGACACATCGAGCGAGCATCTTCAGGGTCCATATCTGAATT
>JBNJDK010000007.1:0-51077 GCA_051744805.1 Bacillota bacterium
TGACTCAATCTGCTGCTAATTATAGTGTTGATGGTTTAAATGCAGATGGATTTGAAATGGGTTCTTTAGAAGATTTTAATATTAATAGTGCCGGTATTGTAGAAGGAACTTATTCAAATGGACGTACTCAAAACTTAGCTCAGGTTGCAGTAGCCAGTTTTTCAAACCCTTCTGGGTTAAAAAGAACTGGAGATACACTTTTTACATCAACCAAAAACTCTGGAGATGCTAGAGTAGGAGTTCCTGGTAGTGGTTCTCGTGGAGAAATTTCTGCCGGTAGTTTGGAGATGTCAAATGTAGACCTAGCAAAACAGTTTACAGAAATGATTACAACTCAACGTGGTTTTCAGGCGAACTCTAAAACAATAACAACAACTGATGAAATGTTACAACAACTTGTTAATCTCAAGAGATAAATTATTGCAAATAGCCTGAGCTGTTGATACACTATTAACAATTACATCAAAAATCCTGTGGGATTTTTCCCACAGGTTACATAAATATAATAAGAATTAAGGGGTGGCCAAAATGATTAAAGTTACAAAATTAGGTGGGGATGAAATTATTATTAATGCAGAATTAATTGAATCAATCCAGGCTACTCCTGATACTATTATTACCCTTACTACTAATAAAAAAATACTTGTTAAAGATAGTGTTGATGAAATAGTAGAAAAGGTGATTGCTTACAAAAAAAATATTGCATCCTGCCTTACTGTAAAAGAGAGGTGAAGTTATGGACATAATTACTATTGTTGGATTAATTACAGGTGCTGGACTAATAATTGGGTCAATATTTATTGGTGGAGAAATATTGATATTTATCAGTCTTCAATCTGCTATGATAGTTCTTGGAGGTACTTTTGGAGCTACAATGATCAAGTATTCTCTGGAAGACTTAAAAAAGATCCCAAGTTTAATTAGTATAATATTCAGTGAAGAAGAAATGGATTCTGAGGATGTCATAGACATCTTAGTTGATTTTGCTGAAAAAGCAAGAAGAGAAGGGCTTTTAGCTCTTGAGCAGGATGCTTCTGAACTTGAAGATGATTTTTTACAAAAAGGAATACAATTAGTTGTTGATGGTACAGATCCAGAACTTGTAAGAAGTATTTTAGAAACAAAATTAACTTTTTTAGAAGAAAGACACCATAAAACTCAGGGAATTTTTAAAACTATGGCTGCTTTGTCTCCAGCTTATGGAATGATTGGTACCCTGATTGGTCTTATCCAGATGTTGACTCAACTTGATGATCCAAGTAATATTGGGGCTGGAATGGGAGTTGCTCTTATAACAACTCTTTATGGTACTATTCTTGCTAATTTACTTTTTACCCCAATGGCAGGGAAATTAGAGATTGTAAGTGAAGAAGAAGTTTTAATGAAAGAAGTAATGATAGAAGGTATTCTTTCAATACAGGCAGGTGAAAATCCAAGAATTGTTAGAGAAAAACTAACAGCCTTCCTGGCAAATGAAAATGAAGAAGAAGGGTATGAAGGGATGGTGAGTGAAGCTAATGCCTAGAAATAGAAAAAACAATAAAAATGATGATACTGATTCTAACTGGATGACCACTTTTAGTGATATGATGACTCTTTTGTTGACATTTTTTGTTTTACTTTATTCTATGTCAACTATAGATGCCCAAAAGTTCAAGGCAGCTGTTAATTCTTTAAGAGAGAATATGGGCATTTTAAGTGGAGGAAGAACAGTTTCAGAAGAACCTATGGTTGAAAGTGGTTCTCTGGGGTCAGATATCACACCATCTCCTCATGAAAATTTAACAGTAGCCAGGAAAGAAATACAACAATATGTTCAGGAGAAAAACCTTCAGGATCGAGTTAATATGGAAATGACCCAGCGTGGTCTTGTTGTAAGATTTACTGGTCAAATTTTATTTGAAGTCGGTGAAGCTGATATTAGAAATAAAGGTAGAGATGTTTTAGATAAAGTAGCTACAGTTTTAAAAGATATGCCTAATAATGTTATGATTGAAGGTCATACAGATAATTTACCAATTGATACTGATGAATTTCCTTCAAATTGGGAATTATCAACAGCCAGATCTACCGAAGTTATAAAATATTTTATTGAAGACCCGGGAATAGACCCAGAAAGATTATCGGCAGCTGGTTATTCTAAATATAGACCGATTGAACCAAATGATAGTCCGGAAAATAGAGCACTCAACCGTAGAGTAGAGGTTGTAATTTTAAATACAACGAATGGGCAGCAAGGGAGGGATGAAAGTGGCTGATGAGAATAATGAAGGAAAAAATAATAATTTCATAAAACTTATAGCTATTTTTCTTTTAATGGTTATTGTAGCTGCTGGAACCAGTTATGGAGTGATGACATATTTCACTTCTACCCAAGAGGAAGAACAAAAGACTGAACAAAAAGCGTTTGGACCTACTTATACTTTAGGTGATTTTACAGTAAACTTATCTGATTCTGGTGGTTATCAATTTATAAAAGCCAGTATTGTAGTTGAAGTTTCTGATGAAAAAGTTATTGAAGAATTAGAAAAAAGAAGTCCTCAACTTAGAGATGTTTTGATTTCAAATATGAGAGAGGCCAGTGTTAATGAAATAGAAGAACCAGGTGCTAAAAGCCTTAAGATCAAAATCAAAAATGAATTAAATACAGTTCTAGGTGAAGGACAAATTGAAAATGTTTGGTTTACACAGTTGGTTATCCAGTAAGGAGGATTTATTATGGCAGATGTTATGTCCCAGGATGAGATAGATTCGTTATTATCTGCTGTTTCATCTGGAGAAGTCGATGTAGAGGAAATGAAAAAACAGGAAGCAGAAGAAAAAGAAGAAGTTAAAAATTATGATTTTCGAAGACCAGATAAATTATCTAAAGAACAGATGCGTACTTTACAGATGATTCATGAAAATCTGGCTCGACTTTTAACCACTACTTTATCAACAAAACTTAGAAGTATGGTTGATTTTGAAGTAGCATCAATAGAGCAGTTATCTTATGAAGAATTTATCCGCTCATTACCTCAACCTACTATAATTGGTATTTCAGAAATGGACCCCTTTACTGGACAGTTTATTTTTGAGATCAGTCCTGATGTAGGTTTTGCCATAATTGATAGACTTTTTGGTGGTTTAGGTAAACCTATTGATGATTCAAGAGCTTTTACTGATATAGAACAGGTTGTTTTCAAAAAAGTACTAAACTGGTTTTTACGAGCATTACCAGAAGCCTGGGAAAATATAATCCGAATTAATCCCAGTTTAAAAGAAATTGAGTCTAATCCACAATTTACCCAGATTGTTCCTAATAATGATATGACTATAATTGTTACTTTATCTTCCAAAATCGCTAATAGTGAAGGACTTATAAATATTTGTATACCTTATATTTTACTTGAACCGATAGTGGATAGACTAAGTGCTCAACACTGGTTTGCCAGTACTAGAGAAGAACAAACAGCTCAACATATAGATACTTTAAAACAGCGAGTAAAAAAAGCTTCAATTAATCTTCAGGCTGAATTAGGTCAGACTAATTTGACAGTTATGGATCTCCTTTATTTAAAAGAAGGAGATGTTGTAAGTCTTGATAAACGAACAGATGAAAAAATTGATATCCGAATTGGAGAAAATATAAAATATAATGGAGTTGCCGGTACTCAAAAAAAGCACAAAGCTGTAAAAATTACAGATGTTGTTGATGAAGACGAAGATGAAGAGGAGAGAGGTGAAGATTATGAGTGATGATAATATGTTATCTCAAGAAGAAATCGATGCTCTTATGAATAAAAAACAGGATAGTGACGATGATAAAGTAAATGAAATATCAGATGATCCTTTTGAAAATTTAAATGAGGAAGAAAAAGATGTTATTGGTGAAGTAAATAATATTGCTATGGGGTCTGCAGCTACCGCATTATATACAATTTTAGATAGAAAAGTTGAAATAACAACTCCTCAGGTTGAACTTATTAAATTCAAAGATATAACCAAAGAATATGATCGACCCTGTGTTTTAGTTAAAGTTGAATATGTTGAAGGTCTTGAAGGGGTTAATCTCCTGATCATTCAAAAGAAAGATGCAGCTATTATTGCAGATTTAATGATGGGCGGAGATGGAACAGACCCTGACCAGGAATTAAGTGAAATGCATACCAGTGCTGTTGGTGAAGCGATGAATCAGATGATGGGCTCTGCTTCAACTGCACTTTCCAGTATTATTGATGGAGTAGTTAATATATCACCTCCAAATGCAAGATATCTCGATTTAAATGATGCTGTAGATGAAGATGAGGATCTTTTTGATCCAGATGAAGAATTAGTTGCTACTTCATTTAATTTAAAAATTGGTGATTTAGTTGATAGTACTTTTAAACAACTTGCTCCTAAAGATTTTACCAAAAAATTAGTGGCAACTCTTACTGGTAAAGATAGTAGAGGTTTAACTGCTAAAGAAGATAATATCCAGCAAGAAGAAATTTCAGCTGTAGCAGAAGAAAAATCTCAAGAAGCTGAAAAAAGTACGGTTTCTCAACAACAGGCCCAACCACAACAATCACAACAACAGCCACAACAATCTCAACAGCAACAGCAGCAACAAAAAAGACAGCAACCTGCAGCTCAACAACCTCAACAGGGTGCAGCTGCTGCTAGCACTGGGAACAGAAGAGTTCAAAGAGAAGAAGAAGTAGCTGTTCAATCAGCTCAATTTCCTGATTTTGATGAAGATTCTGCTCAACCTCTTCCTCAAAATATGGAGCTTATTAAAGATGTTCCTTTACAGGTTACAGTTAGATTGGGTAAAGCAAAAATGAAGATAAAAGATATTCTTGAATTAGGGGAAGGTTCTATTGTAGAACTTGATAAATTGGCTGGAGAACCAGTTGATCTTTTAGTAAATGGAAAATTAGTAGCTAAAGGTGAAGTAGTTGTTATTGATGAAAACTTTGGCTTTAGAGTAAAAGATATAATAAGTCCTATGGAGCGTATAAATAATATTTAAAGTATAATATTAGTTAAGGAGTTTTAGAATGAATTACAGTTTAGAAATACTAAAAATGATATTTTATCTGATAATAATATTGGTGGCAATATATCTCCTTGCCCGTTTTTTGAAAAAGTTTTATCTTAACCCAGGTGGTGGAGAAAACTTAGAACTAATTGAACAGATCTATCTTGAATCAAAAAAGAGTCTGAAATTAGTTCGAGTTAAAGATAAAATTTTATTACTCAGTGTTAGTGAGGAAAAAATTGAAAAGCTAAAAGAATGGCCAGAAGCTGAGTTTGACTATAATCGAAATTCTAAACTGGAAAATAAATTTGATTTTAAAAATATGGATTTCAATAATATCTTAAATAAATTTATGAATCGAAAAGAAGATGATAAAAAAGAAGATAATAAAAAAGATAGGATGAATAGGGATGATAATGATGAATAAAAAATATTTACCGTTAATTATCATTCTGACTGTAATTCTTTTGCTAAACTTTGCTCCTGACCTCCAGGCTCAAGAAACTCAGGAATTTTTGCCAGATATTAATTTTGAGATTTCTTCACCAACTGATGATGGTGAAAGTGGTAATGATTTTGTATTATCATTACGGATATTATTAATACTTACAGTTTTGACCTTAGCTCCGGCAATAATAATAATGGTTACCTCTTTTACGAGAATAGTTATTGTGCTTTCAATTATTAGAAGGGCCCTTGCAGTTAGAAGTATGCCGCCTAATCAGGTTATAATTGGTCTTGCTATTTTTATGACTATATTTATTATGGCTCCTGTCTGGCAGGATATTAATACAGAGGCTGTACAACCTTATATAGATGAACAGATTACTACTGAGGAAGCTTTAGATAATACAGTTAATCCACTTCGTGATTTTATGTTTGATCAAACTCGAGAAAAGGATATTTCTCTTTTTGTAAATATGGCTAATATAGACCGACCGGAAAATCAGACGGATATTCCTACATATGTCTTGATACCAGCATTTGTTATTAGTGAAATTAAAATAGCCTTTCAGATCGGTTTTATGATCTATATTCCGTTTCTGATGATTGATATGGTAGTAGCCAGTATTTTGATGTCAATGGGTATGATGATGTTACCACCGGTAATTATTTCTCTACCTTTCAAATTGCTATTATTTGTATTGGTTGATGGCTGGTATTTAATTATCGAATCCTTAATGAGGACATTTTAAGAATAGAGGTGAAAAAATGACTCCAGCTGTTGTTATTGACATGGGGCGCCAGGCTCTTTATACAGTTTTGATGGTAATTGCACCAGTTTTAGGTTTTGGTTTATTGACAGGATTATTAGTCGCTATTTTACAGGCAACAACTCAAATACAGGAACAAACTCTAGCTTTTGTACCTAAGATTTTTGCAGTATTAATTTCTATAGCAGTTTTTGGCCCCTGGATGATGACAACTGTTGTCGATTTTGTAACTAACTTGTTTGAAAGTATACCAGAAATTGTGGGGTAATCAAATATGAGTTTAGGAAAAATCCTTAGTGATTATGCTTATGTATTTATTTTAATTATGCTTAGATATAATGGATTGTTTTTACTTACCCCAATTTTAAGCAGTGATTTAATTGTAAATCGTCTAAAAATTGCTTTCAGCTTTTTTCTCGCAATAATTACATTACCGATAGTTACAGAATTATATACTGTAGAGATTCCTGGAAATCTTTTGTTAATTCTGGCTGATGTTTTAAAAGAATTATCGATAGGTTTGATTATGGGTTTTATTGTACTTTTGATTTTTTCTGCGATTCAACTGGCAGGACAGTATATAGATATGAGGATGGCTTTTAGACTTGCTAATGCAGTTAACCCACTTAGTAATTCATCTACTCCAGTAGTAGGTCAGTTTCAAAATATATTGGCAACATTACTTTTTTTAAGTATAAATGGACATCATATTTTGATCCATAATATCCACAGGTCTTTTGAAATTATTCCCCCGGGAGAAGCTGTTTATATCAATGAATTATTTAAACTTATATTTAGATCAAGTGGAGATATGTTTTTATTAAGTTTTAAAATAGCTTTACCGATTGTAGGAACTATCTTTTTAGTTGATGTTATTTTAGGGTTTTTAGCAAGAGCAGTTCCTCAGATGAACTTATTTATAATTGGTTTACCTGTGAAAATACTGGTTGGTTTTGTATTTTTGATTTTAACTGTTGGAATTATGGTTAATTTTTATAATGATATTTTCAATGAATTATTTAGAGATTTAGAGAGAGTATTAAAACTTTTTACAGGAGGTTAAATCCTTCTAAGGAGGTGAGGGTTAATGGCAGATGATGGTCCAGGTGAAAAAACGGAAGACCCGACTCCGAAACGAAAAGAAGAAGCACGAGAAAAAGGTCAGGTTGCAAAAAGTAAAGAGTTAAGTGGAGCCTTTGTTTTAATGGGAAGTTTTTTGGTCTTATATATTACTTTTTCTAATATTATTGGTTATATGCAGAGTGCTATGAGAAGTTATTTTGTTATGTATGAGATTCCAGCTGTAAATATTCCTAATAGTTTTAACATGATGATGGAAGGTTTTTTTGAAATTGGAAGAATGGTTCTTCCTGTTATGTTAGCTGGAGCAATTATAGGTGGAATTATAAATTTTGTTCAGGTTGGACCACTCATTACTGGAGAACCCTTGATTCCGAAATTAAGTAACATTAACCCTATAGAAGGTTTTAAAAAGATATTTTCCTTAAAATCAGTTGTAGAATTGTTCAAATCACTTGCTAAATTAGCTATAATAGTTTCTTTAAGCTTTTTTCCACTGAAAAATAACTGGCAGCAAATAATAAATGTTAGTAATCGAGGACTTGATGCCGGTGTATTGTTTTTTGGAAATTTAATTTTTCAGATAGCGATTAGAATAGCATTATTTTTAATAATAGTTGGGGTTGCTGATTTTGCCTATCAATTCTGGGACCACAAGAAAAATCTGAAAATGTCTAAATATGAAGTAAAACAGGAAAGAAAAGAAAGAGAGGGAGACCCTCTTATAAAACAACAGCGTAAACAAAAACAACAGGAAATGAGTATGAACAGGATGATGAGTGAAATGGAAGATGCAGATGTAGTAATCACAAACCCGACTCATATTGCTGTTGCCTTAAAATATGATTTAGATGAAATGGAAGCACCAAAGGTTCTGGCAAAAGGTGAAGGTTATATTGCTGAGAAAATCAAAGAAAAAGCCAAAGAATTAGAAATAGAAATTGTAGAAAACAAACCTCTTGCCCGTTCCTTAAATGAAATGACTGAAATTGGTGATGAAATTCCAGTTGACCTATATCAGGCTGTTGCTGAAATACTTGCTTTTGTTTTTAAAAATAATAATAAATATCAAAACTAATTATTTAGTTACTTAGATTAGTTACTTAGAAAGGGGGAAGAGTGACTAACAACCACTTGTTCTTATGTTAGCAAATTTTAATAAAAATACAGATGTAGTTTTTGCTCTAGCTATTGTCGGTATTATTATAATGTTTATTATTCCTTTACCGACATTTTTTATGGATATACTTCTGGCAACTAATATAACATTTTCAATGGTTGTAATTCTGGTAAGTATTTATACCAGTGAGCCTTTAGAAGTATCAGTTTTTCCCTCATTATTGTTATTTGCCACACTTTTTCGGCTTGCTCTTAATGTTTCAACTACCCGCCTTATTTTAGGTCAGGGTTATGCTGGAGAAGTAATAAATAGTTTTGGTAATTTTGTAGTTGGTGGAAATTATGTTGTCGGATTTATTATATTTCTTATTCTGGTAATTATACAATATATAGTTATTACTAAAGGTGCAGAAAGAGTTGCTGAAGTTGCTGCCCGATTTACTTTAGATGCTATGCCTGGTAAACAGATGAGTATTGATGCTGATTTGAATTCAGGGTTGATTACTGAACAGGAAGCTAAAGAACAGAGAAAAAAGATAAGACAGGAAGCAGATTTTTATGGTGCTATGGATGGTGCCAGTAAATTTGTAAAAGGTGATGCGATAGCCGGTATAATAATTACTATTATAAATATTATTGGTGGACTAATAGTAGGTATGGTCCAGCAGGGAATGCCTTTTGCAGAAGCTGCTCAGACCTATACCCTTTTAACTGTTGGTGATGGTCTTGTCAGTCAGATTCCTGCTCTTTTGATCTCCTCAGCAACCGGTATGGTTGTGACTAGAGCTGCTGCTTCTGGTGATATGGGTACAGATATGGCTGAACAGTTAACCGGTCAGCCAAAAGCTCTTATGATTTCAGCAGGTGTTTTATCAGTTTTGGCCATTGTGCCTGGTTTACCATTTTTGCCATTTTTGATTTTGGCTCTATTAATCGGTTCTATAGGTTTTGTACTTTATAGAGAAGAAGTTCAGGAAGATAAAGAAGCAGCAAGGAAAGAAGAAGAGGAAGAAGAAATTAGTAGACAGAAAACTCCTGAAACAGAAGAACTAACAAATCTAATTCAGGTCGATCAAATGGAAGTTGAAGTTGGATATAATTTAATCTCCCTTGTTTTGCCCGAGCAGGGTGGGGATTTTATGGATAGAGTTGCGATGATAAGGAGACAGACTGCAATGGAGATGGGAATAATTGTCCCCCCTGTTAGAATTTTAGATAATTTGCAGTTAGAACCTAATGTTTATCGAATTAAGCTTAAAGGTGTAGAAATAGATAGATATGAAATACTACCTGACCATTATTTAGCAATGGATTCAGGAGTAACTACTGAAAAAATAGATGGTATTGAAACTACTGAACCTGCTTTTGGAACTGAAGCTATCTGGATTAGTGAAGACCAGAAAGAAAGAGCAGAACTGGCAAATTACACAATTGTTGATCCACCTTCAGTTATGGCCACCCATTTAACGGAATTAATAAAAGACCATGCTCATGAACTGCTGGGCAGACAGGAAGTACAGGAACTTATAGACAATATTGAAGAAAATTATCCAGCAGTTGTAGATGAACTTGTACCGGATTTAATGTCATTAGGTGAAATCCAGAAAGTTTTACAAAACTTATTATGGGAAGGTGTCCCTATAAAAAATCTGGTTACTATTTTAGAAACATTAGCTGATTATGCAGTAAAAACAAAAGATATTCAGATACTTACTGAATATGTAAGACAGGCTTTATCAAGACAGATAACAAATTTATATATAGAAGAAGATAATAAGTTATATGCTGTTACCCTTGATCCTCAACTTGAAGAAGAGTTAAATCAATCATTAGAACAATCTGATCAGGGAAATTATCTGGCTTTAGATCCACAGAGAGCACAAAATATTATTGAAAAAATAGCGCAAAGTTTACAACCCTTATTACAACAGGGCCATGAACCAATTTTATTAACAGCTCCTCCAATCAGGAGACCAATTAAAGAGTTAAGTTATAGATCTTTTGAAGAGTTAGTAGTTTTATCTTATAATGAATTACAAAATGATCTTGATCTTCAAATTCTTGGGACGGTGAATTAAATGAAAGTAAAAAAATATGTGGGAGATACAATACAGGATACTATTTTTAAAGTAAAGGCAGATCTTGGGGCAGATGCTATTATTTTAAATACAAGAAAATACAAAAAAGGCGGTTTTCTTGGCCTGAAAATTTTTGGTGAGAAAAAGGTTGAAGTTTTAGCTGCTCTTGAAGATGATAATAGTGATGCTTCTAATGAAAAAACCCTTGAAGAAATTGATAAATTAAAAAATATGCTAAATAATATGGAAAGAGAAAGAAAAAAAGAAGGTAGTTATGAAGAAAATTTAAAACCAGAAATAGCTGATATATATAAACATTTATTAGAACAGGGAGTAAAAGAAAATATAGCCCAGGAATTAGTTGAAGAACTAAAAAATAATAAAGAAGAAATTAGTGTTGGAGAATTAAATGAAAATTTAAAATCTGCAATTGGGAATCCTGCTCCTATAACCACAGGACAATCTTCGAAAATTATAGCTTTTATTGGTCCAACTGGAGTGGGAAAAACAACTACAATTGCCAAATTAGCTGCTAAATTTGCTCTTGAAGAAGACCTTGATGTAGCAATGGTAACTGCAGATACTTATCGAATTGCAGCAGTCCAGCAGTTAGAAACTTATAGTGATATTATGAATATCCCTTTAGAAGTTGTTTATAGTGAAAAAGAATTGAAAGAAGTTATAAATGGGAAATTTGAAGATTTTGATCTTATATTCCTTGATACGGCTGGAAGCAGCTGGACTGATAAAATGCAATTAGGAAGATTGAAAAACTTCACTGATAAAAATTTAGTAACTGAAACTCATCTTTTAATAAGTCTTAATACAAAAACAGAAGATATAAATAAAATTCTTGAAAACTTTTCAACTCTGGAACCGGATAAGATTTTATTAACTAAAGTTGATGAAGCATCTAAATATGGAGATATATTAAATTTAAGAAAAAGATATAATTTGCCTTATTCATATATTACTTATGGTCAGGATGTTCCTGATGATATAGTTGAAGCTGATACTAATAAATTATTTGAATATTTGTTAGGTGATAATCATGAATGATCAGGCTTCATCTCTAAGAAAAATGATGAATAATAGTTCTGAGGAAATAAAGAAAAATAATGATATAGAAAATGTCAAAGAAACTAATCCAAAAACTAGAGTTATTGCTGTTGCCAGTGGTAAAGGTGGAGTTGGTAAAACAAATCTCAGTGTTAATCTTGCTTATGCTCTATCTGATATGGAAAAAAATGTTCTGGTAATGGATGCAGATATAGGAATGGCAAATGTTGATATTTTAATGGGTTTAACTTCTACTTATAGTTTGAAACATGTTATGGAAGGTAAATGTAAGATTGAAGATGCAATAATAAAAACACCTTCAGGAGTAAATGTTTTGACCGGTATTTCTGGAGAAGAAGATTTCATAGATGTAAGTTCTGATGAAGTTCAGCGTTTACTTGCTGCTTCTTCACATTTGCAGGAAAATTATGATATAATTATCATTGATATAGGGGCAGGAGCACATCCTGATGTTTTAAATTTTATAATGGCTGCAGACGAAACTTTTATTGTACTTACTCCTGAACCTACTGCTATTATGGATGCCTATAGTTTACTAAAAATTCTCTCCAATCATAATTATAGAAGTGATCTTGGCTTAATCGTAAATATGGTTGAAAATAATAATGAAGGGGAAGAAGTAATAGAAAGAATGAAAGGTGTAATTAAAGAATATTTAGATATTAAACTTGAGTTAACTTCTAATATTCCCTATGACAAAAAGGTAGTTAAGGCAGTAAAAAAACAGCAATCTATTTTTGAATTATATCCAAATTCTTCAGTAGTTAAAGCTTATAAAAGAACAGCAGCAAGGCTTATTGATAAAGAAGAAGAAACTTCCTCACAAAATATGAAAAGTTTCTTTTCCAAAATTGTAGGAATGTTTAAAAAGGGGTAGGGAGGTGTCTTTAATTACAACTAAGAAATTAAAAGTAAATCAAAGTATTGATATAGAAGTAAAAAAAGGATTATATAAAGGTACATTTCCAAGTAAAATTGATGAAGTAAATGAAGAAGATATAAAAGTTTTAGCTCCTTATAGAAATGGAGAGATAGTACCTTTAAGAGTAGGGACTGAAGTGAATATATTTTTCACAGGTAAAGATGCTGCCTATAAATTTAATTCTGAAATTCTTGATCGAATAAAAGATCAGGTAAAATTATTAGTAATAACTCCTCCAGAAGAGATAGTAAGAATTCAAAGACGGGATTATTTTCGTCTTGATGTAAAAAAAGATGCTAAATACAGAAAACTTGATGAAGATTTAGAAAGTGAAGGAGATTTTATTGAAACTCAGACTGTAGACCTTAGTGGTGGTGGAGTAAGACTTGTAAATGAAAGTGAGCTGGAAGAAGGAGATTTTATTGAACTTATGATAGAACTTCCAGGAATTGAAGAAGTAGTAATTATAGGCGAGGTTAAACAGGAATATAATCTTCCAAATGGGGAAGCAGTTGGAGTTGAATTTAAAGATATTTCACGACAGGCCAGAGATGAAATAATTGGTTGGCTCTTTGACTATCAAAGAGAGTTAAGAAAAAAAGGGATGTTGTAAATGAAAAATAATGTATTAATTTCTTTATTTACAGCTATTTTAGCTTATTCTATAACTACTTTAATTAATTTATTATATGGTAATCCTTTAAAAGAAGTTTTATATAATGGACTTATAGCTTTATTTATAGCTGCTATTATTACTTTTTTAATAACTTATATTCTCGATAATTATCAACCAGATAAAAATAGTAAAAAAGAAACAGCAGGAGATAGGAATAGTAGAAAGAATAATAAAAGTAATAGAGATGGAAAGGAATCTGAAGAGCAAAATGAAGATGAAGATGAATTTTCACCAATGGATCCTACTGTTTTAGAAGTAGAAGAGGAAGAATCTAATTAACTAAGGAGAGTTTTATATGATTGATAATTATGAACTCTGGAAAGAATATAAAGAGGATAATTCCTCTGAGGCAAGAGAAAAACTTATAAAAGAGTATCTTCCTCTCGTAAAATATCATGCAGGTAGAATAAAAATGATGGTACCAGAATTTGTAGAAAAATCTGATTTAGAAAGTTTTGGAGCAATTGGTTTAATTGATGCTTTAGAAAAATATGATTATACTAAAAAAATTGAATTTTCCACTTATGCAAATAAAAGAATTCGCGGGGAAATAATTGATCATTTAAGAAGTCTTGATTGGTTACCTCATTCTCTGAGAAGAGATGGTAAAAAATTAAAAAAAGTTGTAGAAGAAATGACCCAAAATTTAGGAAGAAGACCTACAGTTGATGAGATTTCTGAAAAAATTAATTTTTCTCGCAAAAAAATCAACACTTTATATTATAAACTATATTCATCTCAATGGGTTTCTCTGGATCAAGAAATAGGTGATGGGGAAAATACTGTTCTTGATACTATTAGCTCTAATAAAAATAATAATCCTTTAAAAAAATTTAATAAAGATAATGCTGTTAAAATAATGAGTAAAGCAATAGAAAAACTAAAAGAAAAAGAAAAATTAGTAATTTCTTTGTTTTATTACGAAGATCTTACTCAGGTTGAAATTGCTGAAGTTATGGAACTATCAGAAGCCAGAATTTCTCAAATACATAAAAAAGCGGTATATAGATTACGAGGATTTTTGAGCAGGAAAAAAGAGCAGTTACTTTAAAAGGGGAGATTTTCAATGCAGAAATCTGTAAAGGTTGAAGCAAAAAATGAGAAAGCAGCTTTAGATAAAGGATATAAAATACTTAAAAATAAATTTTCGGATAAAATTTCTAAAGATGAATTATCAATAGAATTAATTAAAAAGGGTAAAAAGATTATGGGATTATTTGGTAAAAAAGATAATACTTATCAGGTAAAAATAAAAGATGATATTGATAAAAATATAAAAGAATTGATGAATGAAGTAGAAATTGACGGGAGTTTTGAGATAAAATTCAGTGAAGAAGGTATTTTCTTAAAAGTCTTTGCTCCTGAGGGTAATGGAAGAAGAGTTAGACTCCAGGAAGTTAAAGAAAAATTAGATAAAAAGAAAATAGAAGATGTTGAAGAAGAAAAATTAGAAGAAGTAATAAGAGATGCTAATGGGGAATGGGAATATATTGCTCCTCGTAAGCCTGAATTAGATGAAGATGCTGAAATAGAAATAGAAATTTCCTCAGATGGGAAAAGAGCTTTTCTTGATTACAAACCAGCATATGGTGGAAAAAAAGCTAGCTTAAAAGACTTAAAAGATAAAATTAAAGAAGCTGGAATTGTTTTTGGTATTAAAGAAGAAAAATTAAAAAATGTAATAGAAAATAGAGTTGTTCAAAAAGGTTTATTGATAGCTGAAGGTGAAGAACCTAAAGACCCAGTAGATGAAAAATTGAAATATCATTTTAGTGATAAAAAGGAATCTATTGGTACTAAAAGAGAAGATGGAAGTATGGATTTTTATAATCGCGGTTTAATAACTAATGTATCTCCAAGTGATACTTTAGTTACTATTAAAGATAGTAAAAAAGGTAAACCAGGCCATAAAGTAACTGGAGAAGAAATTCCACCTCGTGAACCTAAAACTGCAAAACTACCTTCAGGTAAAAATGTTAAAGAAGAGGATGGGAAATTAGTTTCTGAAATTGAAGGACAGGTTGTTAAAGATGGAAAAAGAGTAAATGTTCTGCCAGTACATGAGGTAAAAGGTAATGTAGATATGAATACAGGTAATATAGAATTTGTAGGTAATGTAGTTGTAAAAGGTGATGTTGATGAAGGATTTAAAATTAAAGCTGGAGGTAATGTTCAAATAGGTGGCCATGTTTCAGCTGCTCAAATTGAAAGTGGAGGCCAGGTTATAATCAAAAAAGGTTTTGTAGGAAAAGAAAAGGGCAGGATTGATGCTAAAGGTAATGTAGAAATAAAATTTGTAGAAAATGGCCATATAAAAGCTGAAGGCAGTATTAAAGCAAGTGATGCGGTAATGCACAGTGATTTAAATGCTGCTGAAGATATTATAGTTACTGAAAACAAAGGATTGCTTGTAGGTGGAAGATGTCAGGCAGGTCATAATATAGAGGCAAATATTGTTGGTTCTACAATGGCGACAAAGACTGTTCTGGAAGCCGGAGTAGACCAGGAAACCAAAGAAGAATTAGATGAAATAAAAGAAGAACTAAAAGAAAGTGAACAAAACTTATTAAAAACTAAAAGAGCTATAAAAGCTCTTAAAGAAATAAAAGAAAAACAGGGAAAACTTCCTACAGATAAAGAAGTTATGTTTCAGCGGTTATTAAAAACAAAAAAAGTAATAGAAAAATCAATAGAGAAAAAAGAAAGTAAAAAAGCTGAACTTGAAGAAATTTTAAATAATGTAGAAAGAGGTAAAGTAAAAGTTCATGAAAAAGTTTTTTCAGGTGTAAAAATGATCATTGGTAAGTCACAGTTTAATGTTCATAAGGAATTACATCATTCTTCATTTATTGAAGAAAATGGAGAGATAAGACAGATTCCACTCTAAAGACTTGATTTTTGTTTCAAAATCTGTGATAGGTGGTGACAAAAATGACTGAACCTATAACACCCTATACCACCCTACAAATGACACTTGAAATGGAAAGAATGCAAAATGTAAAAGAACATCATAATGCTCATGAACAGGGTAATCTGGCCCAGGAAACAAAATCCGAAAAAGCTGAAGAACAAAGGTCAGTAAATGAAAAAGATAAAGCTGAAAAAGGTAAAATTGATGAAGAAGATAAGCAAAAAAACAATCAAAATAAAAACAAAGAAGAACAGGATAATAATAATGATAATAAAAAATCTAAAACTAATGATAGTAAAAAAGGGAACTTTATTGATATAAAAATTTAATCCAGGAGGAAAATATATGGGTTGGTGGTTATTGTTATTTGGGATAGTTTTATTAACTGGTGGAATTATTATTAAGATAAAAGAATATGAAGATTTTGGAGATTATAAAGATTTTCAGAATCTGACCACTAAAACCAGATATCTTAAAGAAGAAACGAATAAATTTAATAATAAAGATAAAAATAAGACTATTGCTAAAAAAAAGAATATAGCTAATAAAAATAAGAATAGTGGTAATTCCAGTGATTCTATAGATAAAGTTATAGAAGATGCAGAAAATAAAGAAAAACAATTAAGAAAAATCAATAATGAATTAGATGAGATAATAACTGAAATTCACAGTAAAGAAGAGAGAATAAAAAATATTTTAGAAGAGTCCAAAAAAGAAGATATGGAAATTTCAGAAAAACAAAATTTCAAAAAGTTGCTGAAAAAATCTACTAAAAAAATAGAAGGTAAGGAGTTACCGGAAAAACATCGAAAGATTTTTGAATTATATAATCAGGGACATAAAGAAGAAGAAATAGCTGATGAATTAAATATTGGAATTAGAGAAACTTCTTTGATTTTAAAAATGCATAAAAGAGGTGCAGCTAATGACTAGAAATATTTTAGCTGATGTCATGATTGGACTTGGAATAGTAGTTTTAGTATTGGGGATGCTTTTTATTTTTAATATCTGGCCTGTGGCCGGTGAAAGTAATCAACAGGTAAAACAAACAGAAAATAATATAGCTCAAAATCAAACTGAAGAAAAAACAAATAAGGAAGAAGATAATGAATTTAATATAAAAAAAGAATATATTGTAGAAGAGGAAAAAACAGATTTTAATACTGAATTTGCCTGGGAAAGAAATTTGAGTTCCAGCAATAATATTGATTTTGAAAATAAAATAGCTGAAGAGGAAAAAGAGCGGGAAGAGGTTGAAATAGTAATTCCGGCAGGGTCATCAGCCAGTGTAATCGCTAATAAACTTAGTGAAAATGGGATAATGGATAGAGAAAAATTTATTAATGCTTTAATTATTTTCGATGCAGAGAAAAAATTGAATTCAGGGACTTATGTTTTAAAGAAAGATTCAGATATTTTAGAGGTATTTTCTAAAATTCTAGTAGGAGGAGGTGACTATAATGATTAAAGGAATATATACGGCAGCTTCAGGAATGTTAGCTTCAAAACAACGTTTGAATGTTGTTTCGAATAATTTAGCAAATTCTGATACTACTGGTTATAAAAAAGAAGGAACAGTTAGAGAATCTTTCCCAGAAATGTTAATAAACAAAATTGATAGTAAAGGAAAAGAAGAAATCGGATCATTAGGTACAGGTGTCAGGAATCAGCATAGTTATACTAATTTTTCCAGTGGTTCTTTAAAACATACTTCCAATCCTTTAGATTTAGCTATACAGGGAGATGGATTTTTTGTAGTAGATACTCCTGCTGGTGAGAGATATACTAAAAATGGTAATTTCACACTTAATGATATGGGTCAGATAGTAACTCAGGAAGGTTATCCTCTTTTAAATGAACAAGGAGAAGCTATGCAGACTATTGATAATAGAAGTATAAATTTTGATAATGAAGGCCAGCTTTATCTTGATGACCTGGAAGCAGGTAATATCCAGGTAGTTGATTTTGAAGATAATAGAAATTTAGAAAAAGCAGGAGAAAATCTTTATCAACTTGCTGATGAAGAAGTTGAGGCCATAGAGGCAGAAAATTATCAAATAAGACAGGGTTATCAGGAAACTTCTAATGTAAATGTAGTTAAAGAAATGACAAATATGATTGAGGCAAACAGACATTATGAAATGAATCAGAGAGCTATTAAAACTGCTGACCAGACCTTAGAAAAGACTGTTAACCAGGTAGGTAGAGTAGGTTAGATTGCTAAAATTAACTAAAATTGATATTAATTTTTCAGCTGGACCTTAACAGGAAGCTGACTGCTGTCAACCGACCGAGACAGCAAAGACATTCTTTTTAATAAATAAAATTACGATGAAAAAATTTGAAAATATAAATAGAGGAGTGATTGTTAATGATAGGTGCTTTATGGACAGCTGCAACTGGAATGGATAGTCAAAAAACTAATATAGATGTAATTTCAAATAACCTGGCAAATGTAAATACAACTGGTTTTAAAAAATCAAGAGTTAATTTTCAGGACTTGATGTATCAACAAATTAGGCAGCCAGGTAGTCCAAATGCTCAGGGTTCTCAGGTTCCTGTAGGTATTGAAAAAGGACATGGAGCAAAGGTAGCTGCAACTCAGAAACTTTTTACTGAAGGTAGTGTAAAAGCAACAGATAATCCTTTAGATATAGTTATTGAAGGTGATGGATTTTTACAGGTCCAAAAACCTGATGGTTCTATTGCTTATACGAGAGATGGTTCTCTTAAACTTGATGGTCAGGGTAGAATCGTAACATCTGATGGTTATATGGTACAACCTCAAATTAATATCCCTGAAAATGCTACTGATATTAGTATTACTTCAGATGGAACTGTAAATGTATTAGTTGAGGGTCAGGATGAGCCCCAGACACAGGGCCAGATTGAACTTGTTCGTTTTGCAAATCCAGCTGGTTTAAATAGTACAGGACGTAATTTATATGATGATACTATGGCTTCTGGAGAAGCTCAGACAGGTCAGCCAGGATCACAGGGTTTTGGTACTATTTCTCAGGGATATTTAGAAATGTCTAATGTAAAAGTTGTAGAAGAAATGACAAATATGATTTCAGCTCAACGTGCCTATGAAATTAATTCAAAAGCAATTCAGGCTTCTGATGAAATGTTACAGACAGCCAGTCGTTTAAAATAAATTGAGTAAAATTTAATGGGGAGGTTTATATGAGACTTAAAAATTTATTAATTATTTTATTAGTTTTCTTAATGGCTTTTTCTATTAACTCCCCTTCAGTTTTAGCTGCCAGTAAAATAACTATTGCTGAAAAAGAAGAAGTAAACAGTGAGTGGATAAAACTGGGTGATATAGCGAAATTTTCAGGATTTAGTTCTGACTTAAAAAAAGAATTAGCTTCTGTTAAACTTGAAAAAGCAGCCAGACCTGGTTATGAAAGAAACATTAGCCGACAGTTAATAAAACTTGTTTTAAAAGATAAGGGATATGATATTGCAAATTTCAATTTTGATGTCCCGAATCGAGTCAAAGTAAAAACATTAAGTCAAAAAATAGATAATGAAAAGCTTGCGACTTTTATAAAAGAACATGTCAGGGATAATATAAATTATGATTATGAGAGTTTAGAGATAGAAATTACTTCAACTTTAGCTGATATTAAAATTCCTGCAACTGATTATAGTTTTAAAATAGCTCAAAAGAAGAGTAATTATCGAGGAAGTTATTCTCTACCAGTTGATATAATGGTTAATGATTCAGCCTATAAAAGGATATATATTAATCTGAAGACAAATATTTATAAAAAGGTATTTGTTGCCAATAAAACATTATTTAAAGATGAAAAAATTTCAAAAGCTAATTTTGAATATAAAAAAGCAAATATTACAGATATTGACAATACTTTAATAACTGATTGGGATAATTCTTTAGTTAAGGATGGACTTTTAAGTAAAACGATATCTAAAGATGAAATTCTTACTGAAGAATATCTGGAAAAACCTATTATTATAAAATGGGGAGATCAGATTCAGGCTGAAATTAAAATTGGGGGAATAAATGTAAAAACTATGGTAAAAGCTAAAGAAAGAGGTAAAAAAGGAGACTTTATACTTGTTGAAAATTTAAAGACAGGCAAACAATTTAAAGCAGAAGTTATAAATAGACGTCTTGTTCGATTAGTCCGTAATTAGCGGAGGTGAATTAAATGAAAAAGATTCTTTTGCTATCATTAGTTATATTTTCATTAGTTATTGTGAGTAGTACTGTTTATGCAAATAATTCTCTCTGGTCAGATGAAGCTGCCGGTAAATATGAAGATCGGCCAGATTATGAATCAGGAGATATCATAACAGTCCTTATAGAAGAAGATGCAAATGCTGTTCAGAGTGCTAATACTTCTACAAGTCAGTCAAGTTCTGTAGAAGCTCAAGCAGGAACAGGTTTATTTGATTTCATTAAAAGTTTTGGATTGGGTTATTCAGACGAAGGTTCAGCAGATGGTCAGACCCAGCGGAGTGGTACTCTTGAAGCAAATATTACTACTCAGGTTGAAGAAGTATTAGATAATGGTAATCTCAGGATAATAGGTTCTAAAAAAATAAAAATAAATGGTGAAGAACAGGTCATACAATTAAGTGGGATTATAAGGCCGGAAGATATAGAATTAGATAATGAAATTTCTTCCCAAAAAGTAGCTGATGCCGGTATTGAATATGAAGGTGCAGGCCCAATTGCTGCTAAACAGGAGCCAGGTATATTTGAAAAAATACTCAACTTTTTCTTCTAAGAATTTAGTTTAAGTAAGTCAGGAGGTTAAAGATGAATTTAATGATTGATAAAGATATATTTATGAAAACAACAAAAACTGTATTAATTCTGACTTTGTTAATATTATTATCTACTCAGTCTATTGCTGCAGTATCTTCTAATGATCCTTTAGTTAGGATTGGTGATATGACAAGAATAGAGGGGATGCGAACAAACCAGCTCAGTGGTTATGGGATAGTAGTAGGTTTAAATGGCTCAGGTGATTCAGCCAGTAACCAGGCTACAGTCCAGAGTATAGCCAATATGTTAGATGAATATGGAATTGAAGTTAGCTCTGATCAGGTAGAAAGTCAGAATGTAGCAGCCGTAATAGTAACTGCAACTTTACCTGCTTATGCTTATAGTGGAGATCAAATTGATGTTACTGTAAATTCAATAGGTGATGCAGACAGCTTACAGGGAGGTACTCTTTTACAAACTCCTTTAGAAGCAGCAAATGGAGATATATATGCAGTTGCTCAGGGACCTGTATCTATCGGTGGTTATAATGTTCAGGGTGGTGGCGGTAACAGTCAGCGTCAGAATCACCCAACTGTAGGTAAAGTTCCCAGTGGTGCTTTAGTTGAAAGGGAGATTGAAGCTGATCTTAATAGAGATCAATTCACTTATATTCTCAATCAGCCTAATTTTACTACAGCTCGCTATATGGCTCAGGCTATAAATGACCAGTTTGAATATTTGAGTGAAAGTTCTAAAATTGCAAAGGCTTCAAGTCCGGCCAGAGTAAAAGTTGATGTACCTTCTGAATATGAAGATGAACCTGTTAATTTTATCTCTCAGATAAATAATTTGGAAGTTAGATCAAGTATGAATGCAAAAGTTGTAATAAATGAGAGAACTGGTACAATTGTAATGGGACATAATGTCCGGATTTCTACTGTTTCTGTTGCTCACGGTAATCTTACTGTTACTATTAGTACTACTGAAGAAGTTTCTCAACCTGAACCATTAAGTGATGGTGAAACTGAAGTTACTGAAGAAACTGAGATTGAGGTTGAGGAAGAAGAAGGCCATATGACAGTTGTAGAAAGCAAAGGTACTATTCAGGATTTAGTAACAGCTTTAAATACTATTGGAGCAACACCTCGAGATATTATTGCAATTATACAACAGATAAAATCAGCTGGAGCTTTGCATGCTGAACTAGAGATAGAATAAGGAGGTTTATCTTATGGATATAGATTTTAATCCTGCTCAAGATCAGTATCAGAAGATAAATAATAAAGATAATTTTGCAGAAAAATATCAAAAAAGCAGCCGCCAGGAGACTGAAGAAGAATTAAAAGAAGTAGTAGATGAATTTACTTCTATATTTTTAAATCAAATGTTTAAGTCTATGAGGTCGACGATTCCTGAAGGCGGAATGATTGATGGTGGTTTTGCTGAAGATGTTTTTACAGATATGTATGATAAAGAGATTAGTAAATTAGGTAGTAAACAGAATAATTTTAGTGGTTTAAATCAAATTTTATTTGAACAGCTTAATCAAAATAGTGAATAGGTATAAGGGGAGTTGATTCTAATGTTTTATAATAGGATGTTTAAAAAAATTTTTATTATAGCTTTATTTATGATTTTATTAACTCCACTATTTATTTTTTCTACAGATTTAGCTTTAGCTGAAGAAATTTATAATAGAGAATTACAGGACTTTATTAAAAATGGTAAAGAAATCAGATTATTACTTTCAGAAAAGAGAAATAGTATTAGAATTACTCCCTATCAAGATCTGAAAATTATTAACCAGAATGATGAGGAAATTCTACTAAAAAAAGATACAATTTATGAAATAAACCATGATTCTCAAGGTGAAAAAAGATGGAGATTACAGGTATTTGCTACTCAAAATAAAAATAAAGCTGAAAATATTGTAAATGAACTAAGAAATAAAGGATATGAAGATATAAAATTGTTTGAGAAAAATGGACTTTTTAAAGTTCAGCTTGGTGATTTTTCTGAAAGAGAAGATAGTGAATCATTATCTGTGAAATTAGCAAGAGATGGCTGGGAAAACTGGCCGGTAAGTTATGAAAAAGAAGCAAAAAAACAGACGATTAGTATTTATGGCCCTGAGGATGAAAAATTAATTTCCGGGGATAAATTTAGCCTAAGTGGAAGTTTAAAAATTGGGGGAACCTTATATAAAGGTGATTTTGAATTTAATTTTACCAGTTTTGGTATAGAAATTTTTAATGATATTGCTTTAGATAAACTGATCACAACTATGCTTTCAGCAGAAATACAGGGAAGAGCCAGGTTAAGTGATCCTAAATATGAAGAAGCTCTTAAAGCTCAGGCAATTGTTATTCGCACTAAAATTTTACATCATATTATAGAAGCAGATAAAATGGTTTATAAACCTTCTGAATTTAAAAATTTCAGAGGTTTTACTTTTTATAAAAGTTATGCTGAAAATGCTGTAAAAGAGACAGCAGGAGTAGTTGTTACTTATAATAATGAGATAATTAACAGTTTTTATCATAAAAATAGTGGGGGAGAAACTGCTAATGCTTTAAATATCATAGAAAAAGATATTCCCTATTTAAAACCTGTTTTAGATCAGAAGGCAATTGATGATCCTCTTTTTCTTCCTGATTGGTCAGCTAACTATAAAGAAAAAGAATTACTGACTCGCTTTTCCCAATATTTTCAGAAAGATATTAATGGAATTAGAGATATAACTATTGAAAAAGAAAGTTCTACAAATAGAATAACAAAGGTAATGATAAATACAGATTATGGGAGTTATCAGCTGGAAAGTGAAGAAATACGGGATTTTTTTCAGATAAAAAGTCTTGTGTTTGAATTAGATAAAGAATATAATAGTGGTTATCTTGAAAATATAAGATTTTCTGGAATCGGAATAGGTTCAGGTCTTGGACTTTCTCAGGATGGAGCTCAGATTATGGCCAGAGAAGGGAAAAACCATGAAGAAATAATTAAGTATTATTATCAAAATATTTCTCTAAAAGACCTTAATTTTACTAATTATACTCGCCAACTTGTTGACGCAAAAATTACTCCAGGATTAAAATATAAAGAATTACGACAGATTAATTGGAGTGGCCCTAAAGTAATTACTATTTTAGAATATGAAATTGGTAATAAAAGAGTAGCTTTTGATAATGTTTTAGCTAATTCTAAGATTTCAGGACTTGCAGACCTTTTAGATATTGTAAAAGAAAAGGAAGCACTTGCTGCTGTTAATGGAGGATTTTATCAATCAAGTGGAGAACCCTTAGGTTTATTTATTAAAAATAATGAAATTATTTCAGAATCAATTTATGGAAGGGCGACTTTAGCCCAGACTGCTGAAGGTGATTTTTTAATAGATAGAGTTAAGTGGGAAGGTATGTTAAGAAACAAAAGAAATAATAAAGCTTTTGCTATTGATAAAGCAAATAAAAAGCCAGACAAAGGTGAAATAACTATATATAATAATTATTATAATGACAAAGTACCATTTTTAGAACCAGAAATGAATGAAATTATAGTAAAAGATGGAGAAATTGTATCTAAGATAAATTCTATCACTATAGTTAAAAGCAAAATACCTGAAGATGGTTTTATTATCCATGCTAGAGATACAAAAAACTTATCAGAATTCAAAGTTGGAGATAAAGTAGAATTTATAAATTATTTTAATAATTTAAAATGGGACAAATCTCAAATAGTTAATGCAGTAGGTGGAGGTCCATTATTAGTTGTGAATGGTGAGATAAAAATCACTGGAAATGAAGGTAATTTTCAAAATGATATTATAAATGGAAGAGCTCCTAGAACTGCTGTTGGAGTTACTGAAGATAAAAAATTAGTATTTTTTACAGTAGATGGTAGACAGCCAGAATTAAGTGTAGGAATTACTTTAAATGAACTGGCTCATTTTATGAAAAAATATGGAATAAAAAAGGGGATGAACCTTGACGGGGGAGCATCTGCAAGGATGGTTGTTAGAGGTTATACTATGAGCAATCCCAGTAGTGATAGATTATTAAGCAATGGCATAATATTTTATAAGATTAAATAAATTAAAAATAAATAATGTTAATTTTTAGATTTAGGAAGGAATTTAATATATTATCTAGAATATGTAAAAAAGAAGGGAGATTTTATATGTACAGGAAATTATCAATAATTTTTATAATTACATTTATTCTTATTACTATTTCTGTTTCACCGGTTTCAGCTTTTAGACTTGATAATGCCCACTATACAATTAATGGAAATGGAGAAAGAATTACTTCTCTTAATCTTAACTTAAATTATGATATAGATAATATAAATGGAATTGATGCTTTTTTTAAGTATTATGAATCAGATATAAAACTTGAAGGTAGCTGGTTAATAAATTTCTATAATAGACCTGACAATAATCTTAATTTAGAGATGTCTATTTTGACTGCTCTAAATGACCTTAGTCCTAAACTTTCTATTGGTTTTTCAGGAGTAAATAGTTATCAGGGTAGTAATGATTTTTACTGGGGAGCTAAATATTTTTTAAATGATAATCGGTCCAAACCTGTAGTTTATGAAGGAGGAATAATACTTCCTTTAAATCAATCCGGTAAATTGACAATTGGATTAGGTAACTCATACTGGAATTTGAAAAATCCACGTTTCAGTCTGGGATTTATAGCAGAATTTTAAATAATAAATTAATATAATTTTGATGATATAATTTTAATAAGGAGAATTGTGAAATGAAGAATTTTCTCAAATATCTTGAGAATTTTAAAGAAACTCAAATAATGGTAATAGGAGATATAATAGCAGATGAGTTTTTAATAGGAAGACCGGAAAGATTATCTCGAGAAGCACCTGTACTTATTCTCCGGCGCAATAATCAAAAAATACTACCTGGTGGGGCAGCAAATGCAGCTTACAATATTAGTGCCTTAAAGGGAAAAATAAAGTTGGCCGGTGTAATTGGTTATGATAATACTGGAGAAAAATTAAAAAAAATATTAACAGCCAAAGATATTGATATTTCAGGGATATTTAGATCTGAAAATAGGCCTACTTCTCTTAAAACCAGAGTTTTGGCTGGTGGTGACCAGGTTGTAAAACAACAAATAGTAAGAATAGATCATCTAAAAAATGGCTGTATTACAAAAGAATTAGAAGAGAAAATTTTCTCTGAACTTAAAGAAAATATTGCCAAAATAGATGGTATTCTTTTATCTGATTATGGTAATGGAGTTTTAAGTTCAAATTTAAAAAATAAAATAATTAATTTTGCCAGAGAAAAGGGGATATTTACTGCTGTTGATAGTAGATATGATCTTTTAGATTTTAAGGGAGCCAGTCTGGCTACTCCCAACCTGGAAGAAGCAGGGCGTGCTTTTGGAAAAGAACTTAAAAATCAATCAGAAGTTATAAAAGCTGGCAAAACATTAATAGAAAAATTAGATTTAGATCATTTACTTATCACTCAAGGTAGTGATGGAATGACTTTATTTAATAAAAATGGTGAATATGAACATGTACCTGTTGCTAATTTTTCAGAAGTTTATGATGTGACAGGAGCAGGAGATACTGTTATTGGTACCCTTGTTTTAAGTTTTGCTGCTGGTGCTTCTATTTCAGAAGCAGTTCATCTTGCAAATTATGCAGCAGGAATAGTAGTCCGCAAAAGTGGGGTAGCAGTAGTTAATCCTGAGGAACTTAAAAAAGAAGTGTTTGAAAATGAATAAAAAATTAAAAGACATATCAGAACTCAAAAATATAGTAAATGAATATAAAAAAGAAAACAAAAAAGTTGTTTTTACAAATGGTTGTTTTGATCTACTTCATATTGGTCATATTCGTTATCTTTATAAGGCAAAAGAATTTGGAAGTATTTTAGTAGTAGCTCTTAATAGTGATAAATCTGTTAGAAATTTAAAAGGTAAAAATAGACCAATTATTAATGAAAAAGAAAGAGCAGAATTACTATCAGCTTTGGAAATGATAGATTATATAACGATTTTTGACGATTTAACTTGTAAGAATATTTTAAAAACATTAAAACCTGATATTTATGTTAAGGGTGGAGATTATACTCGTGAAACACTCCCGGAATGGCCGGTAGTAGCTGACTATGGGGGGGAGGTAAAACTGGTTAATGAAATCAAAGGTCAATCTACAACTTCTTTGATAAAAAAAATTGCAAAACTAAATAATGATGATAAATAAGCTGATAATAAATTTTAATAAATATATAAATAATAATTTAAAAAGGAGATGATATGCTGTTTAGTGATTGGGAATTACGGCTGGTTTTGATTTTGATTGTGATGGTGGTAATGCTTACGATAGTTGATTTAGGTCTTTCTTTTGATGAGTTGCTAAATTTTATCATTTAATGAGGTGGTTTGATGTATAAGCAGCAAGAAGTTGAAGAGATAATCAAACAGGCTCAAAGAGGGGATAAGGGGGCAATAGAATATTTAATTAATCAGAATATGGATATAGTTTATGCTAAGGCAAAATATTTTTTCATTAAAGGTCTTGATAAGGATGATGTTATTCAAGAAGGCCGGGTTGGGCTTTACAAGGCAGTTAGAGATTATAAGGTAGATAGAAGGGCCTCCTTTAGGGGATTTTCTCAACTATGTGTACACCGCCAGCTTGTTTCTGCTATTAAAAAGGCCAATAGACAAAAACATATACCTTTAAATACTTCTACTTCGCTAGATAAAACCATTGATTATGATGATAGTTCTGGAAGAAGTTTTAATGAAATTTTACCAGACAAAGATAAAAATTTAGAAGAAGATTTTATCTATCGAGAAGTACTTAAAGTAATTTTTAATGATATTGAAAAAGAACTTACAACTTTAGAGCTTGAAGTTTTTTTTCAATATCTGGACAGTAAATCTTATAAGGAAATATCAGACTTTCTAGGGGTAAATGTCAAAACAGTTGATAATGCTTTACAGAGGGCCAGGAAAAAAATTGATGAGATCAAGTGTAATTACAATCTAAAGGATCTGGTTGGTTAATGGGGATTATTAAAAGCATTTTATTTAATTTTGTTTATCCTGAAAAAGAGAAGTGTTTTGTTTGTGGAAAAGATATAATTTTAGCAGAAGTACCTTTTCTCTGTTCTGATTGTCTGGGGAAATTAGAATATAATTCTAATTTTTGCAGTAGATGTGGAAGAGAAATAGAAATTTCTAAAAAAGAAAAATTAGCAAAAAATGGGGAAAAAGATTTGAACTGTGAATTTTGCTCAAAAAATAAAGATATTTTTCATTTTGAAAAGAACAGAAGTGTTTTCGTTTATGAAAATTTGGGGAGAGAATTAATATTTCATTTTAAATATTTTAACAAAAAAGAATTATATCTACCATTAGGGGAATTACTATATATTTATTTTAAAGAATATTATTCTAAGATTAATTTTGATTACATTATACCTATTCCATTATTTAAAGGTCGTAAAAAAGAAAGAGGATATAACCAGGCAACTCTTTTAGCAGAAATTGTAGCAAAAAAGAGTGGTTTGGATTTAATAGGAGATTTGCTGATAAGACATAAAAAAACACCTCCACTTTATGATCTGAATCGCAGTAAAAGAGAAGCGTTAATAAAGGGAGTATTTTCTTTAAATGAAAAGTATAAAACACTTGATTTAAAAAATAAAAACATCCTGTTAATAGATGATATATTTACTACAGGTACTACTACAAATGAAGCTTCTTTTGTATTCAAAAAAGAAGGTGGAGTAAATAAAGTATATACTTTAACCCTGGCATCTGCCAGGGTTTAATTTATATAGTCAGTTATTTATACTGGATCAATTATTTATTTTGAGATAAAATGAAAACTCTGCACCTTTGTTTTTCTTATTACTGGCCTCAACTCTTCCTCCATGTTGTTTGATAATATTTTTTACTATAGAAAGTCCAAGACCACTTCCTTTTTTCTCTTTTCGAGTTCTGGCTTTATCAATTTTATAAAACCTATTCCAGATATCTTCGAGTTTGTCTTCAGGAATTCCTGGTCCTTCATCAATTATAGATATTTTCAATTCACCTAAAATTATACTGACTTTAACTATAATAGTGCTATCTTCTGGAGAATAAGTAATAGCATTTTCTAATAAATTAATTAGAACTCGCTTAATACTCATTTTTTCAGCTTCAATTAAAGGAAGTCTATCAGGAATTCTTTTGACTATTTCTATATTTTTTTTGTTAAACTTAGTTTTCAAAGAATTTATAGTTTGATTTATTATTTTTTCAATATCAAATTTTTCTAATTTCAGAGGAGTATTTTCTGAATCTAATCTACCTAAAGTTAGGAGATCTTTTACTAAATGTTCTAAATATTGAGTATCACTGTGCATAATTTTAGCATATTTATTTATTTCTTTTTCATCTAAGTTTTCTTCCATAAATAATTCTAAAAACCCTTTTATAGAAGTAAGAGGTGCTCTAAATTCATGAGAAATATCAGCCACAAATTCCTTACGCATTTTCTCTAACTTTCTTTTTTGTTCAAAATTGCTTTCAATTTGATCTATAGCATAATTGAAAGTCTGTATTACCTTAACGATTTCGTCAGTAGAATTTTCAGGAATATCCACTTTTTTATAATTTCCATCACCAACATTAATTGCAGCATTTTCTATTTCTCTAAGTGGTCTGGTAACTCTTTTAGAAAAGGTGAAATTTATGATAAAGGCTATAATGAGAGTTATTAAAGCAGCTATAAAAACCATTTTAAATAATTTGTTAATAGTGCCTGTCATATTTTCGAGAGGTGTCTGAAGAATAATGGCTCCAACGATTTCTCCTTCATTTTTATGGTTTTCTACTATTTTGATATTTTCATTATCATTTTGAGCCAGGGGGAAAGCAATTAACATATGATTTAATTCATTGCCAATGACTTTTTTAATAACCCGGTTTCCTGCAAGTACTTTTTTGATTTCATTTTTGCCAAGTTCTAAATCAATCATTGATTTATCGAACTTAGAATTGATTATATTAGTACCTGATTTATCCATTATTTTTATATTATAATCTGTATCTTCAGCAATTTTGTATATTTCTTTTCTATTTTCTTCTAAAGTTGTATTTTTAAAGTGATAATCATTAATATTATCACTTATCATTTCAGCTAATTCTTTACTATTTGAAGTTGCATCTAATTCTCTTAAACCACTGAAATATCTTGTAACTAGTCTTCCAAAAATAGTACTCAAAATAAGGAGGGCAATCAGGATTACCAGAGTATTATATTTCATCAAACGGCCAAAAAGAGTATTCGAGTTAAAATTAGATTTCAAATTTATAACCCACCCCCCAGACAGTTTTTAAAGGAATTTTTTTGAGTCCACTATCAGTCAGTTTTTTTCTGATTCTTTTTACATGCTCATCAACTGTTCTAGTATCCTGTTTATTTTCATAACCCCAGATTTCATTAAGTAGTTCTTTTCGGGAAAAAACTTCATCCTGATTTTTAGCTAAGAATAAGAATAATTCGAATTCTTTAGGTGCAAGTGTAATAGTACTATCTTCAGTATAAACAATATGGCCTTTGATATCGATAGTTAAATTTATTTCAGGAAAATTCATTTTTTTCGAAATATTTTTCTGATTGGAATTTTCAAATCTTCTCATAACTGCCTTCATTCTTGCTGTTAATTCTCTAGGGCTGAAAGGTTTTGTAACATAATCATCAGCTCCCATTTCAAGGCCCAGAACTTTATCAGTTTCTTCAGCTTTAGCAGTCAACATTATAATAGGTGTTGGGATATTTTCCTGTTTTAATTTTTGACAAATTTCCCAACCATCTTTTTTAGGAAGCATAATATCAAGTAATATTAAGTCATAGTCTTCAGTTAAGGCTTCATTTAAACCTGTTTCACCGTCTTTTTTAAAAATCAAAGTAGTATTATATGATTTCAACATAGCTTTAAGGAGTTCATAAATATGAGTATCATCTTCAATTAATAAAATTTTTTTATCATTTAAATTCAAACTGACCACCTTCCTTAATTTACTTTCTATATACTATTTCTAGACTTTTTGTTTAAATCCTTTAAATTTAGTAAATATTTGTCTTCAAAAGCTTGACAATTAATAGGTTTATATGGTATATTAATAGTCAATGGGAAGCAATTCTCATGAAACAATTTTTAGGAGGAATGTTAATAAAATGACTTACACAGGAACAGTAAAATGGTTTGATGCTAAAAAAGGTTATGGCTTTATTGAAAGAGAAGACGGAGACGATGTTTTTGTTCACTTTTCAGCAATTCAGGAAGATGGATTCAAAAGTTTAGAAGATGGCGATGAAGTAGAATTCGAAATAGTTGAGGGAGATCGTGGACCTCAAGCAGAAAATGTTGTTAAAGTTTAACAAATAAACTTAATTAGTAACAACAAAACTGTATTTAAACCCTGGCTAGTAATAGCCAGGGTTTGCTTATTATATTTAGTTTAAATTATTTAATTTTCAAAAAAATACAATAATCCAATGCAGGAATTCAACTACTTTTTGTTGAATAAAGTATATATAATAGTAGAAAGAAAAGAGGAAGGAGTGGTTATATTGAAAATAATGACTTATGGCAAAAATATGGACATTACACCATCTCTCAAAGAATATGCAGAAGAAAAGGTGAGTAAACTTCAGAGGTATTTTGAAGATGAATCAATTGAAGTCCAAATTTCTCTGGAAGTAGAAAAAGAAAGGCATATTGTAGAAGTTACTGCTTTTGTTAGTGGAATTATTTTAAGAGGAGAAGAAGTAACCAGTGATATGTATGCCTCTATTGATGGAGTTATTGAAAAATTAGAACGTCAGATTCATAAATATAAAACAAAGATTCATAGAAAATTAATAGAAAGAAAACAGGAATATAAAGAAGAATATATGGAAGAAAGAAGAGAAGAAATTTTAAATAATAAAGATGATTTTGGGGAAGAGGAAGAAGAATATGAACCTAAGATTGTAAGGACTAAAAGGTTTGCTATGAAACCTATGGACCCTAAAGAAGCTGCAATGCAGATGGATCTTTTAGGTCATGATTTCTTTGTATTTTCCAATGCTAATACAGATGAAGTAAATGTAGTTTATAAAAGAAATGATGGTGACTTTGGGCTTATTGAACCAGCATTTTAAATAATGGTTATTAAAAATATAAAATAATATCAAGGACTTTAAATGCCGCCATTTAATTTATGGCGGCATTTTCTAATTTTAAGCTGATTCTAATCTTTCCTGGATTGAGTTTAATAGTGAATAATGATATAATATAAGAAGTAATCTATGTCAGGGCTTTAGATACCTGGCATTATTTTTTAGGAAGGTGATTAATTTTATGTTTGAGTTTATTAAAAATTTGTTTAAAGATGCTAATGAAAAAGAACTGGAAAGATTACAGCCAATTGTAGATGAAATAAATGACCTAGAAAGTGAAATGCAGCAGCTTAGTGATAGTGAATTGAAGGCAAAAACTGATGAGTTCAGAAAAAGACTTGATGAAGGAGAAACACTGGATGATATTCTACCTGAAACTTTTGCTGTAGTAAGAGAAGCAGCTCAACGTTCAACAGAAGAAGAATTTCGCCACTATGATGTTCAGTTAATGGGTGGTATTGTTCTTCATGAAGGTAAAATCGCAGAGATGAAGACTGGTGAAGGTAAAACCCTTGTGGCAACTTTACCTGTTTATCTTAATGCTCTTAC
This sequence comes from Bacillota bacterium, assembly GCA_051744805.1. Taxonomy (GTDB): domain Bacteria; phylum Bacillota; class Halanaerobiia; order Halanaerobiales; family DATFIM01; genus DATFIM01. The sequence goes on from JBNJDK010000007.1 coordinate 32,575, forward strand.
TGGCAAAGGAGTTCATGTTGTTACTGTTAATGATTATTTGGCTGAACGTGATAGTGAATGGATGGGCCAGATTTATAGATTCTTAGGTTTATCTGTAGGAGTTATTTTGAGTGGGATGTCTCCTGAGGAAAGAAGAGAAGCTTATGAAGCAGATGTAACATATGGTACTAATAATGAATTTGGTTTTGATTATTTGCGTGATAATATGGCCCGCGATCCAGAAAAAGTTGTACAGAGAGACCATCATTTTGCAATCTTAGATGAGGTAGATAGTATTTTAATTGATGAAGCCAGAACACCACTTATTATTTCTGGCCCTGTTCAGGAATCAACAAGTGATTATAAAAAGTTCAATAGAGTTGTTCCTAAACTTGTAAAAGATAAAGATTATGAATTAGATGAAAAAAATCAACTTGTTAATTTAACTGAAGAAGGAGTAGAAAGAGTAGAAAACATGCTTCATATAGATAATCTCTATGATGACAGCAATATTCGTTTAAATCATCAGTTAAAACAGGCTCTTAAAGCATATACACTTATGGAAAAAGATAAAGATTATATTGTAAAAAATGGTGAGGTAAAAATTGTTGATGAATTTACTGGTAGAATTATGGAAGGACGCCGATTTAGTGAAGGTCTACATCAGGCGATAGAAGCTAAAGAAGGTGTTCAGGTTAAAAAAGGCAGTCAGACTTTTGCTAGTATAACTCAACAGAATTATTTTAGAATGTATGATAAGTTAGCAGGTATGACTGGTACAGCTGAAACAGAAGAAGAAGAATTTATTGAAATTTATGATATGGAAGTTATAGTAATACCGACAAATAAGCCTTTGAGGAGAGAAAGACTTCCTGATAGAGTTTATAAATCTGAAGATGCCAAATTTGATGCAGTTGTAGAAGATATAGCTGAAAGACATGAAAAAGGGCAGCCTATTCTGGTAGGTACAGTTGATATAGCAAAATCTGAAGAATTAAGTAGAAGATTGAAAAAACGAGGTATACCTCATAATGTTTTAAATGCTAAAAACCACGAAAAAGAAGCTGAAATAATCAAAGATGCAGGCCAAAAAAATAGTGTTACCATTGCTACTAATATGGCCGGTCGTGGTACAGATATTATCCTTGGAGAAGGTGTAAAAGAAGTAGGTGGCCTTCATGTTTTAGGTACTGAACGTCATGAAAGTAGAAGAATAGATAATCAGCTTAGAGGTCGTTCCGGTCGTCAGGGAGACCCTGGATCATCTCAATTCTATGTTTCCCTTGAAGATGATCTTTTACGACTCTTTGGTTCTGATAATATAAGTTCAATTATGGATAAGATCGGAATGGATGAAGGTGAACCAATAGAGCATAAAATGATAACCAGGTCTTTAGAAAAGGCACAAAAGAAAGTTGAGAGTCGTAACTTTGATATGAGAAAAGCTGTTCTCAAATATGATGATATTATGAACAAACAAAGAGAAGTTATTTATGATCAAAGACAGACTGTGCTTTTTGCAGATGACCTAAAAGATAAAGTTTTTGGTATGTTAGATAAAGTGGTAGATGAAATTATTGAAACTTATCTTTCTGAAGATATTCATCCAGATGACTGGGATCTTGAAGGTTTAAGCCATCACCTTGATCAATTAAGATTTGCTGAAGATTATACAGTAGAAGATCTGGAAAATAAAGAAAAAGAAGAGATAGCAGAAGAATTAAAAGAATTAGGTAAAAAAGCCTATAATTATAAAGAAGATAAATTAGGAAAAGAACTGTTAAATAGAGTAATTCGCTCTATTTCCTTAAGAATTATTGATAGAAAATGGATGTCACACCTTGATAATATGGATCAACTAAAACAGGGTATTGGTCTTAGAGCTTATGGTCAAAAAGATCCTTTAACTGAATATAAATTTGAATCATTTGAAATGTTTAATGAAATGACAAATTCCATAAGAGAAGATATAGTTACAACTCTTTATAAAATTGAAATAGAGGATAATCGAGGAATAGATGGAGATCCTATTCTAAAAAACAGATTAAATTATGGAAAGAAAAATCCATTTGCTGATGCTAAAGAAAAAGCACAGGCTCAAAAAGCTCAACAACAAAACACTAATAAACAGCAAAAACAGCAAACAGTAGTTAAACCAGAAGAGCCAGGACGTAATGATCCCTGTCCCTGTGGTAGTGGCAAAAAATACAAACGTTGTTGTGGGAGGTAATAGTAATGGCTAATAAGGAAATTTCAGATAAAATAGATAATTTAAAAGATAGATTCGATGATTTGAGGGATCTACTTTGACCGCTCTAAATTAGAAGCTAAAAAAGAAGAACTTGAAGATAAAATGAGCCAGCCCGGTTTTTGGGATGATAACCAAAAAGCAAAAAAAATAGCTAAAAAACTTGATAGGGTAAAAAATAGATTAAAAAGTTTGGATCAGCTTTCAAATGCTTTTGAAGAAATTGAAGTATATCAGGAGCTGGCTTTTGAAGAAGATGATGATCTGGAAAGTGAAATAAAAGAAAATATAGACTGGCTTGAAGAAGAAATAAATAGATTGGAGATGAAACTTCGTTTAAATGGTGAATATGATGAGAATAATGCTATTCTTGCTATACACCCAGGAGCAGGTGGTACTGAATCTCAGGACTGGGCTGAAATGCTTCTCAGGATGTATGAAAGATGGCTGGAAAAAAATGATTTTGAAGTGGAAATGCTTGACTTCCTTCCTGGCGAAGAAGCAGGTATAAAAAGAGTTACCCTTTTGATAAAAGGAGATTACAGTTATGGATATCTAAAAGGGGAGAGAGGTGTTCACCGTCTGGTTAGAATTTCTCCTTTTGATTCTTCCAGTAGAAGACATACTTCTTTTGCTTCTGTTGATGTAATGCCAGAAATAGATGATGATATTGAATTAGAAATTGATGAAAGTGATTTAAAAATGGAGACCTATCGGGCCAGTGGAGCAGGTGGACAGCATGTCAATAAAACTGATTCTGCTGTTAGAATTACCCATCAACCAACTGGAACTGTAGTACAATGTCAGAATGAAAGGTCACAACATAAAAACAAAGAAATGGCTATGAAAATCTTGCGGTCCAGATTGATTGAAATGATAGAAGAAGCAAAAGCTGAAAAACTTGATGAATTAAGAGGGGAACATAAGGAAATAGCCTGGGGAAACCAGATTCGCTCCTATGTTTTCCATCCCTATAATCTCATTAAAGACCATCGTACTGGCCTTGAAGAAGGTAATGTTGAAAAAGTAATGGATGGTTATCTTGATGAGTTTATCGAAGCTTATTTAAAACAAAATAGTGAAGGGAGTCAATTATGAAAAAAGGATTGATAACTGTTCTGATATTAATAGCTATTATTGCTTCTGTTTTTAGTTTATATCAACGTTTTCAGGTAGAAGAAAAAAACAAAAATGTAGATTTAGTTTTTGATATCAGACAACTCCAGGAGCTTAATAATAACGAAGAAAAATTATCTTTTAATGAACTGCAGAAAAATAATGTTAGTGGGATAGCAGTTTATGAAGATGATCTTCAATATCTCAAAGAAAAAAAGGATTTGAGGGTAATAAAAGGTGAAGAATTATTAGAAAGAAAGATGGTCTCTGATATAAAAGATATTTATGAAAGTTTCCCCTATGATTCTGATTCTGCTTTTTTGATATTTGAAGGTGAAAATTTAAGTGAAAGAGCAAAAAACTTAAGCAGGCAATGGGAGAAATTACTTGACCTTAAACTTAGCAGCACTAAGATTGGAGAAAATGAAGAAAACTTATTAATCTTTTTTCCTGAATGGGGAAGTGAATATCTATCTCTTTCCCTGGGTTTTGACAGTGAACTAATTTCTAAAATAGAAGAAAGTGGACTGAAAGTTATACCAAGATTAATAAATAATGAAAATAGTTATAGTTGGGATGATAAAAATGATCAACTACTTTTAGAAGATCTTTCAGCTGATTACACTATTTTTGCTGGAGATGCGATTAGTGGTCATGATATTAATTTAGCTAAAACAGCAGAAATTTTAGAAAATAATGATATAAAATTTGCAATGATTGAGCCTTTTATTGCCAGGCAGAAAGGTGCCGCAAGTATTGGCCACCTTTTAGAATATGATTTACTCCGGGTTCATAGTATAGAACAGGATGAAATGGAAAAATATAATTTAGAAAAAGTCGTTGATCGTTATTTAAGAGCAGTAAGAGAACGAGATGTTCGTATTTTATATTTAAAACCATTTTTAGAGACTAAAGATGATTTAGAGATAGGTGAGCTAAATAAAAAGTTTTTGAGTGAATTAGAAACTGGCTTAAAAGATGATGGCTTTAGTTTAGGAAAAGCTAACAGTTTTGATTTTTTTGCAAATTCAGCTTTGAATATCTATTTGATTAGTTTGGGTATTGCTGGTGCAGGTATTATTTTATTAGAAAAATTAATCGGTTTTAAATTAAAAAAATCTTTTTATTTATTGATATTTTTAGTACTTATTTCTGTAACTGGATTTATTTATTTGAACAAAATAATGTTTTTACGTAAATTACTTGCTCTGGGAAGTAGTGTTATTTTCCCTTCACTTGCAATTATAACTCAATTTCTTGATAAAAATGATAATTATCTAAAAGCTTTTGGGAAAGCTATTCTAATTTCTTTAACTGGTGCTTTAATGATGGCGGCAAGTCTTTCTCATTTAAGCTTTTTAGCAGGTATAGACAAATTTAGAGGTGTAAAAGTAGCCTTTTTACTACCTTTGATTTTGGTAATATGGTATTATCTAAGAAGAGAATTTATAAGTTCTAAAAGCTTAAAGGAAAATTATCAACTTCTAAAAGATTTTCTTAATTATAAAATTAAGATTAAAGATGTTTTAATTGTTGGTTTTTTAGGGCTGGCAGCGATTATTTATCTGGCCAGATCAGGTAATTATTCCTTTATACCTGTTTTAGATATTGAAAGCTTAGTCAGAGAATTTTTAGAAGATATTTTATATGTAAGACCGCGTTTTAAATCATTTTTGATTGGCCATCCTATTTTGCTATTAGGCTTATATTATAAAGAAAAAATAAAATCATTTATTTTGATGATACCTGCTTTAGTTTTAGCAACTATTGGTCAAATAACTGTTATAAATACTTTTGCCCATATTCATATACCTTTAAAAATATCTCTAATCAGAAGTTTTCATGGTGTCTGGTTAGGTCTTCTGATCGGTATGATTTTGATTTATTTACTAAGATTATTAGATAAAGGTAGAGAAAGGTGGCTTCTGGATGACTAAAAAGATTGTTATTTCCGGATACTACGGATTTGATAATTTAGGTGATGAAGCAATACTTTATTCTATAATAAATTTATTTAAAGAAAAAAACGCTGATATTGAAATAACAGTTTTATCACAGTCACCGGCAGTTACTTCTCAAAGATATGGAGTAAAATCTATACAGCGTAATAATTTTGTTAAGATAATTAAAACACTTAAAAAATCAGATGTGTTTTTAAGTGGAGGAGGTAGTCTTCTCCAGGATGTTAGTAGCTTTCGCTCTGTTTTTTATTATTTAGCTTTAGTTTTTTTAGCTAATATTATGGGGAATAAAACTATTTTTTATGCTCAGGGGATTGGTCCTTTAAATAAAAAGATTTCTCGCAAACTGCTGAAATGGATAGGTAATAGTACAGATTTGATAACTGTCCGTGATCATAATTCTGCTCAACTTTTAAAAGAAATAGGGATAAGAGCAGATCTAATAGAAGAAACTGTTGATCCTGTTTATGGAATGAATTCAGCTAGAATTAGGGAGCTGACTACAGACCAGAAAAATAATAAATTAATAGCTGATTTTTTAAAAAATACGGAAATAGATAGGTCAAAGAATATAATTGGAGTTTCTCCTCGTTTCTGGGGAGATAATGAGTATTTAGAAAATATGGCCCGGGCTGCAGATTATCTACAGGAAAAAAGTGAAGCCCGAATTATAATTTTGCCTATGCACTTAGAAGAAGATTTAGAAGTTTGCCAGAAATTAAAAGATGAAATGAAAAGACCGGCAGCGATATTTAAAAGGCAGTTAGAACCAGCAGCAATGATTTCCTTTTTCCAGACTTTTGATTTTTTTCTGGGAGTAAGATTACATTCCCTTATTTTTGCAGCAATTAATGAAGTTCCTTTTGTCGGGATAAGTTATGACCCTAAAGTTGATAGTCTTTTAAAAGAACTTAATTTAGAAACATCTTTGACTACTGAAAATTGTAATTATAAAGATTTGAAAAAAGTTATAGATAAATTCTGGAATAAAAGAGATGAAATTAGTAGTGAATTAGGTGTAAAAATGAAAAATTATAGAAAAAAAGCTGAAAAGAATGCAGAAAGAGTTTTGAATCTGATTTAAGGAGTTAAAGATGAAATCAAATAAAGTTGATATTCTGGGAATAAAAATAAATAAAATTACGATGAAAGAAAGTTGTAAAGAAATTTTTTCTTTTATTGAAAAAGACAAAAAAGCGGTAGTTGTAACTCCAAATGCAGAAATGATTATGAAAGCTAGAGAAAATGAGGAACTGGCCAATATTTTAAATAGTGCTGATTTAAGTCTCCCAGATGGAGCCGGTGTTTTATTAGCTTCCAATTTTTTTAATTTAGATATAAAAGAAAGAGTTTCTGGTTTTGATATTTTAACAGAATTACTTAGTTATGATGATTATGAGCGAGAATATTCAGTATATTTTTTGGGAGGAAGACCGGGAATAGCAGAAAAAATGGTTAAAAGACTAAAAGAAAATCCTGAAAAAACTCTTCCTATTAATAAAAGTTTATCTTCAAAGTTAAAGATTAGTGGTTACCATCACGGTTATCTTGATCAGGAACTAAAAGCAAAGGTAATAGATGAGATTAATGAAAAAGAACCTGATATACTTTTTGTAGGAATGGGAGTACCTCTTCAGGAAAAATTTTTAGAAGAAAATTTAGCTAATTTGAATACAAAGATAGGAATTACAGTTGGCGGTTCTTTTGATGTGCTGGCTGGAGAATTAAATAGAGCTCCTATCTGGATGCAAAAGATAGGTTTAGAATGGTTTTATCGATTATTACAGGAACCCAAAAGATTTAAAAGAATAATAGCTTTACCCCATTTTGCTTTGATTGTTCTTTATAAAGTAATTTTCAAAAAAGAGAGGAGAGATTAAATTGTTAAAAAAACAAATGAAGACTTTAATGGTAGTAATGCTCACTTTTATACTACTTTTTGGATTAGGAACTGCAGGTGTTCAGGCTCAGGATGCTTCAGGAGAGAGTTTTGATTCTTTTGATAAATTTCAACAGGTACTCTATTATTTAAAAAATCATCATGTTGATGAGCCAACATATGATAAATTGCTTCAGGGTGCAATAGATGGAATGTTACAGGAGGTAGATCCTTATTCCTATTATTTAACTCCAGATGAATATGAAGAAATGCAGATAGAATTTGAAGGACATTTTGGAGGTATAGGAATTAGAATTATTATGAGAGAAGGAGAACTAACGATAGTTTCTCCAATAAAAGGAACTCCTGGAGATAGAGTTGGTTTACAGGCTGAAGATATTATAACTCATGTCAATGGTGAACCTACTTCAGAAATGACTCAAAAAGAAGCAGTAGATATGATGAGAGGTGAACCGGGAACAGAAGTTAATATTACTGTAGATAGAGAAGGTGCTGATAAACCATTAGAATTTGAAATAACAAGAGCTGATATTGAAATACCTTATGTTACTTCTGAAATGAAAACAGATGAAATTGGGTATATTTCTGTAGCTGAATTTGCAGAAGATGTTGGTTTGAAAGTTAGAAAGGCTTTAACAGGTTTTGAATCAAAAGGTGCTCAGGCTGTTATTTTAGACCTTCGTTCTAATCCTGGTGGTCTGTTAAATGAAGCTGTAAATGTAGCAAGTAATTTTATTAAAGAAGGAACTGTTGTTTCAGCCAGACAGAGAGAAGGAGATCCAGAAATTTATAGAACTTCTACAGATATAAGAGCAGTTAATATGCCTTTAGTTGTTCTTACAAATGGTGGTAGTGCAAGTGCTTCAGAAATAGTGGCAGCAGCAGTTAGAGATCATGAAAGAGGTACTTTAGTTGGTACTAAAACATTTGGTAAAGGAACTGTACAGCGAGTTATACCTTTAGAAGATGGTTCAGCTGTCAAAATGACTATTGCCCGTTATTATACTCCAGATGAAGAATTTATTCATGAAAAAGGAATAGAGCCAGATGTAAATATCGAATATGATGCTGAAGCTGAAGAAGACCCTCAAATTCAAAAGGCTATAGAGATTCTAAATGAAAAAATAGAAGAAAATAGTATGAAACAGGCTGGATAGGAGGTAAGAGAATGAGTAGTATTTTTGATATAATGGGCCCGGTTATGGTCGGGCCTTCCAGTTCTCATACTGCCGGGGCAGTAAAATTGGGCCGCATTGCCCGCTTTATATTTTCTGATGACATAAAAAAGGCAGATATATATTTTCACGGTTCTTTTGCAAGTACTTATAAAGGACATGGTACTGATAGAGCTGTGATTGGTGGAATACTGGGTTTTAAACCTGATGATGAAAGAATAAAAAATTCATTACAAATTGCTAAAGAAAAAGGTATTGAAGTTAATTTTTCTGAAATCCAATTAAGAGATGTTCATCCTAATACTGTTAAAATTGTACTTTCAAATGAAAAAGAAAGTGTTACTATGATCGGTTCTTCTATAGGTGGTAGTGATATAAGGGTAATAGAAATTGACAGTTATGAAGTTAATATTTCTGGGAAACTTCCCACACTCTGGATAATACACAAAGATAAGCCAGGTATGGTTGGAGTTATTACCTCAGTACTTGGAAGCTATAAATTGAATATAGCTAATATGCAGGATTTTCGTAAGAAAAAAGGAACAATAGCTTCCAGTATTATCGAGTTAGACCATGCAGTTGATGAATATATTCTCAATCATTTGCGTAATATAGATGGCCTTAGCTTAGTTCGATATATTCCACCGGTAGTAAGTTAGAATTTTATTTTATAAGTTATGAGTTATGTTTTAGGAGGAAAATGATATGGAATATAGTACAATAGAAGAGTTAATAAATTTAGCCCGGGAAAATGAAATGACAGTCTCTGAAGTAGTTATTGAAACTGAAATTGAAGAATCAGAAAAAAGTAGAGATGAAGTTCTAAATAGAATGAGAAAAACTTTTCAGGTGATGAAAGAAGCAGTTGCAGAAGGTAAAAACAAAAAAGAAAAATCTCCCAGTGGTCTCAGTGGCGGAGATGCTCATCGTCTCTCAGAATTTAATGATTTTTTAGGTGATAATATTTATCGCAAAGTAATGACTTATGCAGTAGCTACTTCAGAAGTTAATGCTTCTATGGGTAAAATAGTAGCTGGCCCAACTGCCGGTTCCAGTGGAATAGTTCCTGCGGTTTTATTAGCGGTTGGGGAAAAATTAGAAGCAGATGATGAAGATATCATAAAAGCTTTATTTGTTGCTTCAGGACTGGGAATGGTTGTTTCTAAAAAAGCAACTTTAGCTGGAGCAGCAGGAGGATGTCAGGCTGAATGTGGAGTAGGTTCTGCAATGGCAGCAGGAGCAGCAGTTGAGCTTGCAGGAGGTAATCCAGAAATGGTTGCTAATGCCTTTGCCCTTGCTTTAAAGAACTTACTTGGTCTTGTCTGTGATCCTGTGGCCGGTTTAGTAGAAGTACCCTGTGTTAAAAGAAATGGTTTTTCTGCTTCTCATGCTTTAACAGCTGCCAATATGGCATTAGCTGGAGTAGGAAGTGTAATTCCACCTGATGAAGTGGTAGAAGCTATGACTCAAATTGGTAATCTACTTCCAGGCAGTTTAAAAGAAACTGCTATGGGAGGATTAGCTGCTACAGAAACAGGACTAAAGATAGCAGAAGAATTAGAGGAGTAAAAATATATTTTTGACAACTAATAAATTTTAATATATAATAGCTTCTCCCGTTAAAGAGATATGTTATAGCTTACACCTGTAACAGAAATTAAGCGGATTTTTTGTATCAATTAGGATGGTACCGCGAGTTTATATCCTCGTTCCTTTTTTAAGGGCGGGGATTTTTTGTATTTTTTAAGAATTTTAATATTAATTAAAAAACCAGAGGAGGCGATTAAAGTGCAGAGAGAAGCTATTGAATTAAAAAAGCAGTTGAAAAAGGAATAATTGATAAGGGAATTATGTATTCAGCTGTGAAAAATGAGGTTGATTATGTACTGGCAGTTTCTATTCGTGATGATGGCCCTCTGCCAGATGTTGTTACTGATACTGTAAAGGCTCAAGAAATGATGAGGGATAAGTTAGCTGATACTGATTTAGTTTTGATGTTAGCTACAATGCTTCATTCAATTGCTACCGGTAATCTTCTGGCAGCTGATATAAAAAGTGTCTGTGTTGATATTAATTCTGATACTGTTACAAAACTTGCAGATCGAGGTACTGCTCAGGCTGTAGGTCTTGTCACAGATGTAGAATTGTTTTTAAGTAGCCTGGTTAATCAGACATCGAAACTCCTGTTAAATTATTACTTTCTTTTAGTAATAATTACTGTTATAATTAATACCTGAGTGAATTTTATAGAACTACAGATAATTCTAAAATGGTATTTCTGAGGATTTTATATGTTTTTTGAAAAAGAGTCTTAATGAAGTGAAATGCTAAATAAGGTCTCAGCACACGATGTGCTGAGCTAATCCTGGAACAGGATGTTCCTTAGGATTAGTGTGCCTTATTTAGCATTGAACGAGTTTAGACGATTCAAAAAACAGATGTAAGACGAAGAAATACCTTTTAGAATTGACAAACATATGTATATTAGATATTATATAAACTAGACGTTAGAATGAAAAAAAGGGTGATTAATTATGAGAGAAGGTCAATTTGATTTAAAGGCCCCTTTTGAGCCTAAAGGTGATCAGCCAAAGGCAATAGAAAAGATTGTAGAAGGTGTAGAAAAAGGATATAGACATCAGACTTTATTAGGAGCTACAGGGACAGGTAAAACCTATACAATGGCAAAAGCTATTGAAAAGATAAATAAACCTGTTCTGGTTATAGCTCATAATAAAACTTTGGCAGCTCAATTAACTAGTGAGTTTAAAGAGTTTTTTCCTGGTAATGCAGTAGAATATTTTGTCAGTTATTATGATTATTATCAGCCAGAGGCTTATGTTCCTCAAACTGATACCTTTATAGAAAAAGATGCTTCTATAAATGAAGATATAGATAAACTTCGTCTGTCAGCTACTCGCTCTCTTTTTGAAAGAAGAGATGTTTTGATTGTAGCCAGTGTTTCCTGTATTTATGGGCTGGGTTCTCCAGAAGATTATATGAACCTTTCCTGTTATTTAAAAGTAGGAGATATTAAAGAAAGAGAAGAAATCTTAAGAGAGTTAACTTTGATGCAGTATAGCAGAAATAATGTTGACCTTTCTCGTGGTCATTTCCGCGTAAATGGTGATGTTATTGAGATTTTCCCTGCTTATGAAGATATGGCAATTAGAGTTGAACTTTTCGGTGATGAAATAGATAGAATAACTCAAATAAATACAGTAACTGGTGAAATTATGGATGAAATAAAAGAGATAACTGTTTATCCTGCAAGTCACTTTGTAACTCCTGAAGATAAAACTAAAAGAGCTATAAAAACAATTAGATCTGAGCTTGAAGAAAGATTGGAAGAATTAAGGTCAGAAAATAAATTAGTAGAAGCTCAAAGACTTGAACAGAGAACAAGATATGATCTGGAGATGCTTGAACAGATGGGTTATTGTTCAGGAATAGAAAATTATTCCCGTCATTTAGATGGAAGAGAACCTGGCAGTAGACCTAATACTCTTTTAGATTATTTTCCAGATAATGATTTTTTAGTTATGATTGATGAATCACATATGACCATTCCCCAGATAGGTGGAATGTATGCAGGAGATAGATCTCGTAAAGAAAAACTGGTTGATTATGGATTCCGCTTACCTTCAGCTTTAGATAATAGACCTTTAAATTTTGAAGAATTTGAAAAACTTGTTCCTCAGGCTGTTTATGTATCAGCTACTCCCGGTCCTTATGAATTAGAAAATAGTGAGCAGGTAGTAGAACAAATAATCAGGCCTACAGGCTTGGTTGATCCTAAAGTAGAAGTAAGACCTACTGAAGGTCAGATAGATGATCTTTTAGAAGAAATACATTATACAGTTGATGAAAGAAATGAGAGAGTTTTAGTTACTACTTTAACTAAAAGAATGTCTGAAGATTTAACTGAATATTTAGCTGATGCAGGTATTAGAGTAAGATATCTTCACTCTGATATTGATACCTTAGAGAGGTCAGAAATTATTAGAGATTTAAGATTAGGTGAATTTGATGTTTTAGTTGGTATTAACCTTTTAAGAGAAGGACTTGATTTACCGGAAGTCTCCCTTATTGCTATTCTTGATGCTGATAAAGAAGGTTTTTTACGTTCAGAAAGACCACTTATTCAGATTATAGGGAGAGCTGCTCGTAATTCAGAAGGTAGAGTAATAATGTATGGTGATAAAATTACTGATTCTATGAGAAATGCTATAGATGAGACAGAAAGAAGAAGAGAAATTCAGCAGGAATATAATGAAAAACATAATATAGAACCTGAAACTATTAGAAAACCTGTGCGAAAAGTTGTAAGACCTGTTGAAATGGTAGTTAATGAAGAAAGTGGTAATAATTATTCAGCTTCTGATGAAGAAGAAAACGAAAATTTAACAAAGAGAGAAATAAATGAAAAAATAATTCAGTTAGAAGATGAAATGGAAGAAGCAGCAGATAATCTTGAGTTTGAAATTGCTGCTCAAATAAGAGATGAAATAGAAGAGTTAGAAGAAAAATTGAATTAATTGAGGTGAAAAAATGGCTAAAGATACAATAAAAATTAGAGGTGCCCAGGAACATAACCTAAAAGATTTAGATATAGATATCCCCAGAGATGAATTGATTGTAATCACCGGTCTAAGTGGTTCAGGAAAGTCATCACTGGCTTTTGATACAATTTATGCAGAAGGACAGAGACGTTATGTAGAATCTCTTTCTGCTTATGCCAGACAGTTTTTAGGACAGATGGAAAAACCAAAATTAGACTATATTGAAGGATTATCTCCTGCAATATCTATTGATCAAAAATCAACCAGTAATAATCCTCGTTCTACTGTAGGTACTGTTACTGAAATTTATGATTATCTCCGTTTACTATATGCAAGAGCAGGTACTCCTCACTGTCCTGATTGTGGTCAGGAGATATCTTCTCAGACAGTAGATGAAATTGTTGATCAGGTTTTAGAATTAGAAAATAGAACTAAAATTCAGGTCTTAGCTCCTGTTGTTCGTGGTAGAAAAGGAGAACATCAAAAAATTCTGGCAAGGGCCAGAAGAGATGGTTTTGTCAGAGCTCGAGTTGATGGTGAAACTCGTTTATTAGAAGAAGAAATAGACCTTGATAAAAATTATAAGCACGATATAGAGATAATTATAGATAGACTTGTAATCAAAGATGGGATCAGACAGAGATTGGCTGATTCTCTAGAAACTGCTTTAGAACACAGTGATGGACTGGTATATATAGATGTTGTTGATGGTGAACTATTAACTTTTAGTGAAAAATTTGCCTGTCCGGATTGTGGAACAAGTCTGGAAGAGCTGACTCCAAGGATGTTTTCTTTTAATAGTCCTTATGGAGCCTGTGATAATTGTGATGGTCTGGGAATCAAAAAAGAATTTGATCCTGATTTATTACTTGAAAGGGATAAATCAATTAATGAAGGTGCTTTAATACCCTGGAAAAACTCCACCAGTCGTTATTATCCGGCATTATTGAAAGCCCTGGCAAAAGCTTATGATTTTAGTTTGGATACTCCTCTTGAAGAATTAGATGATAAAATTGAAGAAATATTGGTATATGGCTCTGATAAAAAGTTGAGTTTCCCTTATACTAATAGGTATGGTAATACTAGAGAACACAAGACAAAATTTAAAGGTCTGGTAGGTTATCTTAAAGAAAGAATGAATCGTTCTAATTCTCAGGGTGCACATCGACGTTATGAAAAATATATGAGTGAAAGGCACTGTTCTGTTTGTGATGGGCAGCGACTTAAACCAGAAGTTTTGGCTGTTACAATAAATGGATTATCAATTTCAGAATTTACTAGATTTTCTATAGCTGAAGCTTATGAGTTTTTGGAAAATTTAGATCTTGATGAAAGAACAATGTTTATTGCTAAAGAAATTTTAAAAGAAATTAAAGCAAGATTGAAATTTTTAATAGATGTTGGTCTTGATTATTTAACTCTTGAGAGGTCAGCAGCCAGTTTATCTGGAGGAGAAGCTCAGAGAATAAGACTGGCAACTCAGATAGGATCAGGTTTAGTAGGGGTCTTATATATATTAGATGAGCCAAGTATCGGTCTCCATCAAAGAGATAATAAAAGACTTATTAATACTTTAGAGCATATTCGCGATTTAGGTAATACAGTAATTGTAGTAGAACATGATGAAGAGACAATAAGAACTGCTGATCATATTATTGACCTGGGACCTGGTGCAGGTAAACAGGGTGGAGAAATTGTAGCTCAGGGTAAATTAGAAGATATTGAAAAAGAAGAAGATTCATTAACAGGACAGTATTTAACAGGTAAAAAGAAAATACCTGTACCTGAAGAAAGATATGAACCAAATGGAGATTTTCTGGAAATAAAAGGTGCCAGACAGCATAATCTTAAAGATATAGATGTAAAAATACCTTTAGGGACATTCACCTGTATAACAGGTGTTTCTGGTTCAGGGAAAAGTACTCTTATTAATTATACTCTAAAGCGAAAATTGATGAAGGAAATATATAGTTCTACAGATAAACCAGGAGATCATGATGAAATTAAGGGAATAGATCAGTTAGATAAAGTTATTAATATTGATCAATCTCCTATTGGTAGAACACCACGTTCTAACCCGGCCACTTATACAAAGGTTTTTAATTATATAAGAAAGATTTTTGCTGAAACACCTGAAGCTAAAAAACGGGGTTATGATAAAGGTCGTTTTAGTTTTAATGTAAAAGGTGGAAGATGTGAAGCCTGTGGGGGTCAGGGTATTAATCAAATAGAAATGCACTTTTTAGCAGATGTCTATGTTCCCTGTGAAGTTTGTGGGGGAAAGAGATATAATCGAGAAACTCTTGAAATAAAATATAAAGGAAAAACAATAGCAGATGTTCTTGATATGACAGTAGAAGAGGCACTTGAGTTTTTCAAAAATATTACTCCAATAAAACGTCGTCTCCAGACTTTATATGATGTAGGTTTAGGTTATATTCGTCTTGGTCAACCGGCAACTACTCTTTCTGGTGGTGAAGCTCAGAGAGTTAAAATTTCTACAGAATTAGGAAAAAGAAGTACCGGTAATACTCTTTATATGCTTGATGAACCAACTACCGGTCTTCATTTTGAAGATATAAATAAACTTCTGGATGTTCTTCACAGACTTCGTGAAGGTGGAAATACTGTAATAGTTATTGAACATAATCTTGATGTAATAAAATCTGCAGATTATCTTATTGACCTCGGCCCAGAAGGTGGTTATAAAGGTGGAGAAGTAATTGCTACAGGAAGTCCTGAAGAAGTTGCCCAAAAGGATCATTCCTATACAGGTAAATTTTTAAGAGATGTATTATAAAAATTTATCCAAAAAATATTAAATAATAATTACGCAGGGTCTCGTTGTACAGCTCTTTCGCCAAAGCTGTCCAGGGAGACCTTTTTTATTTTTTTATCTTCAAACTTTTCTTTTTTCTGCCATTTTTTAATTTCTTTACGACAATTACTACATTCTATAATCTGGAGATTATCAATTTTATTTAAATAATCTCTAACTTTTTCATTAACTTTTTTTTCACTAAATATATATATTTCCTTTGCTCTATCTTTTTTTAGATACTTTTTAATACCTCTTCCATCAACTATACCAATAGGTGAACCTACCCGATAGGCAAATAATACATCTTCAATTTCAGTGGAAAACAGATTTTTAAGAAATTCTAACATTTAAAAGACCTCCTTATTCAACTATTTCTATAAATTTGTCTACAAGTTCAGGATCAAATTGCGTTCCTGAACATCTTTGTAATTCTCTAATTGCTTCTTTTTTAGTTTTAGTTTTTTGATATGGTCGATCATGAGTCATAACATCGTAGGCATCTACAATAGCAATAATTCTTGCCAGGAGGGGTATTTCTTCACCTTTTAGTCCCTGAGGATAACCAGAACCATTCCAGTGTTCATGATGAGCCAAAATACCCTTAGATACATGTGAAAACTCTTCAGTAGAAGAAGTTATTCTATGACCGGTAGCAGGATGTTCTTTTATTTTATTCCATTCTTTTTTAGTTAGATCCTCTTTTTTATTTAAAATTTCTTGTGGTATTATTACTTTTCCTATATCATGAAGTTTTGTCATTAAAGCTAATTTATCTAATTTTGAAGAACTTAAAGATATTTTTTTTCCAAGTTGAAGAGCCAAATCTTCCATTCGAGTAGAATGTTCTTTTGTTTCCTGACTTTTTTCACTTAAAGTATTAATCAAAGTATCTAAAATATGACCTTTTACACTTCGGCTTTCTATTAATTTATTTTTATACATTCTATCTTCAGCTTTATTTAAAATTTCATAGATATCTTCATTTTCGTTATTTTTAACAGAAAAACCAATGGCCATTGAAAGAGGAATAGTTCCCTTTTTTTCACTATTAATTTTTATTTTTTTGCTTTTGTTTTTTATTCTTTCTGTTATTTTTTTAGCAGCTTTTTGATCAGTTTCAGGTAAAAAGATAAGAAATTCATCTCCACCCCAGCGGCCTACTATATCTTCATTACGACAGCATTCTTTTAAAGTATCAGCTGCATTTACTAGAAGTTTATCACCTTCTTTATGACCATAACTATCATTTACTAATTTTAAACCATTTAAATCAGCCATAATTATGCTGATTGGTAATTTTCTATTAACATCAAGTCGTTTTATTTCTTCTTCTAGATAGCTGCGATTATAGAGGCCGGTAAGTTTATCATGATAACTAATATATTTAATTTTATTTTCCTTTTTTCTTTGTTCTGTTATATCAATAGCAGAACAGACTACATATTCTACTTCCCCTTTTTTATTTAATTTAGGTGTTTTAGTTATAGATAATAACCTGCTTTCACCAGCAGCATTTTTAGCTATTTCTTCTCTATGAATTTTTTCTTTTTTCTTAAAAACTTCTTTATTACCTTCAATACAATTTATAGCTTCTTCTTTAGAAGACATTATTTCCCAGATTGTTTTATTTTCTATTTCATTTTTATCTTTTCCAAAAAAGTCAGCATGAGCCTGATTTATTATACCATAATTCTTTAAATCTTTTAAAAACCAGACCTGGATTTCAATATTATCAAGTAAAATTCTTCTTTTTTCTAAAAGTTCATTTACTTTTTTTTGAGATTTCTTTTCTTTTGTTATATCACTATACATAGTCATAATACCATTTTTCTCATTTTCCAATTCAATTTTACTTTCTCGTAATTTAACATAATGACAGTTTCCTTTTTTATCATAAGTTTTCTTTTCAGATTCTAGATTTTTTCCTTGCAAAATTTTCTTGATATTTTTTTTAGCCTCTTCATGTTCATCAGAAGGAACCAAAATATCAAAGATATTATTTCCTTCCAATTCTTCTTTATTATAACCAGTTAACTCTGTTAAAGCTTTATTAACTTCAATAATATTTCCTGAGTTATCCTGTAAAAGAAGAGCAGTTGGTGATATTTCAAAAAGTTTTTGATAACGATTTCTACTTTTTTTCAATTTTTGATTTTTATATATAATTTTTAAGTGAGATTCAATTAATTCTTTAGCCTGTTCCATATTTTCTTTTAGATGATTATCAAATTTTCTTTCTTTATAATCATGAGAACATAAAGTGCCAAAAACTTTACCATCAGGCCATTCCAGGGGATAACCTATATAGGCAATTAAATTATCTTCGACTTCTGGAGCATCCTGCCATTTTTCATCTTTAGTTGCATTTGTAACTTCCAGAGTATCTTTAGTAGATATAACATGTTGACAATAATGACCTGCTAATTTGACTTTATGACCCTGTTCAAAAGGATTTTCCTCATTTTGACTTGCATTAAAAATTTCAAGATAGGGATGATTTACTCTTGTAATTAAGACATCAGGGATATTATTACTTTCTACAAGCAGATTAACTATATCCTGCCATTTTTCTACTATATGAGAAGGTATTTCACGATCTTTTTCTGATATTACCATTTATTTTGCTCCTTTAAATTCTTTTTTCTACATAATTCTACATATTCATTATTATTTTATCACACTTTGATTATGAAATAAAGCTCATAATGGAGTGTTATAGTAATCATAAAAACTGTTTAAAA
>JBNJDK010000008.1:0-49159 GCA_051744805.1 Bacillota bacterium
CTAGTAAAACTACTTTATCATAACCTTCTACATCAATATGTTGGCCTAAAGGACCAACAATATCTTCAATACTATCTCCTTTTTCAAGAGAACCTAATAATTTTGTTGTATAACCAACTTCCTGAAAAACAATTGAGATTATACCTGTTTCTTTTTCATAATCAGCAATTGTTAAAGGTATTCTTTCTCCTTTATCATTAACTCGCAAAATTATAAAATTACCTGGTTTTGTTTTTTCTGCTATTAAGGGTGCTTTAACTTTTATTCTTTTAATAGCAGGTGCCAGTATTTCTTTTTCCAAAATTTTATACATTAAAATCCCCCATTTCTTTTATTAAAAATTATATAGTAAAAACTTATATAGTAAAGTAAAATAAATAGATATCCATATCAAATATTCTTGATATAAATATTATATCCTGCAACAAAATTGATTTTTAACTTCTTTTTCCACTTTTCTCCTTATTATAAGTTAAAATTTATAGATTTTTCAGTTAAATGATTACATGGTTTCCTATAAATCAAAATAAAATTTTACATATAAGATATTGTATAGATAGTGTATATTTTATTGAAATTAAGAATATATATGTATATTTTTAAGTAATAATGAGATAAATTATTATAATGATTCAAAAAAAACTTATATAGCTTGACAAAGCATTTCATCTTACCTATAATATTTAACGAAGTTGATAATCATGATTACCAATCAAGGAGGTATTCACAATTATGGTAAAGAAAAACCTTAGTAAAGAAATACAGGAATGGATGAAAAAAGAAGTTGAAAAAAGAAATGCAGATGGTGCTCTTGTAGGATTAAGTGGAGGAATTGACTCTTCAGTGGTCGGAGCTTTAACTAAAAAGGCTTTTGGAGAAGATAGTTTAGGTGTCCTTCTACCTGCAGGAGGAACTATAACTAAAGATGTTGAATATGCCCAAAAACTAGCAGACAAATTTGATTTAGAAACTATTAAAGTAAATGTAAAAGAGGCAAATGAGGCTCTTGAAAATACATTTAAAAATATAGATATAGAAGAAGTTGAAAGAGATTATTGGCCTCAAACAAAAATACCTACTCCAAATCCAGCAGATCAAAATATTCAAACTCGCTTGCGTATGATGACATTATATTATATAGCTGAAAAACTAAATTATGTTGTAATGGGAACAAGTAATAAAAGTGAAATCAAAGTTGGCTATTATACATTATATGGGGATGGGGCAACAGATATGAGACCTATTGGAGATCTTACAAAATCTGAAGTTTGGGAATTAGCTGAACAGATTGGAGTACCTGAAGAAATTATAAATCGTCCTCCTTCTGGTGGTTGTAGAGGCGATGAAACTGACAGAGATGAAAAAGAATTTGGAATTACCTATGAAAAACTAGATAAAATTTATGAAGCAATAGAAAACAACGAAGATCTCAGCAAATTTGATGAAAAAAATATCAAAAGAACAAAAGAATTAATAGAAGCTGCTGAAGATAAAGAAAAAATACCTACTTTCAAAAGATAATTTATCTGCAATATAATTCTAACCTATTAAACCGGGATTTTTATCCCGGTTTTTTATATACAAAATTGTATATTTTTTTATACAAATATGATATAGTCAAAATAGATAATACTATTTTTAACATGGAGTGATAATATGAATTATATTGGTAAAATGTGGAGACCCCCTAGTGAAGCGAATAGTTTAATTTTACAGGTTACAGTAGGTTGTTCTCACAATAAATGCAAATTTTGTAATATGTATAAAGAAAAAGATTTTGAAATCAAAAAATTAAAAGCTATAAAAAATGACATAGATGAAGCATTTAAAAGTTACAATAATTACAGAAGAGTTTTTTTAGCAGACGGTGATTCTTTAATAATCCCTACTGAAAAATTACTAAAAATATTACAATATTTAAATAACAAATTTCAATATCTACATCGAATAACAACATATGCTACCCCTGAAAATATAAATAATAAATCTCTAGAAGAACTAAAAAAATTAAGAAAAAATGGATTAAAAATGGTTTATCTTGGTTTAGAATCAGGGTCTGAAAAAATTTTAAAAGAAATGAAAAAAGGAGCAAACCCTGCTGAGGTGTTAAAAGCTTCCAAAAAATTAAAAAAAGCTAATATCAAAAATTCCACTACTATAATTTTAGGCTTAGGTGGTCAAAAAGACTCTACTTTACATGCAGAAAAAACAGGTGAATTAATATCAAAAATGGAGCCTGAATACTTAAGTGCTTTAACTCTTATGGTTAAAGAAAATACTCCATTATATGAAGAGATAAAGAAGGATAAATTTAAATTATTAAATCCTCGAGAAGTTTTAGATGAGCTTTATGACATAATTAAAAATATAAATGTAAAACAAGAATGTATTTTTCGTTCAAACCATGCTTCTAATTATTATTCCATAAAAGGAACTTTACCTGAGGATAAGAAAAAAATGTTAAAAAAATTAAAATATATATTAAATAACCCTAAAAAATATCATCTAAAAAACGAAAAAATGAGAAGATTATAATTTGATTTTAAAACTATAGTTTGATGTTGAAATTTCATATTGATATAATTATAGAAAATATAATTATGAAAAGAGTGATACTTATGACCAAAAATATACTTAATGAAAAAAACTTTTCAAAATTTGAAAAAAAGTTAAAACAAAGTGAAAATGTCTTGCTTTATCTTGATTATGATGGAACTCTTTCACATTTTAAAAAAGACCCTAAAGCTGCTTATCCAGTAAAAGGTATTAAAAAAGTTATTAAAGAAATATCAAAATTTAGTTTTTTAAAAGTAGCAATCATTTCTGGAAGAAGCTTAAATGATTTGAAAAACATGATAAAATTAAATAATGTTTATTATGCTGGATTACATGGTCTAGAAATGGAAGACTATAGCCCAGA
The DNA here is from genome assembly GCA_051744805.1 of Bacillota bacterium. GTDB lineage: Bacteria > Bacillota > Halanaerobiia > Halanaerobiales > DATFIM01 > DATFIM01. The sequence continues at coordinate 2,921 of JBNJDK010000008.1, forward strand.
AAATTTAAACGAAAAAGAAATTCAATATTATAAAAATATTATTAAACAAAATTATACAACCGAAATAAAAAAAGAAAAACTATATTTAGAAAATAAAAAATTTGTTCTCTCTATTCATTATAGAAATAATTATAAAAATGTTAAAGAACTTAAATCTTTTATTAAAAATTTAGTTGATACAAATAATTATGAAATTATGGAAGGAAGAAAAATATTAGAAATAAGACCTAAAAACTGGGATAAAGGAAAAGCCGTAACATTGATAAGAGAAAAAAGTTTTGATGATAATAATAACCCTTTAGAAATATATATTGGCGATGATACTACTGATGAAGATGCTTTTTCTGTTATTAATGGTTTTTCTATATATGTTAAAAATGAAAATCAAATTAGTGAAAAAGCAAGTTTTTATCTTAATAATCCAGATGAAGTTCTGATTTTTTTAAAAAAATTAAAAAATTTATTAGAAAATATATAAACTCAATCAATAAAACACTCCTCATATTCAAAGGAGTGTTTTATTGATTTTCCTCTTTTTTTCTTTTTCAAAAATATTAAAATAATATTTAAAGTGAAATTATTCACTTTTCAACCAATTAATTAACAGTACTTTTTCTAGTAAAAAATCTATGTTCATCAAATTGGAGATTAATTTTCTTTTTCGAACTTGTCATCTTACTTGATAAAGAATCAACCTGACTTTTGCAATCTTTACATAAAGAGGTTTCTTTAGTTTCAGCACCACAAACTCTACATTTCATTAATAACCCTCCTCTAGATTTATTACTTTATATGCTTGTGAAAAAACTCACTTTATTACTTATTATAAATTTTACTATAAATAGGACAAAAAATCAAGTCCTGGCTAAAATTCCATTAATAAATCCAGAAGAATTATCATCTCCATATTCTTTAGCTAATTCAACCGCTTCATTAATAGCTACTCCTACAGGTACTAATTCTTCTTCCATTTCAAATAATGCCAGCCGTAATATATTTCTATCTATCACAGCCATTCTTTTTATTGTCCAATCTACAGCTTTATTATTTATATAATCATCTAAATTTTCTTTATTCCTGACTATACCAGTAACTAGTTTTTCAAAATAATAATCATTTTCCACTAATTGGTTTCTTTCTTTAATATTCTCACATTCTATTTTTGCTTTATCCAAATTAAATTTATTTTTAAGGTCAATACTATATAATATTTGTAAAGCCCATATTCTTTGTTGATGGCGTGTAGTTTTTGACATAATCTATTACCTCTCCTTTAGTGCATTCCAGGTGGTAAAATTTTGTGTAGAATCCTTTTCACATCGCCTTCTACATCCCAACGAGAACCTAAATATAAACCAATAAGGGTACATATGATAATTAAAAGTGTTTTAAAAAATCCAATTAATAAAAACAGAACTCCAGCCAAAAAACCAATTAAAGCTCCAATTATTTTTCCCTTATCTTTTTTAAACATATTTAGAAATTCTTCATAAAATTCTTCTTTTTTCATTATACCACCTTCTATTTTTCTATTACTTTATTTTTTTCATTATTTATCTCATTAACCAAAACTTGAACACTATTAACAGTAACTCCAGTAGTATCTTCCAAATAAGATTTTACTACCTTTTGCAATTCATTAGTCAATTCAGGAATAATATAATCAGAATAAACTTTAATTGAAAGATCAATATTTAATCCCGATTCACTATTATTAATATCAGTATTTATTTCAAAAATTCCTTCTCTTTTTTTAACAATTTTTTTTACTAAATTATCTATAGCACCTAAAGTTATATTAATATCTCCAAGATCAGTACTATTAATTAAAGTTTTTTTATATTTTTTTTCAATATTGAAAAATGGATATAAAATAACTGAAGAAGCCAAAAAGGTAATTAAAAATAATAATCCATACTCCCACTCTAAATACATATTTTCAAATAAGGCTGGTAAAAAATTTTGTTGAGAAAATCCAAAAGCATAAAAAGCTAATACAATACTTACAAACATTATTATAATAGTCATTATAAAGACTAATGATCTATATGCTATCTTCATTATCCAACCCCCCCTAAATAAGTTGTTTAATAAAGGTCAAGAAATATTGACCTTTATTTTATTCTTCAGCTTCTTCCTCTTCTTCCTCTTCACTGTCAAAATCAACACCCTGAACATGAACATTTATTTCAACTGCATTTAAACCTGTCATGCTTTCTATAGCTTTTCTGACATTATCCTGAATATTCCAGGCAACATCAGGTATAGAAGAACCATAATCAACTATTACAAAAATATCAACAGAAGTTTCATTATCTCCAACTTCTACCTTTACACCTTTAGATAGATTCTTTCTCCCAAGCATATCAGCTATACCACCAGCTATACCTCCACTCATACCTGCAACACCATCGACTTCAGTAGCTGCAAGTCCAGAAATAATAGCAACCACCTCATTAGCAATTTTGATTGTCCCTAAATCTTCATTATTTGTATTTTGCATAACTTATTAACCTCCCTTTTAATCTACTCTTATCTCTTTCTAATCTTATTCTATCATAATTCTTCTATTAATAAAATTAGTATAATACTCACCTTTTCTGAAAAAAGCATTATTTAAAACTTTTAAATGAAAAGGAATATTAGTAACTAAACCTTCAATAATATATTCAGATAAAGCTCGTTCCATTCTAGCTAAGGTTTCTTCTCTATCTTCTCCATGTACAATTAATTTTCCAATCATTGAATCATAATATGGGTTAATATAATAACCAGGATAAACACCGCTATCAACCCTAACACCAGGACCTCCTGGTACAATATAATTTTCAATTTTTCCTGGAGTTGGACGAAAGTCATTTTCAGGATCTTCAGCATTTATTCTACATTCCATAGCTGAACCTCGAATCTCAACATCTTTCTGTTTTAAACTCAATTCTTTTCCAGCAGCAATTTTTATTTGTTCTTTTAAAAGATCAACTCCTGTAATAAATTCAGTCACAGGATGTTCAACCTGTATTCTTGTGTTCATTTCTATAAAATAGTAGTTATTTTCATTGTCAAGTAAAAACTCAACTGTACCTGCATTAACATAATCTACACTTCTTGCAGCTCTAACGGCTACTTCTCCCATTTCTTTTCTTAATTCAGGAGTAAGTGCAGGTGAAGGAGATTCTTCTATTACTTTTTGATGTCTTCTTTGAATTGAACAATCTCTCTCATTTAAATGAATTATATTTCCTTTTTCATCACCTAGAATTTGAAATTCTATATGTCTGGGTTCTTCTACATATTTTTCTAGATATACTTCATCATTCCCAAAAGATTTATCAGCTTCATTTTTGGCAGTTTGAATTGCATTTTCTAAATTAGCTTCTTTATGAACAATCCTCATACCTTTCCCTCCACCGCCAGCAGCAGCTTTAATAATCAAAGGGTATCCAATATCCTTTGCTACTTCAATTGCTTCTTCAGTACTCTCTAACCCCTTCTCAGTGCCAGGTACTATCGGTACATCTGCCTTTATCATGGTTTCTCGAGCTTTTGTTTTATCTCCCATTAAAGAAATTACATCTGAACTAGGACCTATAAAGTTAAGTCCACTACTTTCACATACTTCAGCAAAATGAGCATTTTCAGATAAAAATCCATATCCAGGATGGACAGCATCTGCTCCACTTACTTCAGCTACACTTATTATACTTGGAATATTTAAATAACTTTGAGTTGGATTAGCTGGCCCAATGCAATAAGCCTCATCAGCCAGTTGAAGGTGCAAAGAATCATCATCTGCTTCAGAATAAACAGCAACTGCTTTTATTCCCATTTCATGTAATGCTCTAATTATTCTTACTGCTATTTCACCTCTATTAGCTACCAGAACTTTTTCAAACAAAATATCACTCCTTATATTTTTTCGATTTCAAAAAGTGGTTGTCCATATTCAATAGCTTCTCCATCTTCTGCAATAACATTTATAATTTTACATTTAGTTTCTGCTTCTATTTCATTCATTAATTTCATAGCTTCTAAAATACAAACCACTTCTCCACTCTCAACAATATCTCCAACTTCAACAAAAGGATCAGCTTCTGGAGATGGAGACCTATAAAAAGTACCTACCATTGGAGCTACAATTTCTTCTCTATCCTTTTTAGACTCTTCTTTTTCTTTAGTTTTTTTATTATTTTCTTTTTCATCATTTTCAAATTTATTAGACACTACTTCTTTTCTTTCAACAAAATTACTATTTAAACCTCTTTTAATATTAATTTTAATACCATCTTCTTCAAGATTTAATTCACTGACTTCAGTTTCTTTTAATATTTCTATTAATTCTTCTATTTGTTCTAAATCCATAAAAATCCTCCTTAATAATCTAAGTTCAATTTTGTTATAAAATAAATATACCTAAGTTCTATATTTATAATTCTATATACTTACTTTATCATAATTTTTCTTTTTCGTAAAATTTACACTAACCTAACCTGCTTGATTTTAAAAAAGAACTAAACTAAAAGGGCAAGAGTAAAAAACTCTTGCCCTTTTTAAATATATTCTATTTTAAATTTCTTCTACTTTATTAATAATTTCATTTTTATTATCAAATTTACCAATTAAAATAGCTCCTATTATTTTATCATTTTTCTTTACAATTTTTCTATATTTTTCTTTGGTATTCATTACTTCAGTTTCATGGTTATTATCATCTATAATACCTTTTGAAACTAAAGAAACACCTGCTACTTTAAGACTATATGAACTAACAAAACCTTCAAATTTATCATTAATATCTAAAAGATTTTTACCAGCTATTTTTCCCTGTTTCATTGAAGGAGGCCAAATTCCATATACTTTTCCATTACATTCAGCTACATCCCCTGCCGCATAAATATCCTCAATATTTGTTTCCATTTTTTTATTTACAAGTATTCCTTTATTTACTTTAATGTTAGTATCACTAACTAAAGAAGTATTAGATCTAACTCCTGTAGATAAAAGAACCAAATCAGTAGAATATTTTCCTTTTTCACTAATCAATACTTCTAAATCGTCTTGATTTTTAACTATTTTTTCTGTTGAAGCATTCAAAACAAAGTTTAATCCTTTTTTTTCAAGTAAACTTTGTAATGTTTTAGCTCCCTCTTTATCCAGTTGGCGATTTAAAAGATAATTTCCTCTCTCCATTACAGTAACTTTAAGTCCTGCCTGACTCAAGTTATAAGCAGACTCTAAGCCTAAAAGACCTCCACCAATTACAATTGCTTCCTCACTATTAGTAGCAGCCTTAAAAATTTCTTCTGCATCTTCTGCTTTTCTTAAAGTAAAAACATTTTCATTATCAGCACCTTCTATCGGAGGTATAAAACAATGAGCACCATTTGCCAAAAGTAATTTATCATAGGTATAAGTATTTTTTTGAGAAATAACTTTATTCTTTTTTGGCAAAATATCTATAACTCTTTCTTCTAAATTTAAATCAACATTATTTTTCTCAAACCAATCTTTATCATTAATAATTATGTCATCTATTTCTACTTCTCCAGATAAATATTCTATAAGTCGAGGTCTATAATAAAAAGGATATTTTTCATCACTTACTACTGTGATTTTGTCATTTTCACTTCTCTCTTTTATAAGTTCTTTTACAGCAGATATACCAGCAACTCCTGAACCAATGACTAAATACTCCATTATAACTCCTCCTATACTTTTTCTACATATTCATCAGTTCTAGTATCGACTTTTATAATAGTACCTTCACTAATAAATAATGGAACTTTTACTACTAAACCAGTTTCTAATGTAGCTGGTTTAGTCCCACCTGAAACGGTATTGCCTTTTACACCTGGTTGAGTATCAGTTACTTCTAGCTCTACAAAAGTGGGTAAATTAACATTAATCGCCCTTCCTTCATACATAGAAATACTTAAATTCATATTTTCTTTTAAATAGTTAACTTTGTCACCTAACTGGTCTTTAGTTAAAGTTATTTGATCATAAGTTTCATTATCCATAAAAACATAATCTTGACCATCCCAATAAAGAAATTTTACATTTCTTTCATCTATATGAGCGTCATTAACTTTTTCACCCGCTCTAAATGTTTTTTCAACTACATAATCTTCTTCAAGATTTTTTAATTTAGTTCTGACAAAAGCTCCTCCTCTACCAGATTTGGAATGTTGAAACTCCTCTACTGAATAAACTGTTCCATCTAATTCTATAGTCATTCCTGTTTTAAAATCATTTGTTGATACCATAATTATTATCTGACCAAATTAAATTCAGTCAGAAATACACCTCCTGTTTATATATTTATTCTACAACAATTAGTTCTTTAGGGGAATTATTTAATACTTCACATCCATCTTCAGTAACTAATAAATCATCTTCAATTCTTACTCCTCCCCAATCAGGAATATAAATACCGGGTTCATCAGTAACTACCATACCTTCTTTAAGCACATCATCAGATTTATAAGATGCTCTCGGACTTTCATGAACTTCTACCCCTATTCCATGGCCTAAACCATGACCAAAATTATCTCCATAACCTGCATCTTCAATTATATCTCTAGCTATAGCATCCGCTTCTTTTCCAGACATACCTGCTTTAATTTTATTAATAACTTCTTTTTGTGCCTTCAAAACAATATTATATATTTTGCGTTGTTTATCAGATACCTCTCCAAGAACAACAGTTCTGGTCATATCTGAACAATAACCTTCATAAAAAGTTCCAAAGTCCATAGTGATAAAATCACCTTTTTTAAGCTTTTTATCACTAGCAACTCCATGTGGCATTGAAGACCTTTTACCAGAGGCAACTATAAAATCAAATGCATTTTTTTCTCCACCTGCCTGTTTCATAAAATATTCTAATTCTAGTGCAACTTCTCTTTCGGTCTTTCCCTCTTCAATAAAATCTAATATATGATTAAAAGCATTATCAGTTATTTCTATTGCCTTTTTTATTTTATCTATTTCTTCCTCATCTTTAACTTTTCTTAAATTTTTTACTAAATCTTCAGTAGAAATTAAATCAATCCCATTAAATTTTGATTTATATTCTTTATATTTGTTATATGTAACATTTTTAGATTCAAAACCAAGTTTTTTCGAATTATTTTTGTTTAAAATTTCCGCAATTCTTTCTGGAATATTTTTATTGAACTCTAAAATTTCAAACCCATTAGTTTGATTTTTTGCCTGTTCAGTATAACGAAAATCAGTAATAAAATAATTTTTTTCTGGAGTAAATAAAATATATCCAGAACTCCCTGTAAAACCACTAAGATAAAAACGATTAACATCAGTTGTTATTAAAAGAGAATCAATACCTTCTTTTTCCATCAAAGACCGTATTTTTTCAATTCTTTTTTTCATAATCACTGCTCCTTATTTAAATTTTTCGAATTTCATTAAATATAAATACTATTTTTTCATATTTTAATTTTATCCATTTTTTCTTTCCATACATTATATTCTTCTATATTAAGCCTGAATTTTCCTTCCTCTTGAGAAGAATTATCTTTTTCTTTATTATAATCATCTATAATATATGGTTTTAACATTATAATAACTTCATTTTGTCTATTGCTTTCTTCATAACTTTTAAAAATATTTCCTAATAAAGGTATATCCTCTAATATCGGAATTGCTTTTTTAGTTTTTATTATATCTTCTTGAATTAAACCAGCTATAATAAATGTTTCCTTGTTATTTAGTCGTACGGTCGTATTAACTTCTCTTGTATTAATAGAAGGTAATGAACCTCCAATAGTTTCTCCTAAACTACTAACTTTTGGGTTGATATCTAATATAATTTCATTTTCACTAGTTAACAAAGGTAAAAAATTCAGATTTATACCAGCCTCAATATATTTTATTTCTTCTTCTCCATCATTAGTAGTTTTCATAGGTATTTTATCACCAATTAATAACTCTGCTTTCTTTCCTTCGACTGTTAAAAGAGTCGGAGAAGCAAGAACTTTTGCACTTCCATTTTCTTTTAACAATTTAAATAATTCTGGCCATTCTAAACTAACTATAGAATCTTTTTTTTCTAAAATTCTAATTCTACTTAAATCTCCAGGGTTAACCCCTAATTCTTTTAAATCCCGAAATGATACTTCTAATATTTTAGCTTCTATCATAATTTGTTTTTTAGGTTTGTCTATTTTTTCTAAAATACTAAATAATTCTTCAACTTTGTTTTCACTACCTTTTACAGTTATTAAAGATCTCTGGAAATTACTATGAAAATTTATTTCAGGAAATATTTTTTGGGCTAAATTTTCTACATACTCAATACTAATATAATTTAATTTCACATTTTCAATTACTATATTTGGCTTTCTTTCTTCTTTTATTTTATTTATTAGATTTAACAAAAAATCAACATTTTCTTTTTCACCTTCTAAATAAAGTATTTCATTTTTTTCTTCATAAAAAATTATCAGCTCTTCTTTATATTTACTTATTAAATTTTCTATTCTATCATAAAGTGTTTTATTTAAAATTAATGAATACTTATATGAATTTGGGATTTTTTTATTCTGAAAATGATTATTAATTATTTGCTTTACATTTTGATTGTCTTTTTGATTCCCATATATTAAGATTTTATTAATTTCATCTAAAATAATTGTCTCTATTTTAGGATACAATAAATTAATTGTTTTAATTATTTCTTCAAAGCTACCAGTTTTAATTTCAATAAATTCAAAACTTATTTCTTCATTATTTACAAAAGATTTTTTATCCATTACTAAAATAGTTTTTTCTACTTCTCTTAATTTTTTAACTTCTCCTCTTAAAAAAAGATCATTATTTTTTATATCTACTGAAGTCTGTATATCTGGATAAATTTCTTTTAAAATTAATTTTATTTCATTAGCATTTCTATTTTTTATATTGATTTTTTTAAAAGTAAATTCAGAGAATAAATCATTAATTCTACTTTCTTTTGCAACAAAATAAGTATTGTTTTTATATTCCCATCCCAGACCACTACTTTCCGATATTAATTTCAAAGCATTTTGAAAGCTTAAATTCTTTAAATTAATTGTAATTTGTCCTTTAACCGATTCATCTGCAATTAAATTGACTTCTGCATATTCAGCTATTGTTCTCAAAGCATCTCTTAAATCTACACCTTTAAAATTTAAATTTATAAAATCATCATTAGAACAAACTGTTCCAGAAAAAATCACTAAAAATATAATTAATAATAAAAACGTTTTTTTATTGTATAACACCTTTGTTACCTCCTATATTAATTTTAAAAAGCAAATCTTCATATTTAACACTAATATTATCCAAATTAATCTCAACAACTTCAATTTCTGTATTTTTAAACCCTGGTTTAATAATCTTTATTATGTTTTTTATTTCAATTATAGCTAATTGTTCTTTTGTACCACTTATTATTCCCTTTAATTTTATTGGAAGATTCATGACAATTTTTTCTTCTTTTTGATTTAGTACATAATAAGATTTAGCAATATCTAATTGATAAGGATTTCTGATCTCATTATTAATTTTCTTTGTAAATGTACTGTGATATTTTTTTTCAATATAAGCTGATAACCTAAATTTAATTTCTGTTTCAATTAATAATTTATTATTATTTTCTTCTTTTGTTATTAATATATTATTTAAATCATAAAAACTTTTTTGCATAGCTAAATAATTTAAAAAATTATTAATATCATTAAAAAATGCTGCCATTTTTAATTTTATTAAAATTTTTTCTTCTTTTTCATTTACTTCCATGTTTAGTATTTCAATATTATTTTCATCAATAATTAAATTTAAGTTCTTAATAATTTCTTCTTTTTTAAAAATTTCAAAATTATATTTTTCCTCTAATTCAAAATATTTTTCTTTATATTCCTGTTCTAATTTAATTTCTTTTTGTTTTGCTATAATTAAATTTTTATAATTAATAATTTTTTTGTCAAAAAAATTATTACTAAAAAAACAAGCAATAATAAGTATAATAATAAATAAAAATTTTATATATAAATTAGATATGTTTTCAATCATAATTTTCTCCCCTTTAACCATCTAATAAAAATTTTATTGTATATAATATTTTATTTTCACTTTTAAGGTCATCTATATAAACTTCAGAACAAAACTGTATTTTTTTTAATTCTTCAATAAAAATAAAAATTTGATTTTTTTCTTTTGTAGTCCCGTAAATAGAAAAAACATTATTCTTATATTCAATCTTAGTAATTAAAACATTATCTGGAACTTTGGAATATAAAGTATTAAGAATCAAACCCCAATTCTTTTTTTTATTATTAATCTCAAGTAATTCTTCTCTTTTTTTATTGTATTTATCCTGATAATTATCATTTATATTAGAAATTTTAGTTATTTTTTCATATTCAGCTTTTAAATTAAATAAATTATTTATTTTAAAATAAATATTTATCAAAATACATAATATAAATATAAACACTAATATTAAAAAAAATATTTTTTTAATATTTATATTATAATTAGATCTTTTTGTCATTAAGTTAATTTTCATAACCATATACCTCACTTAAACAAAGCCCAAAAGCAATAGAATATTCAGTATAATTAGATTGAGAATTATATTTATTTTTTATATATTTTTTATCAAATTTTAATTTTTCAAATGGATTTAATATTTGTGGAGTTTTTATATTATTACTTTTCACTTTATTTCTTATATTATTAATATAAGCACCTCCACCTGTTAAATATATATTTGAAATTTTTTCAACAGAATTATTTCTATTATAAAAACGAAAAGCTCTTTTTACTTCTTGTTTCAATTCTTCTAAATAAAGTTCTTTATCTATTTCAGAGTTATAATTCTCCAATCCACTTAACTCATTAGCTCCAAATTTTAAATTCCTGGTAAAAAATATATTTTTGCTATTACCTACTATTAATTTTGTACTATAAAACCCGATATCTATAATCAAATTAGTAGAATTAATGTTTTGAAATTTCAAAACACTCAACAATGCTGCAGCCTCTATATTTAAAGTTTTTAGATTATAAGAAGCAAGAGTTTTTTCATAACTTTCTATTATTTTTAATGGTGCTAACACAGCAGTGATTTCCATTTCATCATTAACTTTATTTTTTATCATATAATCAATTACAGAATCTTGGCTTGAAAAAGGTAGATGATCTTCAAATTCCCATTTCAAAGTTTCAATGACTGCATTTTTTTCCATATAAGGTAAATTAATATTTTTAATAACTACAAATTCATTAGCCACTGAACAGCTTAAATTTCCCTTCTTTATATTTTTATTTTCAAAAAAATCATCTAATTTTTTTCTCAAAATATTCTTTTTATCTAAAATCCCCTCTTTAAAAACACTTTTTTCTAATTTAAAATATTCCACTTTTTTTAATTCAACACTTTTCTTTTTAGCTAAAATAGATACTAATTTTATAGAATAGTTACCAATATCCAAACCATGAATCATTTTATTATTACTAAATAACATATTATAAACTCCTCTCCGCAATTTTTTTATATTTTATTAACTGAAATTGATCATTATATTGAACATTTATTCTACATGTATTTCTATTATAAATTCCCTGAATTTCTATTTTATATATTTTTGGATTTTCTTCTACTAAAAAAAATTTAAATTTAAAATTAGCATTTCCATATATTTCTCTTTCTTCATAAATATCACCAGGTAAATATGAATTACCTTTCTCATTTTTTAAAGGAATTCCCTTGTTTTCTTCTAAAATAGCTTTAGAATAAGCTATTGCTGATTCAGCTGCATAAAAAGCTTTTTTCTGATATGTTAAATTGTTAGATAATTTTATATTAATAAAAGCTCCTCTATATAATGTCAAAACAAAAACACTACCAGCTATAATCAGTATCAAAATAAAATATAAAGCAAATCCCTCATAATAATCATCCAATTATTACACCTCATTTATAAATCTATTTTATTCTTGAATTAAAAACTCTTTTCACACTTCTAAGATTATTATTTGAATCAACAAATAATAAATCTACTAAAAGAAGACTTCCTTCCAAAGAAAATTCAATTTCTTTAACATTATTAATAATTGCATTAATTTTTTGATCTGTAATTTTTCCAAGGGCTATACCATAACTTGAATTATAAACTTGATAAGTTATGCTAGTTTCTTTTTCTTTATAATAGCCATCAAATGATAGTTCATTTTCGTTTAAAACTATATTTTTAGCTTGAAAAAAATCATTACTTAAAATCAATAAGCTAACTTTTTCTTCTAAAGTACTTAAGAGATTATAATCCTGTTTATAAAAAAAATCTAAAAATGAATTAATAAAAGTAAAACTACTAACTGTTAATAAGCCTATAATAGTTATTACTAATATAATTTCCAATAAAGTAAATCCTTTATTTGTCAAAATTATTTTTTTAATTTTACTTTTGATAAATATAAGTACTGATTTTATAATTTTTTTCATCACTAACTCCTTTCCAAATCATTAATATTCTTATTTCGAAAATTTCACTTTGTAATTCAATATTTTCATATACTTTATTGATACTAACTAAAGAATTATCAAAATAGTCATTTTTAATATCATTATTCAAAAATTCTTTAATATTTGTTCCTAATAACTCTTCAAAATTATAGTCACCTTCTTTTAATTTTATATTATTGCTTTTTAAATATTCTAATAAATTTTGGGAATAAACACTAGCTTGAAAGACATTATCAGCCATGACATTAACTTTCTTAACAGTGTAAACAACTTTAGTTATTGCTAATATTAAAACTGCAATAATAATTAATGAAATTAAAATTTCCAAAAGTGTAAATCCTTCATTATTCATCTTCTATTCTAATCCTCCCAAGTTGATTCACTGTTATTTTTATTAATTTTTCATTTTTAGTCTTTAAACCAATTGTCCCATTTTTAGCAGTCCCATATGGAGTAAAATTTATTCTATCATAATAATCATCTTCGATTTTTACAGGAGACAAATTCTTATATAAAATATATTTTGAAGAAAAACATCCTTCTTTCTCTACATTGATTTCATTATTTTGATCAGTAGTATATATAATATAATCGCTTTTATAATCTTCATCTATTTTGTAAATATCATCTTCTTTATAAATTCTAAAATTGTAAATTTTATTATTTAAAATAGCTTGAATTCTAGCCCATCTCAAATCATAAACAATCTGGTCAATAGTTGTTTTCAATGTTACATCATAAACAGATGAAATTTTAAGAGGTAAAATAAATATAATTATTGAAATTAACATCATAACAACTACAACTTCAAGCAAAGTATAACCAGCTTCACATCTGTATTTCATCTGAATTCTCCTTTTTTATCATTTTTAAATATCAGGTATTTTTTCTGAACTATTTATATCACCTTCATCATTTTTTATATAATAATATTGGTCATTTATTGGTATATAATAGTACACTAAATATTTCTCTTCATTTTTTTTATAAACGAAATTATCTTTTTTTACAAAATTTAAATCTTCAAATTCAGTTTGTAATGGATATTCATTTTCATTTTCCAGGGCGTAAATTTCAAGATAAGTTTGGATACTTCTTAAATCTATTTTAATTACAGTTAAATCAGCTTTATTTTTTACATTGTTATATCTGGGAATACTAATACTAGCCAATATCCCTATTACAGCAACTACCAATACCAATTCAATTAAAGTAAAACCTGACTCACCTTTAAACACTCCCATAATACTAACCCCCTCCGCTAAAATAAAGAATACATGTTAAACATGGGAAGTAATATAGAAATTGATATAAAAGCTATAATAGCTGCCATAAAAATTATTAAAAAAGGTTCTAAAATGGTAACTGTTTTTTCTACTGTTTCATTTAATTTATTGTGAAAAAAAATTGATAGCTCTTTTAACATTTCTTCTAGTCTTCCAGTTTTTTCACCAGTATTTATCATTTTAATCATTATTTTAGGAAAAAAATCAGATTCTTTAAGTGCTATTGATAAATTTTGTCCTTCTCTAATATTAATTTGAATTGTATGAATTATATTTTTCATAACTATATTTTTAGTTATTTTTTCTATAATAATTAATGAATCTAATAAAGAAAGTCCATTTTTAATAAGCAAATTCAACATGTTATTAAATCTCCATAATAAAATATATTTTTTCAATTTTGCGAAAAATGGTAGTTTCAAAACTAATTTATCTCTTCTATAGGCACCTTTGTTTGTATTAAAATAAAATTTAGTTAAAAAAGAAAATAAAAATATAATAAATATAAAATAAAAAAAATAATTTTGAATATTCTTGCTTATAAATAAGATAATTCTTGTTGGATATGGCAATTGAGTATCAAAAGTTTTGAATATTTCTTCAAATGAAGGAATAACATAAGTTAATAAAATAATAATCGTTAAAATTGTAGCTCCTAATAATAACATCGGATAATAAAGAGAATTAATAATTTTTTTTCTTAATTCTAACTGCCATTTATAATATAAACTTAAATCTTTCAAAATTTTAGGTAAAACTCCAGCCATTTCACCTATCTTGACCATTTGTTGATAAAAATAAGGAAAAATACTATTTTCCTTAATTATAGCTTCAGAGAGTGAACTACCTTTTTCAATATTTTGCCCAATACTTTTAATGCTTTTTTTAAAATTTTTATTTCTAATTTGATCTTCCAAAATTAATAAGGATTCTACAATAGAAAGTCCCGAATTAATCATAACAGCAAATTGTTCTGTAAAAAGAGTCAATTCAGATTTATCAATCTTTTTTCTTTTAAAAAATAAAACTTTTTTCTTTTTCTCTTTTAATTTATCATTTTTTGTTTTTTTAATTTCGGTTATATGATAACCTTTATTTTTAACTTTTTTTGCAACTGCTATAGGATTTTCTGACTTAACTATTTTTTCTATATGATCTCCTTTTTTATTTTTAGCAGTATATTTAAAATATGGGGCCATTAAAATTACCTCCTTTAAATTAAACATTATTCTAATTCTAATACCCTTATAATTTCCTCTAAAGAAGTTACACCAATCTTTGCCTTTTTAAATCCATCTTCAATTAAAAATTTATTACCTTTTTCTTTTAAATAATTTTTAATATTATTTTCATTTACTCCTTTCCCAATCATTTTTTGAATTTGATTATCAATTAATAAAATTTCATGTATTGCAATCCGTCCCTTATAACCTGTACTATGACATTCGTTGCATTTATTACCTTTATAAAATTTATTAATATTTCCGAAATGAGAAAAAAACTTTTTATCTTCTTCATTTAAAGAATATTCTTGTTTGCAATTTTCACAAATTCTTCTCACTAACCTTTGGGCAACTACTCCCTTAACAGATGCAGCAACAAGGTATGAAGGTATACCCATATCAATTAGCCTAACAATAGAACTAACTGCATCATTAGTGTGAAGTGTGGATAAAACTAAGTGACCTGTTAGAGCAGCTCTTATAGCTATTGAGGCTGTTTTTTTATCTCGAATCTCCCCAACCATAATTATATCTGGATCTTGTCTTAATATAGATTTTAGTGCATTGGGAAAATCAAAATTTATTTTTTTGTTTAGTTGTATTTGATTTATCCCAGGAATTTGATATTCAACAGGATCTTCAATAGTTATAATATTTTTACTGTCACTTTTTAATCTATTTAAAGCAGCGAATAACGTAGTGGATTTTCCACTACCGGTAGGTCCAGTTAATAAAATTATACCTTTTTGTTTTTTTATTAATTTTTTGAAAATCTTTAAATTTTCCTTACTAAAACCTATACTATTTATATTTATTAACGAACTTTCTTTTTTTAATAATCTAATTACTGCTTTTTCCCCATGAATAGTGGGGATGGTGGATACCCTCATGTCAATTTTTTCTCCATCTAATTCTTTCTCTATTCTCCCATCTTGAGGTAATCTATTTTCAGTAATGTCAAGATCTGAAATTATTTTTATTCTAGAAATAAGAGCATTTATACTTTGATAGGGTAAAACCATTTTGGTAGTTAAAATACCATCTATTCTAAACCTTATCCTAACTTTTTTATCTTCTGGCTCAATATGAATATCACTAGCTTTATTATCAACAGCTTCTTTTAAAATCATATTTGCTAATTTTACTATAGGTGCTTCCTGAACTATTTCATTAATTTCATCATTTTCATTAACCAATTTTGTATTCTTATTTATTTCTGAAAATATTTTTTCTTTATAATTATAATCTTTGTCATAAATTTTATTAATTAATTTTAAAATTTGATTTGAAGTAGCTAAAAACACTTTTACTTTTAAACCCGTCATTTTTTCAATATCGTCTATTATTACTATTTCAGTTGGATCTTGCATTGCTATTTCTATATTTTTTTTACTAATTTTAAGGGGAATTACATTGTTTTTTCTTAAAAATTCTTCGCTAAATAGTTTTAACAATTTATAATCTATTTTAGATTCTTCTAAATTAATAATTGGAATATCAAAAATAGTATGTAAAATTTCTATTAATTCTTCTTCTTCTATATAATTTTCTTTAATTAAAATATCTTCAAAAGTAAAATTAGTGTAATCTTTTAAATTCATTAATTTTTTTATTTCTTTTAATTCATTTTCAGTTATATAATTTTCATTAATTAATTTTTCCTCTAAAATATCTGACATATGCAAACCTCCACTGTATTTTTTATCCATTTTTTTCTTATTTATTCTATTTCGCGGTAGATTTACATTTTCCTTCTTTTTTTCTATATTTTTCTTTAATTACATAAAAAAGGTACTACTCTTAATAATTTTAGAGTAGTACCTTTGAATTAAAATATATAAATTTTTAAGTTAAATAGAAATATAAATTATCAAATTATAGTATGTAGACGTTCACCAAGTCTTTCTTCATCCAAAATAATCATTTTACGATTTTCTATCTTAACTATCCCTTCATCAATAAATTTATTAATCATCTTTGTGACTGTAACCCGAGAAGTTCCTAATAAATTTGCTATTTCTTGATGAGTAAGAACAATATCAATTTTTCTGCCATCTTCCACATCAATCCCAAAATCTTCACTAAAACGAACTAAAAGACTTGCTAATCTACCAGCAGCATCCTGAAAAACTAAGTCTCTAATTTGACTGGTTAAGAGTCTAGTTTTCTTAGACATTGCTTCAATTATTTTCAAAGCCAATCTGGGTCTTTCAATTATAATTTTTTCAAGATCATTCCAGGGTAAAATCATAAGTTTTGCTTCTTCAACTACTTCTGCTGTTAAAGGATGAGGATCTTCATCAAATAGAGATATTTCTCCAAGTATATCACCTGATTGTAATATTGTAATAACTTTTTCTTTGCCATCTGGTGAAAGCATTGATAATTTTACTCTTCCCGAAACTAATAAATATAATTTTTTAAAACTATCATTTTCAAAAAAAATAATTTCTCCTTTTTGATAGGTTTTGTCATAACTACCTCGACAAATCAATTCTAATTCTTCACCATTAAGTCGTGAAAATACTGACATGTCTTTTAAACATTGTTTTTGTTGTGGCTCTACCATATTATTATCCCCTTTTTTTGAAAATTATATTAAGATTTATTTATCTTTTTCAGAACAATCTTTACAAATTCCATAGAATTTGATTTGATGATTAACTATTTCAAAATTATATTTATCTTCTATCTTTTTTTCAAACCTTTCTAAAACTTCATCATTAAATTCTATAATTTTATCACAATTAATACATACTAAATGATGATGATGATTTTCATCTAAATTTAATTCATAGTATTTATAAGAGCTATCGAAATCCAATTCAGAAGTTATGTCTAATTTGCAAAATAATTCAAGATTACGATAAATTGTTGCCAATCCAACATCCGGGTTTATTTCTTTTACTTTTTTTAATAAAGTATCTGCCCTAAAATGTTGTTTTTGATTTTCAATAAGTACTTTTAATATATCTTCTCTTTGAGAAGTCAATTTATAATTGTTTGAACTTAATATATTCCTATATTTTTCATATAAATTACTCACAATACAACACCTCTTTAAAATACATTATAATATAATTTTTTAATTTCTACAAATAAAACTTAGTTAATTAATCAATTTAATTTAAAATAAAGATAAAACCCACTATCCAATTTTAATTTAGATAGTGAGTTTTAAGTCTTAGACTATTTATCTAATATTTCATCTTGCAAAAACATGATTGCCTATTTCTAAAATAATTGGTCTTTTACGAATCCAATCTAGATTAGTTGCAACTTCAGGATTATAAAAATACAAAGAATTCAAACTTGGATCATAGCCAATTAAAGCTGCTTTAGCAGCAGCAATTGAACTTTCAACAGGATAAGGATTGGCTTGGCCATCCAGAAGAGAACTAAATTGACCTTGTTGTAAAATAACTTCTCTAATTGTATCTGGAAAATCATCACTCTCAACTCTATTTAAAATAACTGCCCCTACTGCCACTTTTCCTTCAAAATTTTCTCCTCTTGCTTCTCCATTTATTACTCTAGCAAGTATAATAACCTCTTCTCTATCTACATGCATTCTGTTAAATAATGAATTTTCCTTAAAAAATTCTATAGTTTTAGGTCCAACTATTCCATCAACACTCAAATTATTTGCCTTTTGAAAACTTTTTACTGCCTGAATAGTTCCTTTTCCATAAATACCATCTATTTCTCCATTATAATAATTCATATCTTTTAATAATTTTTGTAATAGTGCAACATCTGCCCCTTCACTTCCATATTCTAATAATCGGGAACCTAATTCTAAATTATATCCTTCTGCTTTTGTTTCATTATTGATAAGTAAAAACATAAATAATAACATTATTAATGTTAAAGTAACTTTAACCTTTTTAAATTTCATAATATACCTCCTTTAATCTGTCAGAATCAATTAAAGAATTTCAGTAAATTAATTTAATCTCACAGACTTTAAACACAATTTTTAATATCTTTGTTTAAGATAATTAAAAATTTTACATTCAATTTTATAAACATCTGTATAACTATATAATAACCAAATACCAATTGAATGTCAAATTAATACTAAATTACTATTTAATCCTTAATTATTTCCAAAGGAAACTCTTCTCGTAAACCATTTACTATATCAAGAACAGTTTCATGGGTTCCTTCTGTTACATCTAAAAAAATTACCCCTTCTTCTTCATGACTAATAGTTAACATCGCCAACCCACCATATGCTTTAAAAATCATATCAACATATACTATTTCCTCTTGAGGAATTTTTATAATTATCTGATGAGTATCTTTTTCTTTAAAACTATTTTTTTCTTTAATCACTTTTTTCACCTTCTTTTTTTCTACGGATAATATAACCTTCTTTCACTATATTCTCAACTGGAATCTTTATTAATTCTTTAGGATGAGGAGCATTTTCAACTTTTTCTCCTTCACTATTAATTATAAAATCTATATTTTCAGAAAAAGCCTCTATATCCGGCCCGAAAAATTCTATATGGTCTCCTTTGAAAAATTTATTTCTTACTTCTACAATTGCCAATTTGTTTTTTTGATCATAATCCTTTACTACTCCCATAAAATCATAATTTCTCCTATAAGCTGAACTTTCATAATTATGATCTTCAGCACTAGGTTCTGAATGAAAAAAACCTGTAGTATATCCTCTATTACTAACTTTTTTTAATTCTTTTAACCATTTATCTTTCATTACATAATTTTTAGGATCAGCAAAAAAACTATCTAAAGCTCTCCTATAAATCCCAACAACTGTCGCTACATAATGAATACTTTTCATCCTACCTTCTATTTTTAAAGAACTTAAATTTAAATCCATAATTTCAGGCATATACTCAATTAAACATAAATCTTTTGAATTCATTATATAAGCACCATTTTCATCTTCATAAATTGGGTAATATTCATCAGGTCTTTTTTCTTCTACTAAATGATATTTCCACCTACAAGAATGAGCACACTCTCCTCTATTAGCATCTCTTCCTACCATATAATTACTTAACAAACATCTTCCAGAATAAGAGATACACATAGAACCATGTATAAACATTTCTCTTTCAATATTACTTTTTTGAGAAATTTCCTTGATTTCATTTTTACTTAATTCACGAGCAAGAATAACTCTTTCGATTCCTTGTTTATACCAAAAATTTGCACTTGCCCAGTTAACAGTATTAGCCTGAGTACTCAAATGAATTGGAGTATCAATATTTTCATCTTTTATTATTTGAATAACACCTGGATCAGATACAATTAATGAATCAACACCTAAATCATCTAATTCATGTAAATAAGAAGGTAAGTCTTTTAATTCTTTATTATGAGGCATCATATTAACAGTTATATAAATATTACTATTATTTTCATGGGCATATTTTTTTCCTTTTTTTAATTCTTCTAATGTAAAATTATCTGCTCCAGACCTCAAACCATAGTTATAACCTCCACAATATACAGCATCAGCTCCATAATCTATTGCTATTTTTAATTTTTCTAAATTACCGGCTGGAGCTAATAATTCTGGTTTGTTCATTAAGATTTCCCCCTTTATCATACTTTTAATTTAATTCATTTTGTTTTCTAAGATGTTCTTGATATGTTTTTGAAAATTCATGACTTCCATCTTCCCGGGCAAAATAAAATAAATACTCGGTTTTTTTAGGATTTAAAACAGCTTCTAATGAATTATCTCCAGGATTAGAAATAGGTCCTGGTGGTAACCCGGAGTACAAATAAGTATTATATTTAGACTCAAGTTTTAAATCACTATATAATAAACGATCTTTCCTTAAAGGTAATATATATTGAACCGTAGCATCAATTTGTAATTTCATATTTTTATCTAATCTATTATATATAACTCCTGCAATGATTGGTTTCTCTTCGGTTAACTTAGCTTCTTTTTCAACCATTGAAGCAATTGTTACTAACTCTAAGATAGAATAATTACTATTATTTGCCTTATTTTTTAATTTTAATAACCATTTATCTTCAAATTCTTTTAGCATTAATTTGTAAATTTGAACAGGTTTATAATTTTTCTCAATTTTATATGTATCTGGGTATAAATAACCTTCTAGTTTATATTTTATATCATCTGAATTTTCAGGAAAATATTCTTTTTGTAAATCAATATTTTTAGCTGTATTTAAATATTCCTCTTCACTATAATTAGTTTTTTCTTTAAAACGATTAATTATTTCTTTCAAAGTACTTCCCTCTGGAATACTTACTTTAAAAGTTGCAACTCTACCTTTTTTAATTATATCAATAACTTCAAAAATGTTATTTTCAGGACTAATTTCATAATAACCAGCTCTTAATTGATTATCATAACCAAATAAATTAATAATCACATTAAAAGCAAAAGATGACCGAATAATATTATTTTCATATAATAAATCAGCCACCTTTTTACTTGTGCTTCCATAATCAATATTAACCGAATAAACTTTATCAGAATTTCTTTCTACTGGTTGTAAAAAAGTAACAAAGCGAATAAAAGAAGCACTTATTATAATTAATATTAAAAATATAATAGCTGATTTTTTCATAATATAGCCCCTTCATAAAAAAATTATAAACCCATGTTTTCTCAATTATATCAGAAGCAAATCTATCATGCAATATAATAAAAACCTTCCCAAAACTTCTTTTATTGGGAAGGTAATATTAATTATTTAACTATCTTTGTAAATAATAATTTTTCACTCTTTCAAATTCTTCGTCATCTTCTATTAATGAAATCATTTCTTCTCCATCTTTTTTTATCAATTTTAGCAAAAGAGCTTCCTCTTCTTCCTCACCCTCTTCAGCAGGAATCAAAATTAAATAAGTCGTTCCTTCATAATTAAATTCTTCATCAATGTAAAATCTTTCTTCTCCACTTTCATCTTCTAAAACCAACTCTTCATTTTCTTCATCGACCCAAAAATTACCTTCATTTTTTTCACTCATCTTTATTCCTCCTATTATTAGCTTTTAAATAACTATCTAAAATTAAAGATGCAGCCATTTTATCTATAACTTCTTTTCGTTTTTTTCTACTCATATCCGCTTTAATTAATACTCTTTCTGCTTCCTTAGAAGAAAGCCTTTCATCCCAGGTTGTAATTGATATTTCCAAATTATTATTTAAAAAATTTACAAACTCTTGAGTTTTTTTAGCCCTCGGTCCATAACTACCATCCATGTTTCTAGGCATACCTACAATGACTTCATCTATAGAATATTTTTTAATATATTCTTTAATTATTTCCAAATCTTTTTTTAAATCTGTTCTGCTTATATAACCCTTCCCCTGAGCTGTTATTCCTAAAGCATCACTAATTGCTACTCCAATTCTTTTATCACCAAAATCTAAACCTAATTTTCGCAAATAATTCACCTCTTTAATAGAAAGATTATTAGCAGAAAAACGAGGCAGGGCTAAGCCTGCCTTAATAATATCAAATAATAAATCCCTTAAATTTATTAATAATTTTTTTCTAAATCCTCTATATATTTTGTTAATAATTCCTCAATAATCTCATCTCTATCAATAGATCTAATCATAGTTCTAGCTTCTTTATAGCTTGTAATATATGCGGGATCTCCTGACAAAAGATAGCCAACTATTTGATTTACAGGATTATACCCTTTTTCTTTCAAAGCTAAAAATACTCTCTCAATTATATATTCAGCTTCATTTAACTCTTCCATGTCCCTGTTAAATTTCATAGTTTTATCTTTATCATTAGGCATAAAATCACTTCCTTTTTATTATCTCAGATTTCTAGCATCTTATTATTAAAATTCTTTATTAATAAGGAAAATCCTGTTTTTAATTCTGATCTTTTAAAATGTTTTTAGCTTCTTTCAAAGCTTCGGCTATTTTTTCAGTTTTACTACCACCAGCCTGGGCCATATCAGGACGACCTCCACCGCCCCCTCCAGTAATTTGAGCAACTTTAGAAATCAGTTTGCCTGCATGAAAACCTTTTTCAACTAAATCATCACTAATTGAACAAACAAAAACCACTTTATTCTCAAATTTTGAAGCTAATAAAACAACTAACGAATCTAATTCATTTTGGAGTTCATCAGATAAATTACGTAAACCATCAGTATCTAAATCTTCTAATTCTTCAATTACTACTGGTATATCATCTTCTATATATTGTATTCTGTCTTTTAAGTTTTTTGATTTAAAATCAGCTAATTTATCTTTAAGAGATTTAATTTCTCGTTTTAACTTTTTCTGTTCAGAAAATAAATTATCAATTTTTTCTGTTAAATTTTCTGGATTAGTTTTAAACTTTTTAGCAGATCTTGCTAAAATTTTATTTCTTTTTAAAATATATTTATAAGTATTTAAACCCGTAACTGCTTCAATTCTTCTAATACCAGCTGCTATACCACTTTCATTTATTATTTTGAATAAACCTATTTCTCCGGTGAAATTCACATGAGTACCACCACATAATTCAACTGTATATTCCCCCATTTTTACTACACGAACTTGTTTTCCATATTTTTCATTAAATAAAGCCACAGCTCCCATATCTTTAGCTTTATCAATTGTTGTTTCAAGAGTTTTAACCGGAAGATTTTTCATTATCTTTTCATTAACCTTTTTTTCTATTAATTTTATTTCTTCTTCTGTAAGAGCAGAAAAATGATTAAAATCAAATCTTAATTTATTCTCAGTCACTAATGAACCAGATTGGTTTACATGTTCACCTAAAACTTCTTTAAGCGCCCGATGTAATAAATGAGTAGCAGAGTGATTTCTAGCAGTAGCCTTTCTTTTTTCACTATAAACTTCAGCAAATACTTTTTGCCCTTCTTTTAAAATACCTTTTTGGACTTTTACATAATGAGAAAACAACTCTGCCTTTTCCTGGGCATCATAAACTTCAGCTTTATTATCTGAACTAATTATTATTCCATTATCTCCAACCTGGCCCCCACTTTCGGTATAAAAAGGAGTTCTATCTAAAATTATTTCTCCCTTTTCATTTTTTTCTAAACTATTTACTCGTTCTCCATCTTTAACTATTCCTATTATTTTAGCTTCATTTTTTAAATTTCTATACCCGGTAAACTCATTTTTATCATTTTCTTCTTTTATTTCATTATAGACCTTTAGTTTTTCCTCAGCGAAAACGGTATCTTTTCTGGCTTCCCTTGCTCTTTCCTTTTGCTTTTTCATTTCTTTTTTAAACCTTTTTTCATCAACTTCAAAACCATATTCACTAAGCTCATCCTGAGTTAAATCTAGAGGAAACCCATAAGTATCATACAGTTTAAAAGCATTTTTTCCTGAAAGAACTTTTTGATCATTTTTCTTCATTTCATCTATCATGTCATTTAGAATATCTAAACCCTGATCAAGAGTTTTTAAAAATCTTTCTTCTTCAGCTTTAATTATTTTTTGAATATGCTCCACTTTTTCAGACAAATCACTATAAAAATCACCCATTATTTCATTAACAATAGGTACAATTTTATATAAAAATGGTTCTTCATAATTTAACTTACCACCAAATCGCACTGCTCTTCTTATTAAACGTCTTAATACATAACCTCTTCCTTCATTGGATGGAATAGCCCCATCTGCCACAGCCATTGTAACAGATCTTACATGATCAGCTATAACTCTATAAGAAGTTTTTATTTCATTAGATTTTTTATAGGAAATATCAGTATCTTTTTCTAACCATTCAATAATTGGATATAATAAATCCGTTTCAAAGTTAGAATCCACTCCTTGTAATACAGAAGCAACTCTTTCTAAACCCATTCCTGTATCGATGTTTTTTTCAGGAAGAGTTTTATATTCTCCATTTTCAGTATAATTATACTGAGTAAAAACTAAATTCCAAATCTCTAAAAATCTTTGATCCTCTTCTTCAAATTTACCAGATCCACTACCATATTCTTCCCCTCGATCATAATGTATTTCTGAACAGGGACCACAGGGACCGGTACCTATTTGCCAAAAATTTTCTTCTTTTCCCATTCTTATTATTTTTTCTTCAGGAATTCCTATTTCATTATTCCAGATTTCAAATGCTTCATCATCTTCTTCATAAATAGTAATCAACAAACGATCTTCATCTAATTCTAATTCTTCTGTAACAAATTCCCAGCTCCATTTTATAGTTTCTTCTTTAAAATAATCACCAAAGGAAAAATTACCTAACATTTCAAAAAAAGTTTGATGACGTTTAGTTTTACCAACATTCTCTATATCATTTGTCCTTATACATTTTTGACAGGTGGCAACTCTATTTTTAGGAGGTGTTTTTTCTCCGGAAAAAAATGGTTTTAGTGGTGCCATACCTGCATTAATAAAAAGTAAACTTGGATCATTTTGAGGTACCAAAGGAGCACTGTCCATTATTTTATGTTTCTTTTTTTTGAAAAAATTTAAAAATAATTTTCTTAATTCATTCCCTGTCATCTCACGCATATTATCCCCTCTCATATTAACAAATATTTAATTTATTAATTTTATTTTAGCATATCTTCTTTTTCCTATTTTCACAATCATTCCATTTTCTATTTCAAGATCAAGATTTATTTTATCATATCTTTCTCCATCAATATAAACTGCTCCCTGTTTTATCATTCTTCTGGCCTGACTATTACTATCCACATGTCCTGTAGCCGCTACTAACTTTACAATCCAGAACTTGCCATCTTCTAATTTTTCTTTTTCAATTTCTACAACTGGTATATCATCAGGTAATTCTCCTTCAGAAAAAACTCTTTCAAATTCTTGAGCTGCAGTTTTAGCAGCTTCTGAATTATGGTATTCAGTAACAATTTCTTTAGCTAATCTTTTCTTTAATTTCATAGGATTAACCTCATTATTATTTAATTTTTCTTCAATATCTTTAAGTTCAGAAAGAGGAATATCAGTAAGTAATTTGAAATAACGTACTATTAAATCATCAGGTACTGACATAACTTTTCCATACATTTCATTTGGACTATCATAAATACCTATGTAATTATCAAGACTTTTACTCATTTTATTTACTCCATCAAGTCCTTCTAATAAAGGCATCATCATAATCACCTGGGGTTTTTGACCATACTCATTTTGTAATTTTCTACCAACTAATAAATTAAATCTCTGGTCAGTACCACCTAATTCGACATCTGCTTCAATTGCTACTGAATCATATCCCTGCATTAATGGATAGAAAAACTCATGAATACTAATTGGTTGATTATTATCATAACGATTTGAAAAATCTTCTCTTTCTAACATTCGAGCAACTGTATATTTTGATGATAAATCAATTATATCTTCTAAATCTAATTTACTTAACCATTCTCCATTAAAAACAAGATTGGTTTTTTCTTCATCAAGAATTTTAGAGAATTGTTGTTGATAGGTTTTAGCATTTTCTTTGATTTTCTCATCTGTAAGTTGTTTTCTTGTTTTTGATTTACCAGTTGGATCACCAATTTTACCAGTAAAATCACCAATTATTAGATAAACTTCATGACCTAAATCTTGAAATTGTTTTAGTTTGCGTAATACTACAGTGTGTCCCAAATGGATATCTGGGGCAGTTGGATCTAGACCTAATTTAACTTTAAGTGGTTCCTCATTTTTTTCGGCTTGTTTTAATTTCTCTTTCAATTCTTCTTTTGAAATCAAATCACTAACTCCACGAGTTAATATTTTTAACTGTTCATCAATATTCATTTATATTCACCTGAAAAAATCAGGCTTTTCACCTCCTATAATTATTTCTAAAGTTGTAATTATTATAACAGATTGATTTTATCCATACAAGGGGGTATAATAACATTACGATTTATGATATAATATTTGACGGAAGGTGATTTCTAAATGAATTTTACAAAAAAACAATATATATTTGCAATTATAATACTTATATTGGCTTTAATTTCTGGAATAACTATTGGAGCTTTAAGTTGGATTATACAAAGCACACCGGAAATAGCAAATTACAAAGGTTCAACTGAATCTACCCAAATCTATAGTGCAAATGGTGAACTTTTAACAAGATTATATAAAGAAAATCGTGTTTATGTGCCTATAGAAAAAATACCTAATGATTTAAAAAATGCTATTGTAGCAATAGAAGATAGCAGTTTTTATCAGCATCATGGAATTGATTTTTGGGGAATTCCAAGAGCTTTAATAACAAATATTAAAGCTGGCCAAATAGTACAGGGCTTTAGTACTATTACTATGCAATTAGCAGAAAATGCATTATTTACTAGCCAGGAAAGAACATATTATAGGAAAATTCAGGAAATATATTTAGCTATTCAATTTGAAAGACTTTATACCAAACCTGAAATACTTGAAATGTATCTAAATGAAATATTTATGGGCCATAGTGCCTATGGTATTCAAATAGCAGCACATCAATATTTTGGAAAAGATGTTTCAGAACTTACTTTAAGTCAATCTGCCTTATTAGCAGGTTTACCTAAAGCCCCTAATTATTACTCACCTTTAAGAAATCCAGAAGCTGCTAAAGAACGAAGAAATGTAGTTTTAAATAGAATGGAAGAATTAGGCTATATTACACAAAGTGAATTAGAAAAATCTAAATCCGCTGAATTAGATTTAAAACCAGAAGAAACAGAACAGGAAGATTTTGCTCCTTATTTTATCCGCTATGTCAGAGATGAACTTATAGACGAATTTGGAGCTCAAATGGTTTATAGTGGAGGTCTTAAAGTATATACCACTCTAAACACTGAAATGCAGAAAAAAGCTGAAGACAGTATCAAAAATGCCTTAGGTGAATATATTCCGACAGTAAAAAGGAAAAATAATGATCAATTACAACCACAATTATCTATATTATCGTTAAATCCTCGTACTGGATCTATAGAAGCTATGATTGGGGGAAGAGGAGAAAGTGATCAATTTAATAGAGCTACTCAAGCAGTAAGACAACCAGGATCAGCTTTTAAACCATTAGTTTACACTACAGCAATAAAAAATAATTATTCCACTTCATCAATTATTAATGATATGCCTATGATAGCTGCTAAAGAAAAAGGCGAAAAACAAAAGATTTGGCCCAAAAACTTTCAAGATCAATACAGAGGTTATGTTAATTTGAGATCTGCTCTAACTCATTCAATAAATGTTGCTTCTGTTAAATTGTTAAGAGAAGTTGGAGTAAATAACACAATTAAAACTGCTGAGAAAATGGGGATTTCTACTTTTACTCCTTCTGATAATTTAGAATCACATCTTTCCTTAGCTTTAGGTGGACTAACAGAAGGATTAAAACCTATAGAACTTTCTACTGCTTATGGAATTTTGGCAAATCGAGGTATAAAAGTAGAACCATACGCAATAAATAAAGTAGTCAATAATAGTGGTAAAGTAATTTATGAACGAAAACCAAAAAAAGAAGTGATTTTATCTGAGGAAACCAGTTATATTATGACAGATATGTTACAATCTGTAGTCAAAAATGGTACTGGTTGGAGGGCAAATTTAGGAAGACCAATAGCTGGAAAAACTGGTACAACTAATAATTATACTGATGCCTGGTTTGTAGGATATACTCCTGAACTAGTAACTACTGTCTGGATTGGAGAAGATTCTCCTAAAAAAATGGTCTATGATCAAAAAGATGCAAATGGAAATTATCTTTATCCTGAAGGTAATGGTCCAAGGACTGTATCCAGTTCAGAAGCAGTAATGCTTTGGAGTGATTATATGAAAAAAGCTTTAGAAAATAAACCTGTAAAAGAATTTAACGAACCTGAAAATATCTACTATCGTAAAATTGATCCAGTAACAGGATTACTTGCAAATCAATATACTCCTAATGTACAGGAAGAAATTTTCAGAAAAGAAAATATACCTAATGAAACTGACGATCTACATGGACCTATAGAAAATGTAAAAATCGATACTAAAAGTGGTAAATTAGCAACTAATAATTGCCCTGATGAAAACATAGCTGAATACAAATATATTAAAGAAAGTGGTATTAGAATAGGAGCTACAAAAATCAGATTTGAAGAATTATTAAAAGATAATACTAATAGTTCAGACAGAGAATATGAAAAAATTGAAGGGACTTATATAGTTGAGGAAGGTGAACCTGTTCAAAAAATAGATCCTGAAACTGGTGTGCCTATAAAAAATAGTAAAGGGCAGGTTATTTATGAAAAAAAACCTACCCAGGTTTGTCCTTTACATAATGAATCAGAAAATAATGTTTTAGATTATATTCGTGATATTTGGGGCAATGATAATTAATTTACTCAATTTCCTAATGTCACGATAGTAGCACCACTCCCTCCTTCTTTTTGTTTTCCCAAACGAAAAGAAGCAACATGGGGGTGGTTTTCTAATTTTTCATGAACAGCTTTTCTTAAAGCACCAGTACCTTTCCCATGAATTATCTCAACACTTTTATATCCAGCTAAAAAAGCATCATCAAGGTATTTATCTACTCTTTGCTGAGCATCTACATATCTTTTACCTCTAATGTCTAATTTTTGAGAAACATTTTCTGATTTTTTAACTTTATATTTTTTGACTGTTTCTTTATTCTTCTCTTTATTTTCTTCTACTTTAGTTAAATTATTTAGCCCAACTTTTATCTTCATAGCACCTGCCTGAACTGTTGCCTCATTTTGGTCTGCGTCTAACATTTCAATATTACCTTTTTTACCCAAACTCATTACTCGAACTCTATCTCCCACTTTAAAGTTTTCATCACTTTTTTTATTCATAGATTCATTTGAATTTTTTTCATATTTTTCATCAATTTCTTTTAGTTTTTCATTAGCTTTGGTTGCCATTCTATCAATTTCTGGACGTGTCTGATATTGTTTATCTTTTAAATCTTTTATTATTCTTTTGCTTTCTTTTTTTGCATTTTTAATAATATTTTCTGCTTTATCATAGGCTTTATTTACTATTTCTTCTTTTTTTGAATTTACTTCTTTTAATTTTTGTTCATATTCATTCTTAATTTTTTCTACATTTTTATTTTTTCTTTCAAGTTCTTTTTTTAATCTACGATACTTTTTTCTGTGTGAATTAAGATCACTAATAATATTTTCTACTTCAAGGTCTCCTTCATCACTTAATTCCTTTGCTTTGTTTATTAAATCCTCAGGCATTCCTAATCTTAAAGCTATTTCAAAAGCATTACTACCACCTGGAATTCCCATAATTAATCTATAAGTAGGACTTAAAGTTTCTAAATCAAATTCAACTGAAGCATTTTCAACATTATCTGTAGAAAAAGCATAACTTTTTAATTGACTGTAATGTGTTGTGGCAACTGTAGTTACCTTATTTTCTTTTAATTTTTCTAAAACAGCTATACCCAGAGCTGCACCTTCTCTTGGATCGGTACCTACTCCTAATTCATCAAGTAAAACTAAAGAGTCATCACTCGCTTTATTTAAATATTTTTTTATCTTATTCATATGTGAAGAAAAAGTACTTAAATTTTGTTCTATACTCTGTTCATCACCTATATCAGCATAAATCTTGTTAAACAATGAAATTACAGTACCCCGTTCTGCTGGTATATGAATTCCTGCCGAAGTCATTAAAGTAAAAAGTCCAATGGTTTTTAAAGTAACAGTTTTACCACCTGTATTAGGTCCAGTAATTACTAATGTATTAAATTCTTTTCCTACTTCTACATCAATTGGAACCGGGTCTTCTTTTAATAATGGATGTCTACCCTGTTTAATTTCAATTTCCCCATTATTATTTAATTCTGGAGCTATACCATTTATTTTTTCACTATAACGCGCTCGAGCAAAAGCTACATCCAAAACAGAAGTTAACTGCATATTTTTTTTGATAATTTCTGCTCTTTTTTTTATCTGTTCAGTTAAAACTTGTAAAATATAATAGATCTCTGCTTCTTCTTCTGACTTTAATTCTCTTAATTTATTATTCTTTTTTACAACTGACATTGGTTCCATAAAAATTGTCATACCACTTGAAGATTGATCATGAACTATCCCTGAAAAAGAACTTCTATATTCTTTTTTTACTGGAACAACATAACGGTTTTCTCTCCTAGTCACTATATTATCCTGTAACATATCACTATACTTTTGACTCTTTATAATCTTTTCCAAACTACTTCTAATTTCATCTTCCATTTTTTCCATCTTTTTTCTAATAGATTTTAATTTTGAACTTGCACTATCTTTAATTTCTCCAAATTCATTTATAGTTTTTGAAATTTTATCTTCTAAATTTCTAGTTATTTTTAAGCTAAGGCCTTTATCAGAAATTAATTTATATTCATTTTTTACTAATTCAGGATCACTTTCTTCAATAATATTTGTAAAATATTTTTTTATATTTCTAAACCCACTAATAGTAGTTTGAACTTTTCCAATTTCATCAGTTGTCAAAACAATATCTTTTTTTGTCTTTTTTAAAATTTTTCTCAAATCACGTATACCACCAAAAGGAGGACGACCATATTCATCCAATATTTTTTTAGAAGCAGAAACCTCTTCTAAACTTTCCTTAACATAGGAAATATTACTTACTGGTTTTATGTTTTTTATAATTTCTTTTCCTAAACTGGTAGCTGTATAATTTTTTAAATCATTAACTATTTTTCTATACTCAAGAACTTCTAATGTATGTTTATCCATAACTTTCACCTCAATTTTTTTCTGGACTATTTAAAAAATCTATTAATTGTTTATAATTCATAGTATTTAATACATCACTTTTTTCTAACCAGGCTCTCCTGGCTACATTAATTCCTAGTTCAATATTTTGAAGCTGTTTTAAATGATGAGCATCTGTATTAATAACAAGCTTAACCCCCGCCTTTGCTGCTTTGCGCGCTAATTTATCATCAAGATCTAGTCTATCTGGAGAAGCATTAATTTCAAGGCAAGTATCGGTCGATTTAGCAGTTGATATTACTTTTTCCATATCAACCTTATACGCTTTTCTTTTTGCTAAAAGACGTCCCTGAGGATGAGCAATAATATCTACAAAGGGATTTTTCATAGCTTTTACTATTCTATTTGTTATTTTTTCTTTATTTTGATTAAATCCAGTATGAATCGAAGCAATTACTAAATCAAATTCTTTAAGAACTTCATTACTATAATCTAAAATACCATCTTTTAATATGTCAACTTCTATCCCTTGCAAAATATTAATTTTGGGATATTTTTTTCGTAATTCTTTTATATTTTTTCTTTGTTCTTTTATTTTTTTTTCAGACATTCCATGAGCAACTTTAAGTGATTTTGAATGATCAGTAAAGGCAATATATTCATATCCTATTTCTTTAGATTTGTCTATTATTTTTTCCATCGAATAGGCGCCATCACTATATTTAGTATGAATATGCAAATCTCCTTTTATATCATCTTTTTCTAACACATTTGGGAGATTAGAATTTAAAGCTGCTTCAATTTCACCACGATCTTCTCGTAATTCTGGTATAATATAATCTAATTCTAATTTACTATATAGTTGTTTTTCAGTATTTACATTAATCCTATTAAATTCCCCATTTTCTTTTATTTTAAACAAACCATATTCATTTAATTTATAATTTTTATCTTTGGCAAATTTTCTCAACTTTACATTGTGTTCTTTAGAACCA
Organism: Bacillota bacterium; assembly: GCA_051744805.1. GTDB lineage: Bacteria > Bacillota > Halanaerobiia > Halanaerobiales > DATFIM01 > DATFIM01. The sequence goes on from JBNJDK010000008.1 coordinate 35,595, forward strand.
GTAAAATATTGTAATGCCGGAGCTTTATTTTCAGGTGAAATAAATCTGAAATCAATTCTTATTTTTTCTCCAGTGAAAATACTAAGTTTTTTACTTCCTCTATCAATTACTTCATCTATAAAATTTTGATTTGTTATCAATTCACCTGCATCATCTGGAAAATCAGTCAAAACTAAAATATCTATATCACCAATTAATTCTTTTTTACGTCTTACACTTCCAGCTAATTTTAAACCTTCTATAATTTCATTTTTTTGATTTTTAATAATTTCATTAATTATTTCTTCAGCTTTTTTTTCAGCTTCATTTATTAAGATTAAATCTTTATATTCTTTATATTCATTAAGAGATTTAAGTAATTTTTCTTCAGTTTTCTTACCAAACCCTTTTATTTTTCTTATTTCTCCATTTTGTAAAGATTTCTTTAGATCAGAAATATCTGAGATTTCCAGTTCATAAAATAACTTATGAGCTCTTTTAGGACCTAAACCAGGAATTTTTGTCATTTCCAAAACTCCAGATGGTAATTCAGTTTTTAATTCTTCCAGAGTAGGAGAGAATCCAATTTTGAAAATTTCATTTATTTCATTAGCTATACCTTCACCAATACCCTGAACTTCTTGCAATTTACCCTCTTCAACTAATTTAGCTATATCTTCATTTAAAGTCGTTATTTTCCGAGATATATTTTGATAAGCTCTTACTTTGAATTTGTTTTCTCCCTTTATTTCAAGTAGTTTTGCAAGCTCATTTAAAATTTTAGAAACTTCTTTATTATTAAATTTATACATATAATCACCTGCTTATAATTTTATTTCATTTAATTTATTAATTCTTAAAAAAAAGCCATGATAATCATGGCTTTTTAAAAAAGTTTTCAAGGCTATTTTGTATTTTGGGGTTCATTTCCAAAAAATTCTTTGCAATAATAGAATTATCTACTAAATTTCTAACTTTAGTATAAGGTATCTGATTAATAAATAAAATCAATAAATACAAAATCAAAATCCCTTTTATTAAACCTAAAAAGGCACCCATAAGCTGGTCTAAAGATTTTAAAAATAATAAATCTAAAATGTTTTTTATACCTTCAGCTAACAAGTGTATTAAAATATTTAGAATTATAAATATTAAAGAAAAAGAAATGAATTCTAATAATCTTTCTGGTATATCAAAATAAGGAACTAAAAGAACCTCCATTTCAGGGTAAAACCTGATAGCAAAATAAAATGAAATTACAATACCTAAAATTACACTTATCTGTTCAATAAAACCATTTTTATAGCCATTAATTATAAATAGTAAAAAAAACAATATTAATATAAGATCCAAAACATTTAAACTTTGCAATTAATCTACCTCCTCCAGGAGGGTAAGCAATTCTTCATTTTCTTTTTCTTTTTCCTGTAGTTTTTCTTTTAATTCTTCAACTTTTTCTTTTAAATCATAATTTTTACTTTTTAATTCTTTGATTTTATCATTTTTGTCATAATACTCTTCTCTCAACTTATAAAATTCATCAGCCATATTAATCATAGTAAGACCTAGAAGCCGTCTCCGGGGAAGACTCGGATAGGCTCTAATGATCTCAGTACCTACACTATTAATATAGTCAGCCAATTCCTCAACATAATCTTCTGATACATCTGCAACAATTAGCTGTTCTTCTCCAAGAATTTTAATTGAAAATTTCTCTTTATCTTGCTGTTTTTTAAATCTTTTATTAGAAGACATAAATATACATCCCCCGGATTAAAAATATTTTACTTATATAATAAACAATTCAGTATAAATCAAAATTATCCTTCTTCTAGGCTTGTTTTAAAATAATAAATTTTATTTTCCTCTAATTTCAGCTCCTACTTCTTTTCTTAAAGATTCTACAATATTATTAAATACTTCATTTGCTTCTTCATCTCTAAGAGTTCGTTCACTTGATCTAAATTTTAGATTAAATGCTAAACTTTTTTTACCTGAAGATATTTGATCTCCTTCATATAAATCAAAAAGGTCAATATCTTCTAGTAATGAACCTCCTGCTTTTTTCATTATTTTATCTATTTTTGAAACAGTTATTTTTCGATCTAATACTATTGCTAAATCACGATTTACAGATGGAAATTTAGGTAATGGTTGGTAATTATTCTGTTTTTGTTTCATTTTTTCAATCATTTTATTAAAATTCAATTCAAAAACAGTTGTCCCTTCAACTAAATCATATTCTGCTATTACTTCATAACATAGTTCACCAATAATTCCAATTTTTTCTTTGTCACTTTTTATTAAAGCTGTTCTACCTGGATGTAAAAAACTTTTTTCTGTAGTTTCGTATTCAACTTCAATACTAAGACGTTGAAATAATTCTTCCAAAACCCCTTTTAAATAAAAGAAATCTGGTGCATTATTATTCCAACTATTTATATCTGCCCCCATGCTACCACCAGAAATCATTTTTTCTTCAAATGGTCTTTGATTTTTTCCTTCATTTTTATAAATCCTACCTATTTCAAAAACAGCCATTTTTGATAATTGTCTTTTATTATTATTAGAAAGAACTTCTACAGTTCCAGGAATTAAAGTAGTTCTCATAATTTCAAAAGCTTTATTTAAAGGATTTTTTATTTTTACCCAATTTCTTAAATCTTCATCAGAATTTATTTGCAACTTATCATATTCTTTTTTATCCATTAAACTAAATGTTTTTATTTCATTAAGTCCACCAGCTGTTAAAATATCTTTTATTTTTATCTGCGTTTTTTGCAATTCAGTTCGATGGCCCTGTTGTCTACGTTCAGGTGTTGTGGTAGGTATATTATTATAACCATACATCCTGGCTACTTCTTCAATTAAATCAGCTTTTTGTTCCACATCAGTTCTATATGACGGTACTTTAACTTTTAATAATCCACTGTTTTTATATATTTCTACTTCGAACTCTAAATTTACAAGCATATTTTTTATTTGTTCATTACTTAATGAAAGACCAAGAATTTTATTAACTCTGTCTGTCTCTAACTCAATTATTTTTTTCTCATAAGGCTTAGGATATTTATCAATGATTCCTTCCATTACTTTACCATCAGCGTACTCCTGCATCAGATAAGCTGCTCTATTACTGGCAGCTACTACTCCTTCAATATCAATATCTCTTTCATAACGATGAGAAGCTTCACTATGTATTCCAAACTTGGAAGAAGTTTTTCTTATATTTAATGGATCAAAATAAGCTGATTCCAAGAAAATGTTTTTAGTTTTCTCAGTTACTTCACTGATTTCTCCTCCCATAACTCCTGCTAATCCAAGAATTTTTTCTTTATCTGTAATTAACAATGTTTCATCATCTAATTTTCTTCTTTCACCATCTAATGTTGTAAGTTCTTCTTTTTCACTAGCTTTTCTAACAATAACGGTATTTTTAGCTATTTCATCATAGTCGAAAGCATGTAAAGGTTGATTATACTCAAGCAAAACATAATTAGTTATATCTACTATATTATTTATAGGTCTAATTCCAGCTGCTTTAAGCCTTCTTTGCATCCAAATAGGTGATGGCTTAATTGTTACATCTTTTATTACTCTTCCGGTATAACGAGGACATAAATCTTTATCACTTACTTTAATATTAACAAGATTTTTTGTACCTTCTTTTGCTTCTTTAAGATCAATTTCAGGATATTTTACATCTTTTTTTCCACCAAGCATCGCTTTGATTTCACGAGCTATCCCCAACATTCCAAGACAACGAGAATAATTAGGAGTTAAATCTAGTTTATAAACATAATCATTAAGTCCATATTCATTTATAAATTTATTTCCAACTTCTAATTCATCATCCAAAACCATTATTCCCTTCTGTCTTTCTTCAACTAAACCTAATTCATCTTTTGAACAAATCATACCTTCAGAAACTTTTCCCCGCAATTTACTTTTTTCAATTTTCATTCCTGTTGGCAGAGTCACACCATTTTTAGCAACAGGAACTTTTATCCCTTTTTTAACATTAGGAGCACCTGTAATAAGTTGTAACTTTTCTTGTTCAATATCTACATTACATATTACCAATTTATCTGCATTAGGATGTTCTTTCACCTCAACTACTTTACCTACAATAATTTCTTCTAAATTTTTTCCTAAAAAATTCATTTCTTCTACTTCAAGTCCGGCCATAGTAAGTTTTTTAGATAACTCTTCAGGACTATATGGAAAATCTATATATGTTTTTAACCAATTATAAGATATTTTCATTGTTAATTACACTCCTTTTTAAATTAAAATTGTTCTAAAAATCTTGCATCATTTTCGAAAAGTAATCTAATATCATCTATACCATATTTAAGCATTGCTATTCGATCCCAGCCCATTCCAAATGCAAAACCACTATATACATTAGGATCTATACCAGACATTTTTAAAACATTAGGATGGACCATACCTGATCCCATTACTTCTAACCAACCTGTATTTGAACACAAACTACAACCTTCACCCTCACAAACTACACAGGAAACATCAACTTCTGCACTTGGTTCTGTAAAAGGAAAATAACTAGGTCGAAATCTAATTTCTCTATTTTCACCATACAATTTTTTGACTATTGTTTCAATACTACCTTTTAAATCACTAAAAGAAATATCTTTATCAATAACAAGTCCTTCTACCTGATGAAAATTGGGAGAATGTGATGCATCTAATTCATCTGATCGATAAACTCGACCAGGAGCTATCATTCTAATTGGCAAACGGTTTTTTTCCATAGTTCTAACCTGAACTGGTGAAGTATGTGTTCTAAGTAAAAAATTATCATCGATATAAAAAGTATCCTGAAGATCTCTGGCTGGATGACCTTCTGGAATATTTAAGGCTTTAAAATTATAATACTCACTTTCAATCTCAGGACCCTCTTCAATTGTAAAACCAAGGCCAATAAAAACATCTTCCACTTCCCTCATAACTTTTGTTAATATATGATAGTGTCCCATTTTCTGTTTGATTCCAGGAAGGGTTACATCTATTTTTTCTTCTTCAATTTTTTGTTGTTTTCTTTTTTTCGCTAGAAATTCTTTTTTTTCTTCTATATAATCTTCAATTTTATTTTTTAAAATATTAGTTTCTTTTCCAACAATAGGTTTTTTATCATCATCTACTTTAGACATTTTACCAAATATTTTTTGGATTTCTCCTTTTTTACCTAAATATTTAATTCTTAAATTTTCCAGATTATCTAAATCACTAACTTCTGAAAAATCTTTTTTTACTTCTTCTTCTAATTCTCTGATTCTCTCTAAAATATCCATTTATTTATACCTCCAACATTAAATGATTTTTTGAAGTTTTTTTACTGGCAAACAAATATAAGTATTACATTATTTTTATTTTAACATAAGGCAAAAATATTATCAATTAATAATAAAACTCTCGTCATAGTGACGAGAGGTATAAATATATATTCGATAATTTTAATTTTTTTCTATTTTTTTTGCTACAAAAAATTTTTTATATGCCAAATATGCTTTTATAGAACCTGTTTTTTCAAATATTCTCCAAAAAACTGAAGGATTAATTTCCATAGACCACACCCCTTTAAGAGATGTAAAATTTTAAAAATTTTGATTTCTAATTAAAATTATATCATAACCTAATTTTTTAAACAAGTATTTAAAATTATAGTTGAAAAATAATCAATTTTTTATCCATAATTAATTTTATACATTAAAATTCCAGCAGCCATTGCTGCATTAATTGATTCAATATTATAATTTAATGGAATCTTTATTTTCAAGTCTGCTTTATCTAATAGTTCATTTCTTATACCATTTCCCTCATTACCAATAACAAGAATATTCTTTTTAGCATATTCAACTTTGTGATAATATAATTTTGTATTTACATCAGCACAAATTAATTGAAAATCATCAAATTCTTTATTGAGATACCTTTTAAATTTATTATAATCGATTTTATTTAAAAATGGAATGTTAAAAACTGCTCCAGCTGTAGCTCTTAATACTTTCAAATTATAAATATCTACTGTTCCCTTAAGGGAAATGACAGCTCCAAATCCTGAAGCAGCAGCTGTTCTGATAATAGTTCCTAAATTACCAGGATCCTGAATCCTATCTAAAACTAATATCTTCTTAGTTTTATTAACAATTTGGCTTATATTATAATTAATCTCAGAAACTATTGCTATAATTCCTTGTGGATTTACAGTATCTGATATTTTTTTTAATAATTTTTCGTTTATTAAATAACTAATTTTTTGCAAATCATTATTTAAAATTAATTTTTTATATTCTTTACTATTTGCAAAAGAATCAGTTATAAACAAGTAATCAAATTTAGCCCCAGATTTATAAGCTTGTTTTATTAACCTAAATCCTTCTAATATAAATTTCCCTTCCTTTTTTCTTTTAGAACTATTATATAATTTTTTTAAGTATTTAATTTTGTCATTTTTTTCTGAACTGATTATATTTTTCATAGTATTCACACTCCCAAAAGAAAAAACCTGGGCTATAAAATTCCCAGGTTCATTATAATATCATTATAAATTTTTTTTGGCAATATCAACTAAATCTTTAAATGCATCTTTATCATTAACTGCAAGTTCAGCTAACATTTTTCTATTTATTTCAATATCTGCTTTTTTCAATCCATTAATAAAACGACTATAAGCAAGACCTTCCTGTCTTGCTGCCGCATTAATTCTTGTAATCCATAATCTTCTAAAATTACGTTTTTTGTTACGGCGATCACGATAGGCATATTGCAAAGATTTCATAACTGCCTGATTGGCAGGTCTGAACAGCTTACTTCTAGATCCAAAAAATCCTTTAGCCAGCTTTAGAACTTTTTTTCTCCTCTTTCTGGCTTTATTTCCTCTTTTTACACGTGGCATTCTAACTCTCTCCTTTCATAAAATAAATTCATGATTTACTAGATAATATCCTATTTAAAACCAATACTTAGTTTAACAATTATTTCATTATTTAATGAGTTGATTAATTATAAAATAGTATTCTATTTATATGGTATTAATTGTTTATATCTTTTTTCATATGTTTTATTAAGAATCTTCTCTTTACGAAGATGTCTCTTTCTTTTACTTTTCTTTTTAGTCTGAAAGTGATTAGCAAAACCTTTATTTACTTTAAGTTTACCATTACCAGTTTTTTTAACTCTTTTGGCAATACCTTTGTGAGTTTTAATTTTAGGCATCAAAAATCCCTCCTTAATTTATTTATCACTATCTGGAGTTATAAACATCATCATATCTCGACCTTCCATAGTTGGTCCCTTTTCTACAGTACCAAGTTCTTTAGTTCCTTCTTTTAATCTATCCATAAGATCATATCCTAATTCTTTATGCATCATTTCCCGACCTCTGAACTTAATTCTTACTTTTACTTTGTCTTTATCATTCAGAAAACGACGGGCTTGTTTTAATTTAACATTAAAATCATGATCTTCAATCTTTACTCCCATTTGAACTTCTTTAACATTCATTACATTTTGATTCTTTTTAGCTTCTTTTTCTTTTTTAGCCTGTTCATACTTATATTTACCATAATCCATTATTTTACAGACAGGTGGATTAGCCTGAGGAGCAACTTCAACAAGGTCAAAACCTCTTTCCTCTGCTGTTTCAATTGCTTCTTTAAAAGACTTAATTCCGATTTGTTCTCCATCAGAATCAACCAAACGTACCTTATTTGCCCTTATCTGTCGATTTACTCTTAAATCGTCCGCGATTTTTATGCACCTCCTAAGTATATTAAAAAAAATAAGTGGCTGGAAATAATCTCCACCCACTCTCATACAGTTAGTTTATTCTACAATTTAAAAAAGGGCTTATCAAATTACACATAATTTGCCCTACTTGAAATAGTAGAATAAAAATCTAACTATTGACCAATAATCTTATTATTGGTGAGAAGCAGGTACTTCTACTTTATTTTCCTTTTTGAGTATACCATAGTACCTGCTTCCTGTCAAATTTAATTACTCATAATCTTTTACAATTTTATTATTTATCTCTTTATTTATTTTTGCTTTAAACTCATCAATGCTCAATGTTCCTATATCTCCTTCTCTTCTTTCTCTTACAGAAACAGTATTATCTTCTACTTCATTATCACCTACAATTAACATATAAGGAACCTGTTCTACCTGAGCTTCTCTAATTTTGTAACCTAAATTTTCATCACGACCATCAATTTCAACTCTTATTTCATCTTCCTCTAATTCTTTTCTAATTTTAAGAGCATAATCTAACTGGTCTTCTGAAATAGGAATAACTTTTACCTGTACTGGAGCTAGCCAGGTTGGGAATGTTCCTGCAAAATGTTCAATTAAGATTCCTATAAATCGTTCCATTGCTCCCATTACAGTTCTATGGATCATTACCGGACGATGTTCTTCTCCATCAGAGCCAATATAAGTTAAATCAAATCTCTCTGGCATTTGAAAATCTAATTGAATAGTTGCACACTGCCAGGTTCTTCCCAAACTATCCTCAAGATGAACATCAATTTTAGGACCGTAAAAAGCCCCATCTCCTTCATTTATTTCGTAATCTATATTTTGATCTTCTAAAGCTTTTTTAAGAGAATTAGTTGCTTTATCCCAATCCTCAATTTCTCCCATATAATCTTCAGGTCTTGTACTTAACTCAACATGGTAATTAAAACCAAACAACTCATAAAATTCATCAACTAATTTTAATACATTAATCAATTCATCAGTTACCTGTTCCTGTAACATATAAATATGAGCATCATCCTGAGTAAATGAACGTACTCTCATTAAACCATGAAGTGTTCCAGAAAGTTCATGACGATGTACCAACCCCAGTTCTGCTAATCGCAAAGGAAAATCTCTATAACTATGCATTTTATCTTTATAAACTAGAACTCCACCTGGACAATTCATTGGTTTAATTGCGTATTCTTCTTCATCAATTTCTGTCATATACATATTTTCTTTATAATGATCCCAGTGACCGGATCTTTTCCACAACTCTTTATTTAAAATAATAGGTGTTTTAATCTCTTTATATCCATAATCTTTATGTTTTGATCTCCATACTTTTAAAAGCTGATTCCAGATTTCCATTCCTTTAGGATGGAAAAACGCAAAACCTGGACCTTCTTCATGCATGCTAAATAGATCAAGTTCTTTTCCTAATTTTCGGTGATCTCTCTTTTTAGCTTCTTCTCTTCTTTTTAAATATTTATCCAGTTCTTTTTGGGTATCAAAAGCTGTTCCATAAATTCTTTGGAGCATTTTGTTGTTTTCATCTCCACGCCAATAAGCACCTGCAATATTTAATAATTTAAAAGCATCAATCATACCAGTAGATGGTAAATGAGGGCCTCTACATAAATCAATAAATTCTCCCTGTTTATAAAAACTTATCTGATCATCTTCAAATTCTTTAATTAATTCTACTTTATATTTTTCTCCTTTTTCTTTCATAAATTCAATAGCTTCTTTTTTAGGCATTTCTTTTCTTATAATATTATAGTCTTCATCAATAATACTTTGCATTTCATTTTCTATTTTTTCTAAATCTTCAGGAGAAAATCTATATTCAAGATCTAGATCATAATAAAATCCATCTTCAATTGTTGGACCTATAGCCAATTTTACATTATCATAAAGACGTTTTACAGCCTGAGCCATAACATGAGAAGCTGTGTGACGTAAAATATCTAAACCTTTTTCAGAATCTCTTGTAATAATTGCTAATTCAACATCTTCATTGATTTTATAAGAAGTATCGACATCTTTTCCATTGACAGTTCCCCCAACTGCATCTTTTCCCAATCTGTTCCCAATATCATAGGCAACTTCCGAAACTGTTATCCCTGGCTCATATTTTCTATTTGAACCATCAGGTAAAGTTACTTTGACTTTATTCATACTAAATTCCTCCTCTTATATTTGAAATTAAAATTTTTAACAATTAAAAAAAGTCCTGTCATCTCTTAAAGAGACGGGCAGGACCGCGGTTCCACTCTGTTTGGTAAAAATTACCCACTTAAAAAGATAACGGATTAACCGGACAAAAATTACTTACTAACTTAAGCTTTCATTTTGTCAGCTCCAGGGTGGTCTTCAGTTATTTTCACTAACAATGCTTCCAGCCAATGGCACTGCTCTCTTAATAGCTAAAATAACTTACTCTCCCCTTCTTCACTTTAGAATATTAAGTTATAGTAATTATAATATTTTATATTAAGGTTGTCAAGAATTCATTAATATATTTCTTTAAGAAGATTTAAAATTATATACTGGGTTAAGTACTTCTATTACCTCAACAGTATCTTCAATAGAATCTATAATTTCCTGTGCTTGTTTATAAGCAAATGGAGCTTCGTCTAAAGTTTTTTTACTAATAGAAGTGCTATAAACATTTTTCATAGAATTTTTATAATCACTCATAGATATTTCTCTTTTAGCCTGTCTTCTAGACATAATTCTTCCTGCTCCATGAGGTGCAGAAAAGTTCCAATCTTCATTCCCTTTTCCTTTAGCCAATACACTTCCATCTCTCATATTAAGTGGAATTAAAAGCATTTCTTCTTTATGAGCAGAAATAGCTCCTTTTCTAATTATTCTATCTTTAAAATCTATATAATTATGACGTGTTTGAAAAGATTTTAGGTTATTTAAATTTAAACCCAAAAATTCAAGTATTCTTTCAGAAATTATCAATCTATTTAGATCAGCATACTCTTGAGCTACTTTCATATCTTTAAAGTAATTTTCTGCTAATTCCCCTTCTAAAAAAGATTGAGATTTGTTAAGTTTATATTCCATCATTTCTTTACTTTTAAAATTACTTATTTTATTTTTACAATAATTTACTGCTTTTTTTTGATGATAATTACATACTTGTAATCCAAAGTTTCTTGACCCAGTATGAATTACTAAATATTTTTTATTATCTTTTGATATGTTTATTTCTATAAAATGATTTCCACCACCTAATGAACCAATGCCTCTTAATTGTTTTCTATAATCTAAATCCATTTTTTGTGATATTTTTTTTATTCTTTCTTTTAACTTATCGCCAATTTTATTACTTATATGTTTATTTTTTTTAAAACCATGTGGGATATTATGTCTAATATACTTATCTAATTTCTTAAAGTTTATATTTATATCTCCTAATTTTATAGTATACATACCACAATTAATATCAACTCCAACTGCATTAGGGATAATTCTATTTTCTAAAGTAGAAGTAAATCCTATTACACTCCCTTTCCCTTTATGATAATCAGGCATAATTCTAATTTTTGATTTTTTATAAGCAGCATTATTACATATATTTGTTATCTGATTTATAGCATTCTTTTCTTTTTTAGATGAAAATACTTTTGCTGTATTATAAGTTCCTTTTACCTCAAAATAATTATTTTTTTCATCCATAATAATCCCCTCTTCTTATTTTAAATCAATTATATCATTTTATTAAAGATAACAAAAATTCAATAATTCTAATTTTAATCAAAATTTAATTTTATTTTAAAGACTATTTAATCTAAATATCATATACTATAAATAGAAAAGAGGAAATTTCAGATTATTTATATTTCCCCTCATTTCTCTTCCTCCTCTTAATATAAATTGTACATTTTAATATTTTTTTAACATTATTAAAGGCCCTGGCATTTAGTTTAGGGCCTTTAATGTTTCTCAATCTTTATTTTTTAAATTAAAATATTCAGGGTCTTTCCTTTCAGATTGGCTAACTACTACACCTTTATTTGTTACAGAAATATCAATCCTATATCCTTCTTTTGTCCATAAACAATATTTTTCTTTATTTATTATACCCCTACCTACATCATAATCGATATCTTTCCACTTAATATTTTTTTTAGTTCCAGCTAAAGTTTTTCTTAAAGAATTAATTTGTTCTTTAGTAATAGGTTTAGTTTTCATAATTAATCACCACCTCTTTAATATAATATTATAAAAAGGACGGCCCAGTCAACTGAACCGTCCTCGTTTTATTAAAAACTATTATATTTTAGATAGCTATTTATTTTACTTCAGTAACACCAGTTACTTCTCCACCTTCATCAACAGAGAAACTGGATTTATATTCTTCATTTTCAAAATAAACATTACCTACAACTACAGCATCGTCAATAGTAAATCCATTTGCCTGCACATATACATCTCCTACAAAGTGACCACCTTGAAATTTAGTATTTGGACTCTTAACAGTAAACTGAGGAGCAATTAATGTATATCTTTCAGTTACATTATAATTATCGTCCTGACTATAAGGTCCTACTTTACGATATACATCATTGTTTGAGTCACCCTTATCATGGAAAGTTCCTTCAATTAATAACTCAGAATTAAATTGCATATCAGTTGTTGGACAAATGATCCATCTTCCATCTTCACCAAGTGCTTTTTCAATAGCAGCAGGATTATTAGTAATAGAAGCTGCTGATACTAAATCAACATCTGATTGAACTTTAGCTTCACCTGTTACTTTACCACCATTTTCAATACTTGCACTAGATTCATATTCTTCATTTTCATAATAAACATTACCTACAACTACAGCATCGTCAATAGTAAATCCATTTTCCTGCACATATACATCTCCTACAAAATATCCACCTTGAAATTTAGTATTTGGACTTTTAACAGTAAATTGAGGTGCAGAAATTGTATATCTTTCGGTTATATTATGACTATCGTCCTGACTATAAGGTCCTACTTTACGGTATACATCATTACTTGAGTCACCCTTATCATGGAAAGTTCCTTCAATTACTAATTCGGAATTAAAATGCATATCAGTTGTTGGACAAATGATCCATCTTCCATCTTCACCAAATGCTTTTTCAATAGCAGCAGGGTTACTTGATATCGAAGCTGCTGATACTAAATCAACCTCCTGAGCATTCACCTGATTTCCTGAATAACCAACAAAAACACCTAATGTTAAAACTAATATCAAACTAAAACTTAATACTTTTTTCATATTATTTTATTCCTCCCTTTAAATTATAATTTCTTTTAATTCTATTTTCTCATATTGTTTTTTCTTTTAAATTTTTTGTAAAAATATCCCTCCTCTTTAAGATTTTCAAAAAAGTTTGTTAGATTATTAACTAATTATATTGTGATTACTATAACTATTCTATATTAATTCTGATTTTCCTGCTAATGATTAGTAATTTCCTTTGTTTTTTTTGATAATTATCTTTTTCTGAAAATATGTTTATAATTTTTGTTAATTTTAATAAAAATATACTTAGAATTATATAATATAAAATGTGAAAAGATTTTGGTTGAAGGGAATAAATTTATTTCTTTTTCTATTTTAATAATATTAGAAAATAAAAAAAATTTCAAGGAAGTTTTTTGTAATAAACTCCCTTGAAAGCTCTAATGTTTTAATATATATTATTTATTTTACTCATCTTCTTCTTTTTCTCTATCAGCAAAAAGGATTTTCTCTACATTAATGATAACTAAAAGTGAATCCTCATAATTTACTACACCTTCTATAAAATCTTCTTTTAATC
>JBNJDK010000009.1:0-44386 GCA_051744805.1 Bacillota bacterium
ATTTCCAATCACTGCCAGAGGAATATTCCAGGGATCCAAACCTCGATCAACAGCCTCTATACTTGCATAAAATGACTTCATATCTATACATAAAATATTTTTATCAGGAAGACTACTGTAATCTATATTTTCTTCTGCCATATCCATTCCCCCAACTCTTGTAATTTAAATACATAATACCATACAAATGTTTGGTTTTCAAGTAAAAAAATACCTTTCTTTACTATATAAATCTCCCCTCTTTTTATACAGAGGGCTTTTCTTTGTCATGTCACTAAACATAGATGGTACCCCTGGCGGGAATCGAACCCACGCACTCGGTTCCGGAGACCGATGCTCTATCCACTGAGCTACAGGGGCACTAAAATTTTATGAAGTTTTAACAATTATTAATTTTATCAGACCGTAATCTTTCTGTCAAAAACAACTTATATAATTTCTTCCCATTTTTGATATAAATTTTCCAATTCTTTTTCTATTTCTTGATATTTCATTTTCAACTCATTTAAATATTTGTGATCAGACAAATTTTCAGGGGCTACCATTTTTTCTTCTAATTCTTCTTTTTTATCTTCAAGTTCCATGATTTTTTGTTCTAATTTATTTTTTTTCTTTTCTTTTTTTCTCTCTTTTCTCTGCTTTTCTTTTTGCCTATAATAAAAATTATCTTTATTTTCATCACTGTTTTTATCTTCAGACTTATCTTTTTTCTCCTGTTTTTTCTTTTTCCAGTAATAATCATAATTCCCGAAATATTTTTCTAAACTTCCATTTTCTAATTCATAAGTATAATCAATTATTTTATTTAAAAAATATCTATCATGAGATACTACCAGGATTGTACCTGGATATTGTTTTAAAGCATCTTCTAAAACTTCTCTTGAGGCAAGATCAAGATGATTAGTAGGCTCATCAAGTACTAAAAAATTATAATCACCCTGCATTAACTGTAACAATCTCAACCTACTCTTTTCGCCCCCACTAAGGTCTTTTATCTTTTTAAAAACTTCATCATTTCTAAATAAAAAAGCTGCCAGTAAATTTCTTGCTTCACCTTCAGTCATTGCTCTCTCACGGCGCAAAGCAGATATGAGATTATCTTCAGGGTTGAATCCGTCAAATTCCTGACTATAATAACCCATTCTTACATTTTGGCCTATTTTATATATACCAGAATCTGCTGTCATTTCTCCTGAAATGATTTTTAAAATAGTACTTTTCCCTGTACCATTTTTACCAATTATAGCAGATTTTTCACCTCTATAAATATTAAGATTAATATCCTTAAGTATATTTTCTTTAGAAAAATTTTTATTTAAATTTTTAATTTTTAATACTTCATTTCCTCCAAGTTTTTCTATATTAAAGCTTAAATTCATTTTTGGACCGCCAAGAGTAGGTTTTTCAATTTTATCCATTTTATCTAACCTTTTTTGCATACTTTCGGCCCTTTTATGTAATTTTGCATTATCACTTCTATTTCCCCATCTTTTGAGTCTTTTAATAGATTCTTTTAAATCATTTATCTTTTTTTGCTGTACTTCATATTCATGTAACCGTTTTTCATATCTTCTCTTTCTTTCTTCTAAATAATATGAATAATTACCATTATACACTTCTTCTTTTCCATTTTTGATTTCAACTATCCTGCTAACTACATTGTCTAAAAAATAACGGTCATGAGAAATTATCACAACTGCTCCCTGATAATCATTTAAATAATTTTCTAACCACTGTATTGAAGGTATATCAAGATGATTGGATGGCTCATCTAATAAAAGCAAATCAGGTTTGCTCAAAAGTAATTTCACTAATCCCAAACGAGTTTTTTCTCCACCACTGAAAGTATAAACTTTTTTGTCTAATTCTTCTAAAGTAAAACCTAAACCAACTGCTACTTTTTTAATTTCACTTTTATAACTATATCCACCTTTGTTTTCAAACTTATGTTGTAATTCACTATAATCTTTTAATAATTTGTTTAATTTAGAATCACTATTAGCTTTATTTCCTAATTTACTAATTTCCTTTTCCATTTGAGAAATTTTATTTTTCATCTTAATAACTTTTGAAAAAACTTTCATAAGTTCATCATACAGAGTATTTTCATCATCTAAATCTGGCATTTGAGACAGATAACCAATTGATGTTCCATTTCTTATAGATAAATTCCCACTACTATAGCTTTCTTCACCAGCTATTATTTTAAACAAAGTTGTTTTACCAGAACCATTTGGTCCAATAAGTCCAATTTTCTCTTTATCATTTATAGTCATAGAAAAATTTTTTAATACTTTTGTTAAACCATAATTTTTTTCTATGTTATTTAAATTTAAAACACTCATAAAAACATACCTCCAGATCCAGATCTATTTAAAATAATTTTACTAAATTCTTTAGTTTTTTAAGAAGGAATACAATAATTATTATAGAATAATATATATATACCATAATATTTAATATTAATATCAAGATTTACAAATGAACAAAATGTTTATTTTATACTTACAAAATAATCTAATTTATTACAGGAGGAAATTTAATGCTTAATTTAGACAAAAAACAAGACCTAATTTTAAATGGAAAAATGTCCAAAGTAATTCTTATTCTGGCAGGCCCAATAATGTTAAATAATATTATCCAGTCAATTTATAATATAACTGATACCTATTTTGTAGGTCAACTTGGGTCTGAACAGATGGCTGCTATGACTCTAGTTTTCCCCGTTATATTCTTTTTCCTATCAATTGGAATGGGAATTAACATTGCAGGTACTTCACTTATATCTCAGTATATAGGTAATAATGAAAAAGATTCCGCTACTAAAGTTGCAGGCGAAGTAATCACTGTTGCGGTTTTAATATCTGTGTTTTTAGGTTTTCCAGGTGCCATTGCTGCCCCAAAAATTATAAAATTAATGGGAGGAAGTAATGAAATCTTAACTTATGGTACTGAATTTCTAAGACCTATGCTTTTTGGAATGCCTACCTTGTTTTTATTTCTGGCTTTTACTGCTATAAAACAGGGCCAGGGTGATACAGTCACTCCTATGAAATATACAGCTTTTTCAGTAACTTTAAATATAATTCTCGATCCTATTTTTATTTTTGTTTTGGATTTTGGAATTCAGGGAGCAGCTTTTGCAACTGTATTGGCAAGAGGTATCTTTGCCAGCTATGCTGTTTATACCTTATTTTTTCATGAAAATGGGATAAAAATATCCAAAAAAGATTTATTATTAGATAGTAATGTAATAAAACTAATAAAAGTTGGAATCCCTTCTTCAATTGGACAATCAATGGCTGCTTTTGGATTTATGTTTTTAAATGGATTTATTATAGCTTTTGGTCATACTACCCTTGCTGCCTTTGGTATCGGGAATAGAATCAATTCACTTATACTCATGCCAGCTATGGGAATTGGAAACGCATTGGCTACTATTGTAGGTCAAAATCTAGGTGCTGACCAGATTGATAGAGCTAAAAAAGCAGTAAAAACCAGCTCAATTTTAAGTACTGTCTTTTTACTAATAGGGGGAGGAATATTTTTCCCTTTTATTCCCCAGGTATTAAGATTATTTAGTGATAATCCTCTGGTTATTAATCAAGGTACAACTTATTTAAGATTAATTACTCTTTCTTTGCCGCTAATGGGCTTTTTTCAAATTTTTGTAGGTACCTTTCAAGGTTCAGGACATACTATCTTTGCTATGATTTTGATGATAGGGAGATTATGGGCATTACGCTTACCAATGATTTTGGTATTTAGACAATATACTGATTGGGGTTCTAACTCTGTCTGGTATGCCATGGTTCTCAGTAATGCTATAACCTGTATTATAGGTTATGGTATATACTTATCCGGCCGCTGGGAAGAAAAAATTATAGATGATAAACCTTCTACCAAAGCAAAAAAAGTTTTAGCAAAAGAATAATATATTATGCCACTTTAATATCAGCTACTTTTTCCTTATTCATAAAAAATACTGACACAGTGTCATGGCCAACATGGGAACCAATAGCTGCTCCTATTTCAGAAATAAAAAATTCATTTATATTATATTTTTCTTTTATCATTTCTTTTAATTTTTCTGCCATTTCTCTATTTGCTGAATGATTGAGGCCTATTATTTGATTGTCTAAATTATGGCCTCTTTTTTCCATCATTTTTAACAAATAGTTAAACATTTTTTTCCTTCCTCTAACTTTATGTAAAGGCAAAATTTCTCCATCTTGAAAATGCAAAATTGGTTTTATATTTAGCACATTACCTATAAATGCCTTACTAGCTGAAATTCTTCCACCTCTTTTTAACATTTCTAAAGAACCAACCGCAAAAATATGTTCCATATGGGCACAGCTCTTTTTAGTTATTTCAATTATCTCTTCAAATGATTTACCCTCATTTTTAGCTTTAGCTGCTTTTAATACAGAAAGTCCAAAACCAGTAGAAGCAGATTTACTATCAATAATTTTTATATCATCTGACCCTATATTGTTTTTTGCAATAACTGCTGACTCAAAAATACCACTTAAATTTGAAGAAAAATTTATAGAAAGTACCTTATTGCCATTATTTAGAGCATTATTAAACTTTTTTTCAAAGATATTAGGAGAAATTCTGGATGTTTTTGGCATTGACTCATTTTCATCAATTTTTTTATAAAATTGTTCAGGTTTTAGATCAATTCTATCTTTGTAGTTTTCTTCACCAAAATGTACAGGGGTTCCAAGCATCTCAATATCATATTCTTCTAAAATATGATCAGGCAAATCAGAGCAGCTATCAGTAAATATTTTTATTTTTTCCACTTTATTCATCCCCTTTTTCGAACACTATATAAAATTATTTTATAAGTTATAATTACTGTCTTCTGGATCTTCACGATAAATAATAAATACATTCCCAATAACCTGTACTACTTCTGAATCAGTTTTTTCGGCAAGTTCATAAGCAGTATTTTTTACTCCTTGTGGAGCATTATCTAATACTCTACCTTTAATAAGTTCATGAATTTCTAATAACTCTTCCACCTGTTCTACTACTGATTCTGAAATACCATCTTTTCCAATATGAATCACTGGATCAAGTTCATTTGCTTCCCCTCTAAGATAACTTCTTTGTTTACCTGTTAACATATTAACACCTCCTTGTTATTTAACATATTCAAATTCCATCTCACCAATTTTGACAGTATCTCCATCCTGAATACCCTTTTGCTTCATTTTCTTTTTCAAACCATTATGATTTAGTACTCGCATCATCCTTTTCACTGCAGCTTCATTATTAAAATCGGTTTTTTCAATTTGTTTTTTAACTAAAGCTCCTCTAATCCTATATTCATGTTTTCCAATTCTTCTAATTTCTATTTCAGGTTTATCCTCAAAATCAGGTTTAATAACTACTCCTCTTCTTCTGGTTACATCTTCTTTCCCATCAGGCAATTCCTGTAATTTATCCCAGAGAAAATGTTTAAGTTTTTTTAGTCCTTTCTGAGTTACAGCTGAAATTGGGAAGACAGTAAATCCTCTATCTTCAAATTCATTTTTTAATTCTTCAACATTCTCTTTAGCCGGAGGAAGGTCCATTTTATTAAGAGCAACAACTTGAGGTAATTCCGCTAAGTTCTTATTATAATTTTTTAATTCATTATTTATAATTTCAAAATCTTCAACAGGATCTCTTCCTTCTATTCCAGAAGCATCTAAAACATGAAGTAAAAGTTTTGTTCTCTCAACATGTTTTAAAAATTCATCCCCTAAACCAACTCCATTATGTGCCCCTTCAATAAGACCAGGAATATCTGCCATTACATATGATTGAAAATCATTAATTGAGACTACTCCCAAATTTGGCTTAAGAGTAGTAAAATGATAGGAATCAATCTTAGGTTTAGCTGCAGAAAGTGCTGATATTAAAGTTGATTTTCCTACATTAGGAAATCCTATCAAACCTACATCAGCTAATAATTTTAATTCCAATTTAATATTTTTTTGTTCTCCACTTTCACCCTGTTCTGCAAAAGTAGGAGCCTGTCGTGTAGATTTAGTAAATCGAGCATTACCTTTTCCGCCTTCTCCACCTTTAGCTACTACAAAACTTTCTCCATCTTCAATTAAATCAGCAATTAATCTCTTTTCGTCTGCATCATAAACCATAGTACCTGTAGGAACTTTCAAAATTAAGGATTCTCCATCACTGCCGTGTTGTCTTTTTCCTGATCCATGTTCACCATTATCAGCTTTATAAAAGTTTTTATAGCGGAAATCAGCAAGTGTATTTAGACCTTCATCTGCTTTAAGAATAACATCTCCACCATTTCCACCATCTCCACCATTAGGACCACCCATATCTTCATATTTTTCTCTACGAAAACTTACAACTCCATTACCACCATCACCAGCTTTTACTTTAATATCTAATTCATCTATAAACATAAAAATATCCCTCCAATTAAACCAAAAACCCTCAGCACTAGATCAGCACTGAGGGTCTCTATATAGCTTTTAGTTAGCCAGACTTGCCATTTGATCTTCAGTATAAACACTTATTTGTCGGGATTTTTTCCCTTTTCTTTCAAACCTGACATAACCATCAACTTTAGAGAATAATGTATCATCTCCACCACGACCTACATTTAATCCAGGTCTGAATTTAGTGCCTCTCTGTCTGACTAAAATACTTCCGGCTGAAACAAATTCACCATCAAATTCTTTGACACCCAGTCGCTTCGATTCACTATCACGACCATTTCGCGAACTACCAACACCTTTTTTCTTAGACAATACCCTCACCTCCTGCATACAGGTATTTATTTAAATATAATTATTGACTTATTGTCTAAGCCTTAATTGTCTCAATTAAAACTTTCGTATATGGCTGACGATGTCCCATTTTCTTACGTTGGCGACTTTTAGGCTTATACTTAAAAATTGTAATTTTTTTGTTTTTACCCTGTTCAATTACTTTACCGGTGACACTTACATCTTCTAAATATGGACGCCCAAATTCTGTTTCACCATCTTTTGAGACAGCCATAACTTCATCAAATTCTACATTTTCTTCTTCATCAACAGGTAACTTTTCAACTTTAACTATTTGACCCTCTTCAACTTTATATTGCTTTCCACCTGTTTTTATAATAGCATACATTTCTTCCACCTCCCTTACCTCAGACTCGCCGAAATCAGGTAGCCAAAATGACATTTTATACCTATTTCGAGCGGTTTTGGTAGTAACACCGGCAGAATAAACAAAAATATATCAGTTTATCCAGCAATTAATTTTAGCATATATAATATCTTAAGTCAAGTGTAATTAAAGGGTTTAAACTAATTTTTAGAAATAATATTAATATCTTCAATATGAAACTTATTATTTCCTTTAATTCTAATTTTCATATCTAATTCTTTTTCCAGTTTCTTTAATTTCTTTTTTGGTTTCCGAAAAACTGCAACTACATCTGGATGTAATTCTAATTGGATTTTCTTTACATTTTCATCTACAGCCATCATATGAAGTTTTCTTCTAACTTTTAAGGCCATAGTTTCTGGTGAAAGTACTTTTCCTGTTCCTTTACAATAAGGGCATTCCTTTTGTAATAACTCTCCAAATCTTTCTCTGACTTTTTTCCGTGTCATTTCAACTAAACCTAATCTAGTTAAACCCAACATTGCTGTTTTAGTTCTATCTTTAGCTAATTCTTTTTCTAAAATATCCAGGACTTCTCTTTGATGATGTTCTTTTTCCATATCTATAAAATCTATAATTATAATACCACCAATATCTCTTAATCTTAATTGTCTTGCTATTTCTTTAGCTGCTTCTAAATTTGTTTTAAAAACAGTATCCTGCAAATCTTTACTACCGGTATATTTTCCTGTATTTACATCTACAGAAACTAATGCCTCTGTGGAATCAAATATTACATAACCACCTGAATCAAGCCAGACTTTTCTTTTTAAAGCTTTATCCAGTTCTTTTTCAATACCATAAGTAGTAAAAATAGGTAAGTCTTTATCATATAAGTAAATTCTGTTTTCTATTTCTGGAGCTATATTAGAAGCTAATTGTTTTAATTTATTATAATCACCACTATCATCAATAACAACTTTTTTCGTGTCTTTAGAAAGGTGATCTCTTGCTATTTCTTTTATTAACTCAACATCTCGGTAAAGAAGTTTAGGTGCCTTAGTTTTTTTATATTTCTTTTGAGTTTCACGCCAAATTGTCATCAAATAATTATAATCTTTTATTAATTCATCTCTATCACGATGATAGGCATTTGTTCTAACTATTACACCTTTCTCATCACTAATTTCACCTGCTATTCTCTTTAGTCGGTTTCTTTCATGGCTTTCATTAATACGACGTGACACCCCAATTTTATTTTCATAAGGTAATAAAACAAAATACCGGCCAGGTAAACTTATTTTACAGGTAACTTTAGGACCTTTAGTCCCAATAGGTTCTTTTTCAACCTGTACCATCAATTCTTCTCCAGGTTGAAGTAAATGTTTGATACTTAAGTTTTTTTCTGACCATTTTTTCTTTTCACTTTTACTGAAACGAGGATAAAGATCACTTATATGAAGAAACGCATTTTTCTCTAATCCTATATCAACAAAAGCAGCCTGCATCCCTGGTAAAACATCTCTGACAGCTGCCCGATAAATATTTCCAGCTATTCGATCATAACTTTCGCGTTCAAAAAAAACATCTTCTAATTTATTATTTTTTAAAATTGCTGCTCTTTTTTCACTAAAATTAGAATTAATAATTATTTGTTTTGCCAATGTTATCTCAACTCCTCACTACCTGACTGGCAAATGGTTTTAATAATTTATCCCCCTGTTTAACATACATACCTTCACGAATAACATTTACAAGAGGAACTTTATTTATTGAATCATATCTTTCACTTAAAGCCGTTATTAATTCTGAAGGTCTTACATTACCACTACTGCCTGTGCTTACTGTAAAATGCCATACTGAAGAATTATTATCAATTTCCATATCATAAATCATAGGCCGCAGGTCAAGTCTTCGATCTTCTTTATTTCTTCGTTTTCTTATAATTTCAATTTTATTTTTGGATTCTAAATTTTCAAGAATTTCTTCATCATCAACTTTATTTTTATCATAAGAAAAATTTATACTATAAATAGCTGTATCAACTATAGCCTGCAAAGATTTTACTTTATCTGGAATATATTTTGCTTTTTTCATTCTTATATATTCTGGCAAAGCCTTATTTAATCTTTTTACAACTTCTTTTTCATCAACTTTTTCTTTAAGACTAAGATCAAAAAATTCACCTTTACCTACCATCCCAACTGCTAAGGGTTGACCTAATGATAAAACTAAATGGGGATTATAACCCTGAGTATATTCCCCTGGAAGATTTGCTCTTCTAACTGACCTTCTAATTGTATCCATTAATTCTAAATGAGAAATATATCTTACACCTTTTAATTTGGAAAATTCTATTCTTATTTTCATTAAAAATCATTCCCTACTATATCCAATTTTACTCCCAGATCATGGCATACATCACATCGAGTACAATTACCTTCTCTACAATCTTCTGTGATCTCTTCAGAAAAAGACTTATTATATTCTTTTTTAAGAAATTCATCTGTTATTCCAGTATTAATATGTGTCCATGGTAAATCTTTTTCTAAATCTCTTTTGCCTATTAAATTATTAAGTTTTAATTCATTCTCTTTAATAGCATTATACCAGATATCAGGTTCAAAATGATCATTCCAGCTATCAAATTTAGCTCCATTTTCCCAGGCAGTTTCAATTATATTGGCAACTTCACGATTACCTCTGGCAATTACACCTTCAAGCAAACTCAAATCAGGGTCATTCCAACTAAACTTTAAACCTCTACCACGTAAATTTTTTCTGAGATAATCCTGTTTTTCTATGATTTTTTCTTTTGAAGGCATAGAAACCCATTGAAATGGAGTAAATGGTTTGGGAATAAAAGTGGATACACTAACCTGTACTTCTATACTTTTCATACGTTTATTCGTATTTTTTCGTATTTTCTTACCAATTTCCAGAACTTTTTTAGCCATTCGTACAATTCCTTCTAAATCTTCTCTGGTTTCAGTTGGCAAAGCAATCATAAAATAAAGTTTAATTCTGTGCCAGCCTGCATTAAAAGCTGATTTTACAGCATCATATAAATTTTCCTCACTAACACCCTTATTTATAACATTTCTTAGTCTTTGGCTTCCTGCTTCAGGTGCAAAAGTTAAACCAGTTTTTTTCACTCTTTGAACTTTTTTAGCTAACTCAACAGAAAAATCATCTACTCGTAGTGATGAAAGTGATAAACTGATATTATCCTTTTGATATTTATTCATAAAAGTTTCAGTAAGTTCTTCAATCTGGGAATGGTCCACAGTACTCAAAGATGTAAGTGAAATTTCACCATAACCAGTGGATTTAAGAATTTTGTCTGCCAGGGAGAGTAGTGTTTCTTTACTTCTTTCTCTAGTCGGTCTATAAGTCATTCCTGCAGCACAAAACCGGCATCCTCTAGTACAACCTCGAGATATTTCTAAAACCGCTCTATCATGTACTATATCCATATAAGGCACTATAAAATCAGTGGGATAATATGCTTCATCTAAATTTTCTACTACCTGTTTATTAACGACTTTTTTTATTTCCCTACTAACTGGACTTAATCTATTATTATTTTTAGTACTTTCAATTTTATATAGACTCGGTACATAAACTCCTGAAATTTTATTTAATTTATATAAAATTTCTTCTCTAGAATAATCACTATTTTTTAATCTTTTATATTCTCTTACTAATTTAACAATTATTTCTTCAGCTTCTCCAATAAAAAACAAATCTATAAAAGGCGCCAATGGTTCTGGATTAAAAACTGTTGCTCCTCCAGCAATAACTAACGGATCCTTTTCACTTCTATTTTTACTTCTTAGGGATAAACCAGATAAATCTAAAATATTTAAGATATTAGTGTAACTCATTTCATATTGTAATGTGAAACCCAGAATATCAAATTCACTAATTGATCTTCCACTTTCTAAAGCATAAAGAGGAAGATCATTTTCATCTAAAAGATTTTCCATATCAGTCCATGGTGAAAAAGTTCTTTCACATAGAATATCGTCTTCCTTATTTAATAAATGATATATAATTTTCATTCCAAGATGAGACATTCCTATCTCATAAACATCAGGAAAAGCAAGTACTATTTTTATTTTATCATCAGTCCAATTTTTTTTAACTTCATTCCATTCATTACCTATATATCTTTCTGGATTGTTTATTTTATAAAGTAGATCATCAATTTTTTCTTTGACATTCATTATAACACCTCAATTTTTATTTAAAAAAATATAAAATTCTAATTCAAAGCCTAAATAAATCAGAACATTATTTTCTTTTTACGAATATTAATATTTATTACAATGCCTATTGCTATCATATTAGAAAGCATAGCACTACCTCCATAACTTATAAAAGGTAGAGGTATTCCTGTTATTGGCATTACTCCCATTGTCATACCTGCATTTTGAAAAACATGAAAAAACAATAAAGCCAAAATACCTGTAATAACCAGTTTTCCAAAATCATCACGAGCATTAACTGCAATCTTTACCATATTCCAAAACAATAATAAATAAAGGCTAAGTACTACTGAAATTCCCAAAAACCCAAATTCTTCTCCAATAACAGAGAAAATAAAATCTGTATGTTTTTCAGGTAAAAAGTTTAATTGATTCTGAGTACCGGCAAATAAGCCTTTACCAAAAAACTTTCCTGACCCCAATGCTATTTTTGATTGCAAAATATTATAACCTGCTCCCTGAGGATCTATATCAGGATTTATAAATACTATTAATCTATTTAATTGATATTCTTTTATAAATGGGAGTGGAGTTTCAAATAAAAAATGAGAGGTTAATAATAATACTATAATTAAAAAACTCCCTCCAAAAATAAATAACATTATTTTTTGATTTCCACCAGCAACATACAACATAACTATATAAATAAATAATATAACTAAAGCAGTACCTAAATCATTTTGTAAAATAATTAAAACAAATGGTATAAATGCATAAAAACCAGATTTCAAAATTCCAATAAAACTTTTTAATTCATCTTTCATCTCAGACATAACATTAGCTAGCATGATTATAACTATTAGTTTAGCTACTTCAGATGGTTGGAAATTAATACTGCCAATACTAATCCAACTTCTGCCTCCGCTTTTTTCTGACCCAATTATTAACAATAATACTAAAATACCAACAGTGAAAATATAAATTAGATCAGAGTATTCTTTTAAAAGTGAATAATCATAAAATTGTATTATAATTATAGCTATTAACCCCACAATTAAAGCTATAAGTTGTTTTTGAATAAAATTCCAATTTTCTGGGTTTTTATTTATTTCTACTGCACTACTAATCATTATTAATCCAATAATGGATAATAATAAAACAAGAATAGGAATGTAGATATTTAAATTTTTCCAAAATCTTTTTTTCCATTTCATTTATTATTTCCCTCTTATGACGAATTATTTATTGGAAAATTGGCTACTAAAGCCATAATATCTTCTTTTTTATCTAATTCCATCTTGACATTTTGATCATCTACATCAACATATTTTTTTAGAACTTCTAACATTTCTTCTCGCAAATTTTTCATTTCTTCAGGTGATAGATTAATGCGATCATGTACTAAAACAAATTGTAACCTTTCTTTAGCTATATCTTTACTTTTATTTTCTTCATTTTTAAAACCTAATTTTTTTAATATATCATTTAATATATCGATTATAATCCCCTCCTTTTAACCAAGTCCAAATATTTTCTTTAACTTAGTCATCATCGAATCTTCTTTTAAATCCATTATAGGAATATCTTTACCTGTAATTCTATGGGCAATATTATTAAAAGCTTCACTTGCCTTAACTCCATTAGATAAAACTATTGGTTCACCTCTATTAGTTGAAACAACTATTGATTCATCATCTGGTACTACTCCTAAAAGATTGATAGCAAGGATTTCTATCATATCATCAATATTCATCATATCTCCTCTTTCAACCATATCCATTCTAATCCGATTAATAATAACTTCAGGATCGTTTACACCTTCTGCTTCCAGAAGTCCAATAATTCTATCTGCATCTCTAACAGCTGAAACTTCAGGAGTAGTTAAAATAATAGCGTCATCAGCACCAGCGATAGAATTTTTAAATCCCTGTTCAATACCAGCAGGAGAATCTACCAATACATAATCCATATCTTCTTTTAAAGTATCAGTTAATTCTCTCATTTGCTCAGGCGAAACAGCAGTTTTGTCTCTAGTTTGTGCTGCCGGTAGCAAAACTAAATTATTATTTCTTTTATCTTTAATTAAAGCCTGTTCAAGACGACAATTACCTTCAACAACATCTACAATATCATATACAATTCTGTTTTCTAAACCTAAAACTACATCAAGATTTCTCAAACCAATATCAGCATCAATCAAACATACCTTTTTACCTATTTCAGCAAGAGCTGTTCCAATATTAGCAGTAGCAGTAGTTTTACCTACCCCACCTTTACCTGAAGTAATAACAATAACCTTTCCAGCCAAAATAACCCCTCCTATTTTCTACTTATTATAATTTTCAACAATAATTTTTCCATTTTTTAAATATGCAATCTCTGATTCACAGTTACTACTTTTTTTATTTCCATCAGGTGACCTTGAAATTACATTTGCAATTCTCAATTGAGTTGCCTCAAGACACATAGCAAAAATTTTGGCATCATAACTACCATCTGCCCCAGCATGAACCACACCTTTTAATTTTCCTAATACAATTATATCTCCTCCAGCTATTACTACTGCTCCAGGGTTTATATCTCCCATAATTACAACATTAGTCGGATATTTTACTCGTTGACCGGAGCGAATAGTTCTTTCAATTAATAAGGTGTCTTTTTTGTTTTTTATTTCTGTTTTTTTGTTATTGAGTTCTGTTTTTTTATTTTCCACAGTATTATCAATATAAACTTCATTGATATCATTATAATCTTTTATTATTTCTATTAATTCAGTAACTTCTTCTAACTTAAAACGATGGCCAGTAATATTTAAATAAATATCAGCACCAGCAAAAAAATTATTTGCTTTATTAACATGTTTAATTAATTCTTTTTTTATATCTTCAAATCTCTTTTTAGAATCTAAATTTATAACGACTCCTTTTTCTCGTACTTGAAATGATATAGCAGGACTCATAGCTTATACTCCTTATAATATTTAGTATATTTAAATAAAATAACCTTATTATATAACATTCTAGAACAATGTGAAAATTCCTTCTAGTTCTCTAAAAATACCGTTTTAAAAAAATTGATTAAATTATTTGATTTTATAAAATCCTGACTGCTATTTACAGACTGATCTATTGGTAATTGAGCTTTTTTATTTAACCCAAAATATTCATTAAAAATTTCTTTAGCTACAGGCAGAGTATTAGAACTAGAATTACCATTTTCCAAAAAGACAACAACTACTATTTCAGGATCATCAGCAGGTGCAAATCCTGCAAACCAACCATGATTTGAAATGCCAGTTTCTGCTGTACCAGTTTTACCAGCGATTTTAATAGGAAAATCTTCAAATACTGAAGAAGCTGTTCCATATTCTGCATTAGTAACTTCTTCCATACCGTTTTTTAAAATATTATAAGTGTTTTTAGAAAAAGGCAAATCTTTTTTTACTTCTTTGTCAAAATCTTTAACTATATTCCCATCATCATCAATTATTTTATCAACAATCTGTGGTTTATATAAAGTTCCCTCATTAGCAATAGAACTAACTAAAAGACTTAATTGTAAAGGAGTAGTCAAAAGTCCTCCCTGACCAATAGAAAGATTAACAGAATCTCCAGGATACCAACCTTCTCCAACTTCTTCCTGTTTCCATTCTCGGTCTGGAACTAAACCACTTTTTTCTTGAGGTAAATCTATACCTGTTTTTTCTCCTAAACCATATTCACGCGCTGTTTCGATTAATTTTTCCCCTTTATATTTTTCATATAATCGATAACCTATTTTATAAAAAACAATATTGTTTGACCTTGCTATAGCTTTTGTAAATTCTAATTTACCTTCCCCAACTGGATTCCAGTTTCTAAATGGTTGAGACCAATCCGGAATATAAAATTTAGCATTTTCATCCACAAACTCTGTATTAGCATCAATATCCAGGTATTTAATTCCCGCAGTTCCCGTAACCAATTTAAAAATAGATCCAGGTGGAATTGCAGACATTATATTTCTATTTAATAAAGGATGATTTGGATCATTTTGTAATTTATTATATTTTTCTTCACTTATCCCATTAGAAAAATTGTTTGGATCAAAATTAGGAATACTTGTCATAGCTCTAACTGCTCCAGTATTTACATCTAAAACTATAGCACTTGCTCCAGTAGGAACTGTAAGTTCTTCATCATCTCTGGCTTCTTCCTTAAGGTCCTCAAAAGCAGCTGTAAGCTTATTTTCAATTCTTGCTTCTAAATCAAGATCAATATTTAAAACCAGATCATTACCAGGTTCAGGAGATTTCATTCCTATCGTTTTTACCTTATATCCCATATTATTTACTTCAATTTGTTCTACTCCATTTTTACCATTAAGATAACTTTCATATTCCTTTTCTAATCCGGCAATTCCTATAATATCTCCACCTCTATAATTTTTACCCTCTTCATTAAATTTTTTCAAAAGCTCTTCATTTATCTGTCCTACATATCCTAATACATGAGAAGATTTATTATCAAAAGGATATTGTCGTAAAAAAGAATCTTCTATAACAAGTCCTGGTAGCTCTTTTGTATTTTCCTCAATACTAATCATATTTTTTGAAGAAATATTTCTTTTTAAAAGTAAAGAAGAATTATAAATATCATTATTTTCTCTATATTTTTCTTTTAGAGATTCAGTATCTAAATTAGTAAATTCACTTAATCGATCTATTACATCTTCCACCTTTAATTTTGGAGAAACTTCATTAGGTAACAGATAAAGATTATAAGACAATTTATTTGAAGCAATTATTTCACCATTTTTATCTATTATTTTACCTCTTGGAGCATTTATTGGTCTTAAAGAAATTCTATTACCTTCAGAAAGTTCAAAATAATAATCTCCTGAAATTAATTGCAAATGCCCCCCTCTTAATACAAGAAAAATTATTATTGCAATTACAACAAATTTTACTATTTTTAAACGTTTATTCATAGTAACTTCTCCTATTTTTTCTATTTAAATTAAAATAATAAATAAAAATATAAAATATAAATGTCAAAACAGTATTAAAAAGAGCAAATTGAATTATATAATTTATAAAAAGATTCCAGAAATTAATTGTAAATAATAAATTTTCTATGAGAGGAATAATTAACATTTCCTGTAAAATCGAAATGACAAATACTACAATTGGAGGAATTAAAATATTTTGTTTATATACTTTACCTTCTATTAAGCCTGCAATTATACCCAAAATAGCTTTACTCACAGTATATACTCCAAAAAAGCTGCCTAAAAATATATCCTGAATTAAACCTAAAATCAAACCAGAAAAAAATCCAGCTTTGGTACCTGAAGAAAAGGCTATTAAAACAACTACTATTAATAAAAAATCCGGGGTAAATTCTAACGCAGGAAAATATAATCCAAACTGTAATTGTAGAATTAAAGCTATAAGAGAAAATATTCCATAATACAGCCCCTTTTTCATCACTTACCTCCTCTCATCCTATAACAAAATTTAAAAATCAGTAATAATTAGCACTTCTTCAACTGTGTTTATATCTAAAAATAAATCAATTTTAGCTTTTTGAGAGACCCCATAATTATCAGGATTTACTTCTACTACTTTTCCTATAGGAAGACCTTTAGGAAAACTGTTAGAAAGTCCTGAAGTCAAAATCAAATCATTTTCTCGAATATCTGCATCCCAGGCCAAATTATCCATTACATTGAATTCATTATCTTCTTGAATACCT
The DNA here is from genome assembly GCA_051744805.1 of Bacillota bacterium. Taxonomy (GTDB): domain Bacteria; phylum Bacillota; class Halanaerobiia; order Halanaerobiales; family DATFIM01; genus DATFIM01. The sequence continues at coordinate 17,078 of JBNJDK010000009.1, forward strand.
TTAATTAATCCTACTGCTCTAGAATTTTCTCTCTGTACAATTCCTGCCACTACAAAATCAGAATCATTAACTAATTCAACCTGAGCAGAATTATTAGCAATATAATCAATTTTACCCACAAAACTTCCATTATAAGTTACTACAGTCATTCCCTCTTCTAGTCCATCTTTTATTCCTTTATTAATTAAAATTTTTTCTTTCCATTCTGAAGGGCCAAAACCAATTACTTCTGCTCCCTGAGTTTTATAAGAAGTTAATTCTTTAAAATCTAATAATTTACGTAACCGTTCATTCTGAATTTCATATTTTTTCATAAGAAGATTATCCAATCTTTGTTCAGCTAATTGTTTTTTTAGTTTTTTATTTTCAGCAATTAATTCACCAGAATCTTTAAATCGTTTAATATAGTTATCAATACTGGTAAACACATTATCAACTACATTAATTATTGGACTTAATAAGTTATAAATTCCTTTTTCCACAAAAGACAAATAAGGTATATTTATGGAAAAATAATTTGTAATACCTAAACTAATTATTAATAATAAAAATATACCTATTATTATTACAGGTGTATTATTGAATCTATTCATTTAATCACTTCCTCTAAGATATCTTCTTAGATGATATTAATACCTCTTTTAATGAATCTATTTCTTCAAGTGCAATTCCCGTGCCCTTTACAACGCAATCTAGAGGTTCATCAGCAAGATGAACTGGAATTTCGGTTTCTTTTCTAATAAGATCTGCTAAACTTTTTAAAAGAACTCCTCCTCCAGTTAAAATTATTCCTCTATCCATTACATCTGAAGATAATTCAGGTGGTGTTTTTTCTAAAGTCATTTTCACTGCTTCTATAATATTTTCAATAGGTTCTTTCAAAGCTTTTTGCACTTCAACCCCTTTAACTGTAATCGTTTTTGGAAGACCGCTAACCTGATCTCTTCCTCTTATATCTTTTTCATCATCAGCATTTTCGGCTAAAGCAGAACCAATATCAATCTTTAATTCTTCTGCTGTTCTATCTCCAATCAATAAATTATAATTTCTTTTTATATAGCTAACAATTGCTTCATCCATTTCATCTCCACCTACTCTAATAGATTGGCTGGTGACTATTCCTCCTAAAGAAATAACTGCAACTTCTGTAGTTCCACCTCCAATATCAACTACCATATTACCAGTAGGCTCTTCTACAGGTAAACCTGCTCCAATAGCAGCTGCCATGGGTTCTTCTATAAGATAAGCTTTTCTGGCCCCGGCGTGTTCTGCTGCATCAAGAACAGCTCTTTTTTCTACTTCAGTTACTCCTGAAGGAACACAAATAATTATTCTAGGTCTTACAAGTTTACTTCTTTTATGAGCTTTAGTAATAAAATAACGTAACATAGCTTCAGTAATATCAAAATCTGCAATTACACCATCTTTCATAGGACGGACAGCTCGAATATTACCTGGTGTTCTTCCAATCATTTTTTTTGCTTCATCACCAACTGCCAGTACATCATTATCTCTTAAAGCAACAACTGATGGTTCTCTTATTAAAATCCCCTTTCCTTTTATATAAACTAAAGTATTTGCTGTTCCTAAATCAATCCCCATATCTCTTGAAAATGGTGCACCTAAAAAATCAAAAACCATATTTTTTTCCCCTTTCTAACACTTAATTTAAACTAATCCTTTTTCTTTCATACTATTAAATTCATTATCACCTATTACAATATGATCTAAAACATTGATTCCCATTAATTCTCCTACTTCAATTAACCTTTTAGTTATTTTTATATCGTCCTGACTGGGAGTTGCTTCTCCACTGGGATGATTATGAAAAAGTATTATTGAAGCACTGCTACGTTTGATTGCTACTTTAAAGACTTCTCTAGGATGAACTATCGAACTACTAAGTCCACCTTTACTAATAAAAGGAGTAGCAATAACTTTATTTTTAATATCGAGCAAAACCAAACCAAAAACTTCCTGTTTCAAAAATCTAATTTTAGGCATAATTAGTGAGGCAACATCTTTAGGAGTTTGAACTGCAGGTTGTTCTTTAAAAGAACCAGAATGGATTCTTTTACTCAATTCTGTTAAAGCTAAAATTTGGGAAGCTTTAACTGTCCCAACTCCTTTTAATTTAACCAATTCTTCAACATTTAATTCTACTAATCCTTTAAGACCATTAAAATAATTTAAGATATCCTGTGATAATTCTACTGCAGTTCTTTTTGCAATTCCTAATCTTATAATAACAGCTAATAATTCTGCATTTGATAGCCTTTCAGCACCATATTTTAATAATTTTTCCCTGGGTCTTTCTTCTTCTGGAAGCTCTTTAATTGTACACCTATATTCTACATTATCCATTATCCTCTTCCTTTATATTTTTTTTAAATAATATTTATTGAAAATTCATTAAGTATTTCCGCTAATTTATGAACTGGAAGACCCATAACAGTAAAATATGAACCTTCTATTTTTTCCACAAAAACACTGCCCAGACCCTGTATTGCATAAGAACCAGCTTTCCCCATTGGTTCACCGGTAGATACATATTTTGCAATTTCATCATCAGACATATTTGTCATATAAACTTCAGTTCTATCTATATCAGTTATTTCTTTACTATCACCAGTTGAATATACAGCTAGACCGGTCATCACTGTATGATTTTCTCCTCTTAATTTTTTTAACATTTCAGCTGCGTCTTCTTTAGATTGAGGTTTTCCTAAAACTTTATCATTATTAACAATAATAGTATCAGCAGCTATAATCAAAGTATCTTCTACTAATTTACTAACTTCCTTAGCTTTTAAAGCTGATAATTTTTGCACCATTTTTTCTGGTGTTAAATGATCATAACCACTTTCATCAATCTTACTGGGTACAACTGTAAATTGTAAATTTAATCTTTTTAGAATTTCTTCACGTCTGGCAGAAGATGAAGCTAAAATTAAATTTTTCATATTAGTAATCCCCCTTTACTGGCAAGTGAGATAAAGTAAAATAAGAAACAAGCCCTACCCCAATACCAGTTGGAACAGCTATTAATAATAAGTAAGGTAAATAATAAAAAATACCTTGATTTGCTATTATAAAAAATGCTACTACAATTTGACCAATATTATGAAACACTGCACCTAAAACACTTATCCCAATAATACTTAATTTATCTCTTAAATAGAAATAAGCAAATGCCATTGCTAAAAACCCTAATATACCTCCAGCCAGACTAAAATAAAAATTTATAGTCATAAAGGTTCCTATAAGTAAAGAACCCAAAAAAACTCTTAGGAAAAACACCTGGAAACCAGCCTGAAAACCAAATATAATCAGAGCAAGTAAATTAGGTATATTGGCCAGTCCTAACTTAGCTCCGGGTACTATTCCATTCATTGGTATTAAACCTTCTATAACATGTAAAATCAATCCCAGACTAACAAGCAAAGAAATTATGACCATTTTTTTTATTTTTGATTCTCGCATATTTACCTCTTTTCTATATAACTAATATTTTAAGTATATCCAGTATTATAAGTGTATCTTCTTAATAATAATAATTCGATAAATTGAAGTCATTCCCTTGTTTTAATTTTTGGTAAAAATATCCTTAAAATCTTTACTATACCATATTTCTCCATCTTTTATAAGAAGTCCTGCAATATCTTCAGACTTTTTTATTTTTTCTTGAGCTTTATCCCATCCCATAATAAATAGTGCTGTTGATAAAATATCAGCACTCATTGCTTTAGAAGTATAAATAGTAACTGATTGCAACTCTCTAGCCGGATAACCAGTTTTAGGATCAAGCAAATGTGAATATCTTTTATCATTTTCTATAAAATATCTTTCATAATCACCAGAAGTTGCAATAGCGCCTCTAGAAATCCCCACTATATAATCGTGATAAACCTGATTATTATTTCGCGGTTTTCTAATTCCAATAGTCCAGAGACGATTTTCAACTGTATTCATGCCAGAAACTCTAATATTTCCTCCAGCATTTATAAAAAAGTTGTCTATATTATTATCTTTCAAATATTCATATGCTTTATCTATAATAAATCCTTTTGCTGCAGCTCCTAAATCAATTTTGCTTTTTTGGGGTAAATATATTTTATTTTCACTTTCAACAATCTTTATATCATTATAATCAACTAATTGCAATGCGTTTTTAATATCATTTTTTACTGGAACCTTATTAATTTCTTCTCCAAACCCCCAAACATCTATCAAAGGGGCTATAGTTGGATCAAAATTACCTTCAGTTAATTTTGCATAACTTTTAATTTCTTGAAAAAATTTAATGATTTCATTTGAAACTTTTACACCATTTTCACCATTTTTATTTATTTCAGAAATTAAACTGTTTTCATTATAACGATCCAACTTATTATTCCAATTTTCCATAATTTTAACTGTTTTAGAAATAGTATCACCAGAATCTTTTTTGCTTATAACCTTTATTTCAACTGTAGTATCCATTAAAAATACTTTTTCAGTATATAATTTATCTTCTTTTTCAGTTTGCTTTAATGTAACAAATAAACTGAGCATAATAATTAATAAAATAGATATAATTGAAATCGTTTTTTTCATTTTACCAGGACACTCCATCTAAATCACTTTTTTCACTTTCAACCCAGATAGAAATTTTATTAGGAACACAAATTATCGATGGTCCTGCTCTTTCAACCCACCCGGTTTTAACACAAATTTTTTCTGGATCTTCTTCTGGAGCCTCTTTCATTCTAACTTTACCATTATATGCCTCAATAACACTTTTACCAATAGGACCTTCTACTTCAACTAATATTTGATTATTAATAGTATCTTTAACAGGAATTCTTTGAACAATATCACCATTTTGACTAATATAGATAACTTTATCCTCAGAATTAGAATTTCCAATATTCCAAAACGGTAAAAATAAAATACCTATACTTAATACAATAACGCCAATTATAATTATAATATCGTAAGCAGTCATAATTTTTAATAACTTATTCATAAAATCACCTACTAAGTATTTTTATTGTAACACCTTTATCCATTATTGTCTATAATATTATTATAAAAAATCACAAAAAGGGGGCCTGCTATTAAAGCAAGTCCCCCTTGAATAGTTATATAATTCCAAAATTGTTGTATATTAGCTTATTTATTCATATTCAACTTTGATTGCCCCATCTACATTACAGGTATCATAACAAATACCACATTTAACACAAATTTCTGGATCAATCTCGTGTTTCTCTTTTGGTTCACCTTCTATAGCGTCTACCGGACATTCCTGGGCACATAAGGTACATCCAACACAATCATCAGTTATTTCAATACTTTTTATTTTTTTACCTTCAAAAGTAATTGTGCCAGTAGGACATTTTTCAGCACAGAGACCACAGTTAATACATTTTTCATAATCTATAACTGCCAGGTCACCTTCCATAGTAATTGCATCTACAGGGCAAACTTTTTCACACATGCTACAACCAATACATCCAACTTCACAAATTTTACTTACTACTTTACCACTTTCTGGAGAAGAACACTCAATATGATTCTTTTTTGAAGAAGGATAAAGTGTAATTATATCTTTTGGACAGGCTTCAACACATTTACCACAACCAGTACATTTTTCAGGGTCAACTTCTGGAAGACCATTTTCATTCATTTTAATAGCATCAAAAGGACAAACTTCTACACAGTCACCATAGCCAAGACAGCCATATTGACAGCTTTTATCGCCACCATTCATTAGGTTTACTGCTTTACAGGTCTCTATCCCCTGATACTCTGAATCCTTTTTTGTTTCTTTATTTCCACCACGGCAAAGTACTCTAGCCACTTCACCTTCAGCTGAAGATGAAGCTTCTGCATCCAAAATCTCTGCAATTTTTTCTTCAACATCTTCCCCTCCAACAGGACAACCATCTATTGAACCATCACCAGTGACAACTGCTTCGGCAAAACTACTACAACCAGCATATCCACATGCTCCACAATTAGCCCCTGGTAGAGCTTCTTCAACTTCATCTATTCTAGGATCTTTATCTACATGGAAAGCCCGGGAAGCTATACCAAGACCGGCTGCTAAAAAAGCTGCAAGTCCCCCCATGCTTAAAAGAGAATATAAATAAATTGATTTCATTATTTCACCTCCGCTTACTATATCAACCTGATATCATTCCGGAAAAGCCCATAAAGGCCATAGCCATAAGTCCTGCAATAATTAGAGTAATTGGGACTCCTTTCAGGGCTTTAGGGACATCACCAAATTCTAAGTTTTCTCTTAAACCAGCCATAAGTACTATAGCAAGAGTAAAACCTACTCCAGCAGCAAATCCAAAAACTACACTCGCAATAAATCCATAATTATTTAAAGGTATCTGAAGTGCCAATCCTAAAATTGCACAATTAGTAGTGATAAGAGGAAGATAAATTCCAAGTGCTTTATATAATACTGGACTTGTTTTTTTAATAAACATCTCAACAAACTGAACAAGAGAAGCAATTACAATAATAAAAGATACATATTGTAAAAATGGTAAATTTAATGCTTCTAAAATAAATGTATTTATAAGCCAGGTAGCAGCTGCAGTTAGGGTCATAACAAAGGTTACTGCTAATCCCATACTGAAAGAAGTTTCAACCTGACTTGAAACACCTAAGAAAGGACATATACCTAAAAATTGAACCAGTATAAAGTTATTGACCAGAACAGTACTAAAAAATAATAATAATATTTGTGTAAATTCCTCCATTTAAATTAACCCTCCCTGCTACTTATGACATTCATTACACCAATCAAAATTCCAAGACTGATAAAAGCTCCTGCAGGTAAAATCATTATAATCATTGGTTGATACCAACTACCTAGAAGCTGAATTCCAAAAACTGAACCCATACCTAAAAGTTCTCTAAAAATACTTAGAGCAACAAGAACCCAGGTGAATCCAAGTCCCATTCCAAGTGCATCAGCAATAGAACGGTGGACAGGGTTTTTGGAAGCAAAAGCTTCCTGTCTTCCTAAAATAAGACAGTTAACTACAATCAAAGGAATAAAAAGACTCAATGATGCAGCTATATCAGGGAAAAACGCTTTTAAAAAATAATCTGTAAAAGTAACAAAAGTAGCTATAATCAAAATATAACTCGGTATTCTAACATCATTGGGGATCAACTTTTTTATGAGAGAAATAACAATCTCTGAAGAAATTAATACAAATGATGTAGCCAGTCCCATAGCCAGACCATTAACAGCTGTATTTGTTACAGCAAGAGTCGGGCACATACCTATAACAAGTACTATAATTGGGTTTTCTTTCCATAGTCCATTTTTAAAATCAGCTATTAATTGCTTCATTAATTTCCACCCCCATATGCATCCTGAATTTCATCAACTGCATCTTCTACAATTCGGGTAACCTTTTCTGAAGAAATAGTTGCTCCAGCAATAGCTTCAACCTGATAAGGATCAGAAGTTTCTCTTTTAATTACCTCATACTCACCAAAAGGTTTCCCTTCAAAATTGCTTTTATAACTATCAGTTGTTATATTTGCTCCTAAACCAGGAGTTTCTTCATGTTCTAATATCTTTATACCATAAATTTCTCCAGTAGCAGGATTAGCACCTACCATTAATTTAATCATTCCCTGAAAACCAGGACCTTCTTTTATCAAAGCAACTCCCACTCTTTGTCCAGAACTATATCCTTCATAAAAAGTAGTTCCATTTTTTGTAACTTCTTCATAACTTTCAGCTTCAGGAATAACTTCAAAAATTCCGCTTTCTCTAGCTTTAGCAGCATGTTTTTCAATATAAGGAGTAGTCCATTCATAGACAAATGCTAAAGTAAGAGCTGAAATAACCCCAATTATTGTTAATGTCATTACTAATTTACCAATATTTTTATTCATTTAACTCACCTCTCCTAAACTGCGAGGTCTTGTATAACGATCTATAAGTGGTACTGCTGTATTCATTAATAAAATTGCATACATAACACCTTCAGGATAACCACCCCAAAGACGAATAAGTACAATTAATAAACCAACACCAACTCCAAAAATCCAGCGTCCTTTTTTAGTAACAGGACTTGTTACCATATCTGTAGCCATGAAAAAGGCTCCTATCATTAAACCACCGGAAAAAAGATGGAAAATAGGATCATGACCAAAAACAGCTGTGAGGACAACTACTGTTCCTAAAATTCCTGTTGGTATTCGCCAATTTATGTAACCTTTGTATATCAAATAGGCTGCTCCCAGTAAAATTGCAAGAGCAGAGGTTTCACCTAAACTACCTCCAATATGACCAATAAATAAGTCCCAATAATCTGTTCCAACACCCTGTGCTTTCATTAAATTAAGTGGTGTTGCTGTTGTTTCTCCATCAAATGTCCAGGAAGTCATTAAAACTGGATATGCTGCCACTAAAAAAGCTCTTCCAACTAATGCTGGATTAAATGGATTATAACCAAGACCTCCAAAAACCTGTTTTCCAAGACCGATAGCTACTGCACTACCAACTATAACAGTCCAAATCGGCAAACTTGGTGGTACTATTAATGCTAATAAAATACCAGTTAATATAGCACTTCCATTTGAAATAGTAATTTTTTTACCTCTTATTTTTTGAAAAATAAATTCTGTAAGAACAGCTCCAATAACACTCCCTAAAATTAGCAATACAGCTCGTGTTCTAAAATAATAAACTGCAGCTAACATAGCTGGTATCAATGCTTTTATAACTGCCCACATAATTTCATCTAAAGTTGTTTCATCTTTAATATGTGGTGATGGTGTAACAATTAATTTTTCATTATTCATAACTATCCCCCTTACTCTTCTTCACGTTGCTTGGCAGCAAGTTCTGCCTGACCAATTTCAATATTTTGAAGTAATGGTCGATTTGATGGACAAATATAAGAACAGGAACCACATTTTATACAATTTTGGATATTAAATTCTTCCATTTTATCATACATATCATGTTCAGCATATTTTGCTAATTTAACTGGTACTAATGACATTGGACATGCATCAACACAACGAGCACATCTAATACATGGTTCAGGATCAAAATCATTTACCTCTTCAGGAGGCAAAACTAATATTCCAGAACTACCTTTAACTATTGGAGTTTTTAGACTATGTTGAGCACTACCGGTCATAGGTCCTCCAACTACAATTTTACCTACTTCGCCCTTGAAACCACCAGCCTGTTCAATTAATTCTTCAATTCTAGTACCAATTCTACAAATAAAATTTTGCGGATTTTCAATAGCAGAACCAGTTACTGTAACTGTTCTTTTTATTAAAGGTATACCTTTTTTGACTGCATCTGAAACAGCAACAGCAGTAGTAATATTATTAACAACTACTCCCACATCAAGTGGTAAACCACCAACTGGTACTTCTCTACCTAAAGCAGCTTTAATCATCATTTTTTCGCCGCCCTGAGGATATTTTGTTTCAAATACTTTAACTTCTATAAACTCTTCACCTTCTACAGCTTTTTTCATTGAGTCAATAGCATCAGGTTTATTTTCTTCTATTCCAATAAACCCTTTTTTGACATCCACAGCTTTCATCATCATTTTCATACCATCCAAAACAGAATTAGGTCTTTCAACCATCATTCTATGGTCAACTGTGAGATATGGTTCACATTCAGCTCCATTTAAAACAAAATAATCAACTTCTTTATCATCTGGAACCGAAAGTTTAACATGAGTAGGAAACATTGCTCCACCCATACCGGCAATCCCAGCTTCTCTGACAATGTTGCGAATTTTATCTGGAGATAAATCTTCAAAATTTTCATGCTTATCTAAATCTTCTACTAATTGATCTTCATCATCTGCTTCAATTATCACAGAAAGTGTTTTATCTCCAGAAGCAGTTTGAACTTCAGTAATATCTTTTACTGTTCCTGATACAGAAGCATGAACAGGTGCTGCTACAAAACTATCTGTATCACCAATCTTCTGACCCATATCAACATGGTCACCCTTTTCAACTACTGGATTTAAGGGGGCACCAATATGTTGTTGTAAAGGAATAACTACTTCCTCAGGCCTATCTGCTTCTTTTAGGGGCTCCTTATTTGTAAGTTCTTTTTTGTAATCAGGATGAATCCCCTGTTTGAATGTTAGAAAGCTCATTAATTTCACACCCCTCTATCAAATATTTTAGAGAATTATATATTTTATAAAAAAATAATATTTAATTTAATTTATTAAATAAACCATTATCAATATTAACCATTATATATTATAACTTATATCACATATAATAACAAGGATAAATGAAGTTGTTTAAATTTACAAAAATTAATTTTAAATAAATATTTGAATTGATATTAATTATTTAAATTTATAACAAAACCACTATAACCCAATGATTCAATTTCCTCTTTTATTTTTTCAGCTTCTTCTTTTTCTTGAGAAGGGCCTAGTCTCACTTTATGAGGTTTTCCTTCAGTAATAACTACTTCATAACCTTCATTTTCTAAATCCTTTTTTAAAGATAAAGCATTATCATAATTATTAAAAGCTCCAATCTGGACTGCATAACCACCACTGGAAAAGCTCCCTGTATTTATCTCATTATTTTGGTCATTACTGTTAGCGATATTTTCTTCCTTTTTATCTATTTCAACTGTTTCTGTGTTTTCTTCTTCATTTTCTTCCTGTTTTGCAAGTTTAGTTTCCTGTTCTGGAGACCCTACAGCCATTCTAATCATCCAATTACCTATAAAATAACCAACAAATATAGTTATTATTGCAAAAACCATAACTATAACTGTCAGAGAGAAATTACTCTTTTTCCCCATTATTCTTTCCCCTCCTTTTTCTTAATAAACCCAATAAAAAAATTAAATAACATAAGTCCTTGCAGTTGAAGACTAAATTTTATAAAATAAAGTAAAGCAAAAATTATTTACTAAAATATTTTTGAAATAAAGGTGATGAAAATGTCAATTTTAAATATATCCTTATTTTCTCTATTTTTAGCTCAATTTATAAAAGTTTTTACAGAAAAACCTTTTGATTTTAGAAGAATAGTAGGTTCAGGGGGGATGCCAAGTTCCCATGCGTCTTTTGTCTCTACTTTAAGTACTATGATTGCCTTAAAACATGGATTTGATTCTGACCTTTTTGCAATTGTTACTGTATTTTCTTTAATAATTATATATGATGCAAGCGGAGTAAGAAGGTCTGTGGGTAAACAGGCAAATGTTTTAAACCATATTATTAAAAATTTGGATATAGTACAAATAAACAAAAAACCTAATAAAATCAAAGCTGATTTAAAAGAACTGGTAGGACATACTCCTTTTGAAGTATTAGCTGGAGCAGGTCTTGGAATTCTTATTGCTCTTAGTTATTATTATCTTTATTAATTTCTAAATTTTTAAGATAAGAAATTGCATCAGATTTTTTGTCTATTTTACCTAATGCCTGATATTTTTTTACTTTTTTTAAATATTTACCTACTAAAGGGCCTTCTCCAATATCTAAAATATTCATTAATTCTTTTCCAGTTAAAATAGGGTTGTTGATAGTTTTAATCATAGACCTATATTTTCTTAATAATTCATTGATAAATTCCCAGAATTTAATTGCCTTTTTATAATTGTTATTGATTTTTTTCATACTACCATAATCTAAAGCAGCTAAAAATAAAATATCTGGAGCATAATCTTCAACTTCTTCAAAAAAATCATATATTTTACTATCACTTAAATTATTATCATCATATAAAAAGAAAACTTTTCTGTAATATTCAATAATAATTTTTATATAATTTATTTCATAATTACTAAATTTCAAATTCTCAAAAATTTCTTCGATTATTTTTGTGCCTTCATAATTTTTTTTAGGAAAATTCATTTTTCCATATTCATGAAATAAAATAGCAAATTTCATAAGCACAATATTTTTTTCTTCTGGAAGATAATTTAAAGTTTTCTCTTTTGTAATTTTTTTATACAAATTTAGCATATCTATGTTATGGGCCCAGAGGTTTTTTTCAGCAAAATAACTTCCATCTGATTCTTTCATTTTTTTTATTTCAGGGAATATAATTGACAGTAGTTTTAATTTATTTTCCATATAATTTACTATTTCAGCTGTTTTAGTAATTTCAAAGATTTTAAACAATTCATCTCTTATTCTTTCAGCTGCAGAATTTTTGAGTAATTTTCTTTTTTTAAAAATCATTTTTTCAGTATTCTTTTCAATATCAAAATCCAATATAGCCTTAAAACGTACTGCTCTTAACAGTCTAATAGGATCATTATCAAAAGTTTCCCTTCCCAAAACCCTTATTAAAGAATTGTTTAGATCTCTTATCCCCCCAAAAGGGTCAATTAATATTTTTTTGCTGATTTTTTCATTTTTATTACTGATTGTTTTTATTTTATCAAAATGTTGATGGGGGATTGCTAAAGCATTTATAGTAAAATCTCTTTTCAATAAATCTTTTTCTATACTGCCACCCTGTAAAGCTGTAAAATCATAATCAATATTATTTTTTACAACTCTATATATATCATTTTCTTTATCCAATTCTATATAACTTCCTGAAATAAATTCAGAAAACTCAATACTTATTTCTTTAACATTATTTTTCACAGCAAAATCAAAGTCATTTACTTCTTTATCTAATAAAATATCTCTTACTGCCCCACCAGTTAGATATATTTCTGTATTATATTTTTTAGCTAAAGTTATTATTATTTCTAAAATTTTCACCATCTAAATCAACCTCAATCAAGAAATTTTTGTATCTCAAGTGTATAACCATTAGGATCTTTAGTAAAAAATTGATATATATTAAAGTCATCATTTTTAACTGGTCTATTTTCTACCTTAATACCTTTCATATTTATAAATTTTTCATATATTTCATCAACTTCATCAGTTAAAAAAGTAATAATAGGTGATTTATTTTTAGTTAAAACTTCCATATGTTCACAAAAAGCAATCATACCAGCTCCTGGAATTTTATAAATTTTACACTTTCCCTGATCTTTATAAAGTTTTAGGTCAAAAAATTTTTTATAAAATTTATCTGTTTTTTGAAGGTTATTAGTTCCATAAAAACTAATATTTCCTTCCCACTTCATTCAATCCCCTCCTTTTGTTTTTTCTTCAATTTCATTTTTATATTATCACCTGTTTTAATTAAATCATTATAATTACAACTTTTACCATTAATCAAAAGTTCCATATCTTCTTTTAGAGATTCTGAAATATTGTAATTTATGTATTGAAATAGGTGGTTAACTGTTATCTTCTGTTTTTCTAATTCTATTTTATCTCCATCTTTTAGTTCATATTCTTTATCTACTTTTTGGTCATTACATTTAATAACTTTATTATTAGCTGGTATTTCAAGGCTACTACCATTAAATACTACATTTATAGTTTTTTCTTTAGCATCTAAATCAATTTCATTTAATAAATCTCCTACTGTTTCAATTTCATTTTCTTTTTCTATCAATTTAATTTCCAGGTTATCTCTAATTTTATCATCTAAATTCAAATTTTTATTTTTTACTTCTGCAAAATATCTTGATTTAGGGACTCTAACTTTTTTATTATTTAGATAAAAAACTTTCACCTGACTCGAAATCATATCTTCTGGAATCTCCAGCAATTGACTCAATCCATCTTTAATTGTTTCTAATTTTTGATATTCAATATCAGCACCATCTTTGACTTCTGTTTTTAAAGATACCTGTTTATTATTTTGAAAAATTTTAGGTTTAATTGTAGTTTGATTACCATTTATAGTAATAGTATAGTTTTTAAGTTCTTCTTTTTTTATAATATCTTTGATTTTAGCTTCTGCATCTTTTCCCTTTTCAGCCTCTTCAAATTCAATTATATCACCAGTTAAAATTTCATCTTCTAATTCAGCTTTTTCACCATTTAGTAATAATTTTGCATTTTTCCCAAAACTTCCTTTAATTGATTTTACTTCACCATTAAGAGTATAAGTTAAACCCATTCCAGGCTCAGGTTGTAAACTTTTTATATCAATTTCTGCAGTTAATAAGGCATCAGAGACTGTAGGGGTATTTAAACTAAAGATTTGAACATTATTTCCATTAACTTCAACCTCAACAAAAACAGCTTCTGAATTGCTTTCATTCGCTGTCACTGCTATGCCTATTGGTGTTAAACTTTGAGTCCCTTCAATATTTTCTATATGGCCTTTTACTTTTTCTAGATTATTTCCATCTCGGATTCCAATTCTTTCTTTGGGGATATCCATTTCTTTTTCTAATTCTTCTTCTAGAAATGGAGTTAAACTACCTCCACCAATACAAATTAAAGCTTGAGGATTTTTTCTGTTAATTTCTTTTATTTTATCTCCAATTAATTTAACCATTTTTTCTACTTGAGGTTTTATAGTATTAAGAGCTTTTTCACTATCAATTTTAATCTTACTACCAAGAATATTTCTGCTTTCTAGATAATCATTTTCTTTTAATTTTCTTTTAATCTTTTCTGCTAACTGATATTCCATCATATATTCTTCAGCAATACTTTCTGTGACCTCATCTCCTGCAACAGGTACCATGGCATAACCAATCATCGAACCACCTTTAGTAACCGCAATATCTGAAGTTCCTGCTCCAATATCTATTAAGGCTAAATTAAAATTATACATTTCTTTTGGAATAACCATACTGGCAGCAGCAATTGGTTCTAAAGTAAGATGTTCTACTTCAAGATTACATCTTTTTATTACAGAAAGAAGAGAATCAATAACCACCTGAGGGAGAAAGGTGGTTATTAATTTAGCTTTTATTTTTTTGCCTTTGTGGCCTTCAAGATCTTTTAAAAAAATATCATCCAGATAATATTCAACTACACTATAGCCAACAAAATGATAATCGCCAGCACTATTTTCTGGATCACTCTGAGCCAGCTTTTTTTGTGCCTTTTGAATTCCAGCATATTCTAGCTTTTGAATATCTTCAGCTTCTATATATTTTTTAGTTTCAAAATCTAATTCTGAATCAATAGTTATTGTTTCCAGAGCTCTCCCTGCTGCGGCTATAGATGCTTTTTCTAAATTAATTTCCAGTCTCTTTTCTAATCTTTCCTTTATTTTTTTTACAATTCTACTAACTTCAACTACATTGTGGATTTGTCCATCAAGCATTGCTCTTTTATCATGTTCAATTACTTCAGAATCAAGAATATTAAACTTATTTTCTTTTTTTTCTAAAATAAGGCCAATTACTGTTCTGGTACCTATATCTAAAGCAAAAGTTATATTTTTATTATCCTTCACAAAAAACCTCCCCCAATCTACTTTTACAGTTTATCCTTTATATCTTCAGCTATTTTTTCTGCATTAAAACCAAAATGTTCTCCAACTTCATTACCTGGAGCACTTTCTCCAAATTCTTCAACACTTACAAGATGATGATTTTCACCCAGGAATTGATACCAGCCCTGGCCTACCCCAGCTTCAATAGCAACTCTTAATACATCAGAAGAACCTAAAACTCCGTTAAGATAATCTGAATCATTTTCAGCAAATTTTGTTCTATCTGGAATAGAAAGAACTCTATGCTTAATACCATCTTCAGCTAATAATTCAGCAGTTTCAACTGCAAGTGAAACTTCACTACCACTGGCCATTAATACTACATCAACATCATCTTCCACACTACCACTTACAATATAACCACCTTTTTCAAAACCACTTATTCCAGTTTCCTTTTCAATATGTGGTAAATTCTGTCTTGTAAATACTAAAGCAGTAGGACCTTCAGTTCTTTTTAATGCTTCATACCAGGCTTCTTTAGTTTCATCATCATCAGCAGGTCTAATGACTTTTAGATTTGGAATCAGTCTTAATGATTCAACATGTTCTACTGGTTGATGAGTAGGGCCATCTTCACCGATGTAAATTGAATCATGAGTTAAAACATAAATTACCGGTAGCCCCATAAGAGCTGCCAGTCTCATCGCACCTCTCATATAATCAGTAAAGACTAAGAATGTAGCAGCAAAAGGTCTAAAACCTCCATGAGCAGCAATCCCATTTGCTATTGCCCCCATTGCATGTTCTCTTACACCAAATCTAATATTTTTGCCAGCAAAATTATCTTTTTGAATTTCACCATATTTAGAAAGATAAGTTTTATTAGAAGGAGCTAAATCAGCAGAACCACCAATCAAATAAGGTACTTCATCAGCTATTTGTCTAAGAGTAGCTCCACTTGACTTACGAGTAGCAAGAGGAGTATCAATTTCAAGATCATTTATTTTTTCTTTTAAGTTTTCAGGTAATTCTAATTTTGCAGCATTATCCCACTCTTTTTTGAGTTCAGGATTTTTATTACTCCATTTTTCAAAAGTTTCTACCCATTTTTTTCTCTTTTTCTTAAGTTCTTTTTTTCTTTCAGCAAAAAATTCTTTAACTTCATTAGAAATATAAAACTTTTCATCTGCTGGCAAACCAATATTTTTCTTTAATCCTTTAATTTCTTCTTCACCTAGTGGTGCACCATGAGCATCACTTGTACCTTCTTTTTCAGGTGAATGTTTTGCTATACTGGTTTTAGCCATTATTATCGTTGGTTTATCAGTTGTTTTAGCATTTTTAATAGCTTCTCGTAATTCATCAAGATCATTTCCATCTACATCTTCTATAACATGCCAGTTATATGCTTTATAACGATCAGCAACTGACTCTGTAAAGGCAATATCTGTACTTCCTTCAATTGAAATTTCATTATCATCATAGATAACTATTAATTTATCTAAACCTAAATGACCTGCCAGTGAAGAAGCTTCAGAACTAACTCCTTCCATCATACAACCATCACCGGCAATAACATAAGTATAATGATCAATGATTTTTTCATCTTCTGTATTATACTTTTCAGCCATCATTTTTTCAGCTAAAGCCATTCCAACTCCATTACCTATTCCCTGGCCAAGTGGCCCGGTTGTTGTTTCTACTCCTGGTGTTTCTTTATATTCAGGATGGCCTGGTGTTTTAGAACCTAACTGTCTAAAGTTTTTAAGATCTTCTAAACTCAAATCATAGCCGGAAAGATGTAATAAGGAATATAATAACATTGAACCATGACCTGCAGAAAGAACAAACCTGTCCCTATCAATCCATTCAGGATTATCTGGATCAAAATCCATAATTTCTCCAAAAAGCAAACTACCTATTTCTGCACACCCAATTGGCATTCCCGGATGTCCGGAATTAGCCTTTTCTACTCCATCAGCAGCCAAACCTCTTACTATATTTGCAGTTTCTTTTAACAAAATTACCCCTCCTATTTTTTCTTACTATTTTTAATAGCTTTTTCAACTTCTTTTTCATTAAATTCATATTTACTATTACAGAAATGACATTTAATTTCTACTTTACCTTCTTCTTTAAGAGTTTCTCTAAGTTCTTCTTCTCCTAAAGAAACCATTACTCCTTTTACCTGTTCTCGATTACAGCTACATTTGTATTTAACATCTTTTTCAGCCATAACTCTATAATCAAAACCTTCAAGAAGAACATCTAAAAGGTCTTCTGGGCTTCTTCCTTCTTCTATTAAACGACTTAAAGAATTTATTTTCCCGATGTTTTTTTCTAATTTATCAATAGTTTCATCAGAAGCTTCAGGTAACAATTGAATTAAAAAACCACCTGCCGCTTTTACACTTTGATCTTTATCAACTAATACTCCTACCCCAACTGAAGACGGAGTCTGTTCAGATTTAGTAAAATAGTAGCTTAAATCATCACCTATTTCACCAGAAATCAACTTCACCTTACCTTCATAAGGCTCTTTCATAAAATAATTTTTGCGTACTACTAATTCTCCTTTACCTATTGCAGAACTAACATCAAGTTTTTTGGATTTAGTTAATTTTAATGGAAGTTTTGGATTAGCTACATATCCTCTAACTTCCCCCTTTTGATTTGCTTCAACTAATATTTTTTTAATAGGTCCATTTCCTCTAATACTAAGACTGGTTTCTTCACCAGACTTAACAAGAGACCCCATCAAAAGTGCACCAGATATTACTCTACCTAAAGCAGCAGTAGCTACTGGAGTAGTATTATGAATTTTTCTAGCTTCTTCTACAGTTTTAGTAGAATTGACTGCTAGAGCTCTTATTTCTTTGTTTGTTGTTATTGCTCTTATTAAATAATCTTCCATTATATCACCTCTATTATATTATTCTATCTAACTTTTTCAACACCTCTGTAGCTTTTCCTTTTAGAAAAACATCTGTAATATTATTAGTATAATTAGATGGTTTAATATTAATTTCAATTATTTTGGCACCTTTAGAACTGGCTTCCTGTGGTATCAAAGAAGCAGGCATCACTTCGCCGGTAGTCCCTATTATTAAAAATAAATCCGCAATTTTGGTTTCTTTAATTGATGATTTATATGCTTTTTGAGGAATTCCCTCTCCAAAAAAAATGAAATCTGGTTTTAAAAGGCCACCACATTTAGGACATCTAGGAGGTGAATCAGCTAATAACTCTGAAACATCATCTTCATTATCTAAATTGAATTTTTGCTTACAACTAAGACAAACTAATTTACTGGTAGTACCATGAAATTCATAAACTTCATTGCTTCCCGCTCTTTGATGTAGACCATCTATATTTTGAGTTATAACTGCATTTATTATCCCCTGTTTTTCCCACTCAGCCAAAACTTTATGTGCCTTATTGGGTTTTGCTTTATTATACAGCTTATAAAATACTTCTTTAATTAGTTCCCAGGAATGCTCAGGATTATTATAAAAATAATCAATGGCAAATTTAGAAGGGTCATATTTATTCCAAACACCATTTTCACCTCTAAATGGTGGAATACCACTTTCAACAGAAATCCCAGCTCCAGTAAATACTGTTATATGACTTGAATCTTTTATCATTTCGGCTACTTTTTCAATTTTGTCATCCATATAAATCCCTCCTAAACAATTATAAAAATACCTATTATCAATTGTAATTTTATTATAATTATGATGATATGTAAAGCAGAGTAATCTCTAAATCTAAAAAATATAGAAAAAGATCAAATTTATTCTTGACATTCGTTCATAATTGATTTATAATATAAATAGAAAATAAAGATAAACACAAATAATTAAAGGAGATGATAATTATGCCAAGAGGAGATAGAACAGGACCTGATGGATTTGGACCAATGACTGGACGTGGAATGGGTTATTGCGCTGGAAATAATAGACCCGGTTATATGGAGCCTGGCCCTGGTATGGGAGCAGCTCGCGGCTTTGGAAGAGGTCATGGTCGCGGTAGAGGCTTTGGTCGTGGATTTGGCCGAGGTCAAAGAAACTTTGCCGGATATGGACCAGCATATGCACCTGCAAATCAACCAGCTAATGCCCCACAAAATGAAGCAGCTAAAGAAAATGAAAAAACATATTTAAAAAATGTCGCTAAAAATCTTGAAAATGAATTGGAAGCAGTACAACAAAGATTAGATGAACTTGAAGATAATGAATAAATAAAAAACTCCCTTGCTGGTTTTCTTTATTAACCAGCTAAGGGAGTTATCTATAATCATCCTTATGCTTCTTCTCTAGTTTTAATCTACTCTCTCTACTCAAAGCATCTTTCACTATATACATTTTTATTTCTACCTACCTTCTTCTTTGGATTTAATTATAAATTCACCTTACAAAGATGTAACATCCATTAAAGATCTTCTCTTTGATTCATCATACTTAGTTTCTACTCTTTGAAAATTAACATCTATATCAGTTACATTTTCAAAACTATTTCTAATTCTACTCATTAAAACACCTCCAACAAATTTATTACATAAATGACATATTAAACATTTCTCTTTTAACTTTTTCCTGATTTCTTTCCTGCATTTCTCTTTTATAATTTTTATCTTCAATTGCTAGATATTTTTCAAAACTATCTTTAATTCTCATATTTGGCACCTCCTTTACTAACTTGGATATATTATAGTATAATTAACTAAATGATAATAGTTATTATTTAACAATTTTAATTTTTAAATAAAACTTCTTTAACATCCTTCTTTCCTAGAGCAATCTCGTTTTTAATTCTTTCCTTTTCTTTATCATCCATAAATATATTCATTATAGAATTAGCAATCAACATAATTAACACCTCCAGGTTCAATAATTCATTTTTATTTTCCTTTACACAGTATAAAGACAATTCCACCTCTTGTCAAGGTGGAATTAAAAAGTCTAAATATTATATTTATTTATATTTTTTGAAAAAGTGAAGGAAAAAGAGACTGGCAGTTGTATAAAGTATTGCTGTAATTACAAAAGGCATTATATACATTTGACTTCCGAGAAATATACCACTAAAAAATGACCCTATTCCCCGACCAATTCTTCGTATAGAACGCATAATACTACTGGCATTAGCCTGTTCTTTTTCAGGCACAACTTCCATTGAAAAATTTCTGATAACTGGATTGACCATATTCATAAATGTCATTCTTAATGCAAAAGCTGCCCCTACTACATATATATTACCAGCCAGGGCAATCATCATTAAAAATACAATAGAAATCATTTGCGGAATAAAAATAGTTTTTATTCTTCCTAAATAATTTATTAAAAAAGGTGTAGCTAAAGAACCAAAAGCTGTAACTGTATTAGCAAGAGCCATAATCAGACCAATCTGACTATCACTTGCAGCTAATTTATTATATAAAAATATATTAAATAAAGGAACAATCATTCCTGCTCCTATCCCAATAAAAACACTATAAACCATTAGTTTTTTTATACTACCATCTTCAATTACAAAATCTTTAACTCTTATAATAAGTTCAGCAATATCTTCTTTTTGGATTATTTTTTTCTGATCCAAAAAGAATAAAGGAATTAAACCAATAGATGTTAAAGCTACTATAATAAAAATAGCTATCTTATAGGCCATAACTGCTTCAAAACTATTTTTTAATAAATCAACAATAAAACCAAATGAAGATTTTCCAATCATGCCTGTTATCATTATCATCGCAAAATTCAAACCAAACAAATGAGACCTTTCTTCTGGACTACTATTTTTAACTAAAAATGGAGCAGTAACAACCCCTACAACCATACTGGCAGCACCCCAGAGCACATTAAATATAATCAATGCATTTCTTCCCTCTGCCAGGGCAATCCCACTTATTGAAAAAATAGCCAGAAAAACAGAAAATAATAATGTTTTTTTAAATCCAATTCTGGCTGCGAGTATAGCTGAAGGAATTGCTATTACACCGGCAACTATAAACCTCGCTGAAGAAATACTACCAATAAATTGTTCTGAATAACCCAAAGTTTGAACATAAAGATTAAATAAAACCCTTAATCCTCCCCGGGCCAGAAAAACAAAAAAACAGCTAAGTAAAAATAACTTGCTGTTTTTTGTGGCATAAGCTAAATTTTTCTTATAACTGTCAATACCTTTCCGTATCAAAAACTTCACCACCAGAAAAATCTTTTTGTATATCTAATATTAACTCTGCTGCTTCTCTTACAGCTCCTTTGCCACCTGATTTTTCAGTTACATAATCGACTTTTTCTTTTACTTTTTCTACTCCATTTTTCACTGAAAAAGATAAAGCAACTTTATTTAAAACTGGAAGATCATTCAAATCATCTCCAATATAAGAAACTTCACTAGTGGTTAGCGAATACTTATCTAATAAATTATTAAATATTTTTATTTTATCATCTATTCCCTGATAAACTTCTTTTATAGCTAATTCTTCAGCTCTTTTTTCAACAATTTTTGAACTTCTACCTGTAATAATAGCAACTTCTATATTATTTTTTTGTAATAATTTTATCCCCATTCCATCCTGTGAATTAAAGGACTTAAATTCTTCACCATTATTTCCAAGAATCAAGCTGCCATCTGTTAATACTCCATCAACATCAGTTATAAATAGTTTTATTTTTAAAGCTTTTTTTATAATTTCCTTATTCATCTATGATAACTTCTCCTTCCCTGACTTTATTATCAGTCTTTCCTTTGCGAGTTACTGATAAATAAATTCCACCTAAAATAAATGATCCTCCAATTACTGTAACCATTGTTATACCTTCTCCTAAAATCCACCAGGCTAAAATAGTGGTGAATATAGGTTCTCCTAATATAGAAAGTGAAACAATAGTTGTTGGTACAAATCTTACTGAATAATTTAAAACAGAATGTCCAATTAAAGTTGGACCTAATGCCAGGCCAAGAAAATATAAATAATTAATTTGGCCATAACCTCTGAATGGAAGGCCTCTTATCAATACAAATAATCCAAGGAAAAGTGCTGCATATGTATAAACTACATAAATATAGGAAAAATAATCAACTTTTTTACGGAGACTTCTGCCTATAAAAAGATAGGAAGCAGCAAAAACAGAAGCAGCTAAAGCAAGTAAATCTCCCCATATTTTAGAAAAAAGCATATTTATATCGCCCATACTAATAATAACACTACCGACTAAAGCCAGAATGACTCCTACAACTACACCCTGACGCAAATCTTCTTTGGCAAATAAAAATTCAAGTAAAAGAGTAAATAAAGGCTGCATTGCTACAAAAATAACTGCATTAGCAACATTGGTATATTCAAAAGCTGTAATCCAGAGAATAAAATGAATAGCTAGAAACAAACCAACTATGACCGGTCTATAATCAAGAAATAATTTTGCCTTATCTCTATATTTTACTATAAAAATTGGAGTTAAAATTAATGCACTAAAAAACATTCTATAAAAAGCTATAATCATTGGTGGAGCATCTGCCAGATTAATCAAAATTGCTGCAAATGAAATTATAAAAATTCCAGCAGCTAACATAAAATAGATCTTTTTTTCTGATTGCTTCATTTTAAAAACTCCTTTTTTACTTAAATAGTTACTTTTTTAAGGAAGCAGTAATGTCTTTTTCTTTGGAAAGTGTAAGTTCTTCGTTCAAATGTATTATAGTTAAATCTTCACCTTTTAAGAGAGTATAGTGAGTTCCTTCCTCATTTATTTCTAATAGAATTTCTCGCCCTTTAAATTTAATTGTAAACTTATATCTATCCCATTGTTCTGGTAAATAAGGGTTAAAATGTAACACTCCTTTATAATTTCTCATACCTGCAAAACCATAAACCATAGTCATCCAGGCACTCCCCATACCTGCTGTATGAACCCCCTGATAAGTATTTTCATTGTAATCATCAAGGTCTAAACGAGCTATTTGAGTAAAATAATCATATGCATCTTCATAATAACCAATTTCAGAAGCAATTATACTATAAACTGCAGGTGATAATGAAGAATCATGAGTTGTTTTAGGTTCATAATAATCATAATTAGCCTGTTTTTGTTCAAGACTAAATTCATTTCCTAAAAGTAACATTAGCAATATAACATCTGCCTGTTTTATAACTTGATATCTCCAGATTGTTAAAGGATGCCAGTTTTTAACAAGAGGTAACTCCTCATCTGGTATATCATCTATATTAATTGGATTTTTATAAATAAATGAATCATCCTGAGGATTTATCCCCAACTTTTCATTATAAGGAAGATAAACATTAGCTGCAGCTTTTTCCCAGTCAAATAATTCACTTTCATTTAAATCAACTTTTTTCTTCAACTCAGCATATAAATCAGGGACTTCTTCCTGCATTTCTTTTATTATATTAACAGCATATTCCAAATTAAATTTTGCCATATAATTATTATAACAGTTGTTATTTACTCCTGGTTTATATTCATCAGGACCACACACTTCATTAAAACAAAAAGCTCCATCTTTTAAATCAATATAACTGCCTAAACTATACCACATTCTGGCAGTTTCAGCTAAAATTTCTGCTCCTGCTTTATATAAAAATTGATAATCACCAGTAGCAGTGACATATTGATAAATAGCATAAGCAATATCAGCATCTATATGATATTGTACAGTTGAACCCATAAAAAAGCCAGAAGCCTCATATCCATTTATAGTACGCCAGGGATAAAGAGCTCCATCTAACTTAACTCTATTAGCATTTATTCGAGCCTTGTCTAAAATATTATAACGATAAACCAGTAATTTTTTTGCCAATTCCGGTCTATTATATAAATAAAAAGGGATAATATAAGTTTCTGTATCCCAAAAATAATGACCCTCATAAAATTCACCAGTTAATCCTTTAGCTGGCACATTGCTAAACCCATCTCTTCCCGTAGATTGAAGCAAATGAAAAGCATTAAATCTCAAAGCCTGTTGTAAACCCGGGTCACCGTCAACAATGACATCAACATCTTCCCAGTATTTTTCTAAAAATAATTTTTGCTCTTCTTTTAATTTATCATAACCTAAATTATATACTTTATCTAAATTATTAAAAGAAAGATTAATTAATCTTTCTCGAGTAATATCCAGAGAAGTATGAATAGATACAAATTTTTCAATAGAAAATTCTTTACCTTTTTCTAAATCAAATTTATATTCATAGACAAGTGTTTCTGGACCGGTTGATTCCTCAATAAAATAGTCTCCTTCATAATTTTCACTTATTTTATGATTAACAGCCAGATTAATACTTAAATCAGTACTTTCAGTATATTGCATTAAATATCCTTTATCTCCAGAAAAACCTCTATCAAGTGTTTCTACAACCTTATTTTTTCTAAAATGGTGATGATTTTTAACTGCACCATCAATTTTAGATATAAGTCTTGCCTTATCAGAAAAATTCAAAGGTTTTATATCAAATTTTATAACTGCATTATGTTGATGTTTCAAAGAAATAAGACGAGTAATTGTTATTTTCATTTTTCTTCCATTAGGACTTATCCAAAAAAAACTTCTCTTTAAATGTCCTTCTTTCATATTTAAAACTCTTTTATAGTCAACAATTTTTCCACTTAAAATATCTAATTTCTCTCCATCTATATAAAGATTTATTGAAGTCCAATCAGCTAAATTAACAATTGTTTGAGTTCTTTCAGGCTGACGAGGAGCTTCTTCTCCATAAATTATTCTTTCTGATCCATATATTCCATTTATATAAAAACCTGGAGTTGTTGTATCTTTTGGGCCAGAATAGTCTTCTTCCAGAGTACCTCTAAGACCCATATAACCATTACCTAAAGCAAAAATTGATTCATTGTGATGGTTATGTTCTACTTTGAATTCTTCTTCTGTTATTTTCCAGGGTTCATAATCATAGAGAGATTCAGCTTTATACTTTTTATAATGAAAATCTCTCATAATCAAACCTCCTTTCAGCCACACTATTAATATTTTATTACATATATATCTGGTGGTCAAATAATTATATTCACATTCAAAAAACAGAACTTCTTGAGATATTATTTCCCAAGAAGTTCTGTACTAAATAATATGAGAAAAAATATATTAATTTCTAAGTTCCTTTAATCTTTCATTTATTTTAATTTTTTTGTTTTTATATTCTTCAAGTTTATCTCTTTCTTCCTGGACTACAGCCTCAGGAGCTTTATTAACGAATCCATCAGTATTTAATTTCCCTTCAGCTCTTTTGATTTCTGATTCTATTTCATTTAATTCTTTTTCAAGCCTTTTTATCTCTTTATCAATATCAACCATTCCTGCAAGTGGTAAAATAATTTCTATTCCATTCACAATAGCAGTAGATGACTTATCAGGTTTTTCACCAATTTCTTTATTGATAGTCAGATCTTCAACTTTAGCTAAATCTTTAATATAATCTGCTCCCTTTTCCAAAATATCAGTTTTATTTTCACCTACTAATATTGCTTCGATTTCTTTCCCAGGATTAACTTTCATTTCATTTCTTATATTTCTGATTGAAGTTATTACATCCATAAGAATATTCATTTCTTTTTCTATTTTGTTATCAATCTTATCTCCTTCAACCTCTGGCCACTCTGCCAACATAATACTTTCTTCCTCACCAACAGGTAGTTTTTGCCATATTTCTTCTGTAATAAATGGCATTACAGGATGTAAGAGTCTCAAAATACCTTCAAGTATATTTGTACCTACGTATTGGGCAGTTCTTTTTGCATTTAGATCCTCATCCTGATATAAACGTGGTTTTATAAGTTCAATATACCAGTCACAAAATTCACTCCAGATGAAGTCATAAAGTGTTTCACTTACAAGTCCAAAATTATAATTTGCAAGTGCCTTTTCTACCTTTTCTGTTACTTTATTAAAACGACTAATCATCCATTTATCAGCCAGAGTATAATTTAATTCAGTTTCATTTATTTTGTCCCAATCCAGATCTTCAATATTCATCAAAATAAATCGGGACGCATTCCAGATCTTATTTGCAAAATTTCTACTTGCTTCAAGTCTTTCTTCTCTAAATCTCATATCATTACCTGGAGTATTACCTTTGATCAGAGTGAATCTTAAAGCATCAGCTCCAAATTCATCAATAACTTCAATAGGATCTATTCCATTTCCTAAAGATTTACTCATTTTTCTGCCCTGAGCATCACGAATTAATCCATGAATATATACATCAGAGAAAGGAATTTCATCCATAAACTCCAGACCCATAAAAATCATTCTTGCTACCCAGAAGAAAATTATATCTCTACCTGTTACTAACATATCAGTAGGATAAAAATGCTTTAAATCTTCAGTGTCTTCAGGCCAGCCTAAAGTTGAAAAAGGCCAGAGTCCAGAACTAAACCAGGTATCTAATACATCTTCATCCTGTTTTAGGTTTTCACTACCACAGGCAGGACAACTTTGTGGTTCTTCTTTTTCTACTATAACCTCACCACAATCCTGACAATACCAGACTGGAATTCTATGTCCCCACCAAAGCTGTCTGGAAATACACCAATCTTCAATATTTTCCATCCAGTTCAAATATACTTTACTAAATCTTTCTGGTATAAACCTAATATCTCCATCTTTTACTGCTTTAATTGCAGGTTTTGCAAGAGGTTCCATTTTTACAAACCACTGTTTAGAAACCATAGGTTCAATCACAGTATCACAGCGATAACACTGTCCAACTGAATGTTCATGTTCTTCTATCTTAACTAATAAACCTTTTTCATCAAGGTCTTCAATAACTTTTTCTCTGCACTTATAACGATCAAGACCTGCATATTCACCAGCTTTTTCAGTCATTTTGGCATCTTCATCAATAACTTTTATTATTTCTAAATCATGACGCTCACCTATTTCAAAATCATTTGGATCATGAGCCGGAGTAACCTTTACCATCCCGGTTCCAAATTCACTATCTACATATTCATCTTTTATAATAGGTATTTC
>JBNJDK010000010.1:0-42623 GCA_051744805.1 Bacillota bacterium
CTTAATTTTTATTTATACGTAATATTTTTTTATCAGTTACCAATATATCAACTGCCAAATCATGTTCCTCTTTAGGCACTGAATTAAAAACCATTTCTTCATAATTAATACCTATAGAAATAGTATCATTCGTTAATCTTGCCAAAAAGCGGTCATAATAACCTCCACCATACCCAACTCGGTAGCCATTTTTAGAAAAGGCAACTGCAGGTACAATAACTACATCCAAATTTTCTGGTTCTTCATTTTTAGTTCTTAAAGATTTAGCAGGTTCTTTAATTCCATATGCTCCCTTTTCAAGATCTTTATCATGATTTTTGATTTTAACAATTTCCATTCTTTTTTCATTTTTTATACAATAAGGTGCAAAAACATTTTTATCCTTATTTAAAAGTGAAATAATTAACTTTTCTGTATTAACTTCACTCCTGTAGGAAACATAAATCATTATATTTTGAGATTGATTAACTTCTTTGAGAGATAAAATATTTTTTGTTATTTTTTTGCTTTTTTTAATCCCATTTTCTTTTGCAACATTTTTTCTTTTTTTCATCCATCTTTTTCTTGATTTTTCTTTGCTATTTTTATTTTGCATTTGAATTCCACCTTTTTAAAAAATGAATTCAAGTAAATTCATAAAAGAAAAACTAACCTATATTAGGTTAGTAAATAGAATTCCACCATGCCGTAGAACTTTATAATTTTGATCCCTATCTGCAAAGTGGGTGCCCTCCCATTTGGTTTGCAGGTCCTTTCTAAGAAGGCTTCTGCGCCGCAAACAGAGTCCAAGCTCCCTGTGTAATATGTGTTGGTCAAAATTTCTTAAGTTCCTACGAACACGGCAGAAACAGTATTCAAGCTCTTCACTGCAAGTATATATTAACACAATTTTTTTAGCTTTGCAAGCAAATAAATATAAAAATATTATTAAATATCAAGCTTTATTTTTAATTCATCTAACTGTTCTTTAGAAACAGAAGATGGTGCATCAGTAAGGGGAGAAGTCGCTGATTGAGTCTTAGGAAATGCGATAACATCTCTTATTGAATCAGCTCCAGACATAATCTGTAACATCCTGTCAAAACCAAATGCAATTCCTCCATGGGGAGGTGTACCATATTTAAATGCTTCAAGTAAAAATCCAAATTTTTCTTTAGCCTCTTCTTCACTCATTTTTAAAGCATTAAATACTTTTTGTTGTATTTCAGTATCATGAATTCTAATACTTCCTCCACCTAATTCTTCACCATTTAAAACCAAATCATATGCATCAGATCTAACTTTACCAGGATCAGTTGAAAGTAATTCTATATCTTCATCCAATGGAGCAGTAAAAGGATGATGTTGTGGTGCATATCTATTTTCTTTCTCGTCATATTCAAAAAGAGGAAAGTCAACTATCCAGATAAATTTATATTCATTTTCAGGAATTAAATCAAGATCTTCTGCAACTTTCAATCTCAAATTACCTAAGGAATTAGCAACAACTTTTTTACTATCAGCTACAAATAGCATTAAATCTCCTGGTTTAGCTTCCATTTTTTCTATAATTGCTTCTATTTCTTCATCAGCTAAAAATTTAGCTATAGGAGATTTTATTTCATCATTTTTTAAAGCAATCCAGGCTAATCCTTTTGCTTCAAATTGTTTTACATAATCAGTATAATTATCTATCTGACTTCTTGATAAATCAGCCCCATTTTTGACAGTTATCCCTTTAACCTGACCACCATTATTTACAGTACCACTAAAAATATTAAAGTCACTATCTTTTACTATATCTGAAATATCTTTTAAGGTCATTTCAAATCTAAGATCCGGTTTGTCTGAACCATATTTATCTATAGCTTCATAATAGGACATTTTTTCAATATTTTTTGGGACATTAATATTGGCAATTTCAAAAACTTCTTTTACTAAACCCTCAACAATTTCAAAAATATCTTTTTTTTCCACAAAAGACATTTCTAAATCAATTTGAGTAAATTCTGGCTGTCTATTTGCTCTCAAATCTTCATCTCTAAAACAACGTGCAATTTGAAAGTATCTTTCCATTCCTGACATCATCAAAAGTTGTTTAAATAATTGTGGAGATTGAGGTAAAGCAAAAAACTTACCAGCTTTTACTCGACTTGGAACAAGATAATCCCTGGCTCCTTCAGGGGTACTTTTAGTTAAAATAGGAGTTTCTATTTCCCAAAAATCATTTTCTACAAGATAATCTCTTGTTCTTTTCATTGCTTTATGTCGTAATTTCATAATTTTTTTCATAAAAGGACGTCTTAAATCGATATATCTATATTTCAAACGTAAATCTTCACTTACATCTATAGAATTTTCTACATGAAAAGGAGGTGTTTCTGCTTCATCCAATATTTCTAACTCTTCAACCTCAATTTCAATTTTTCCAGTATCCATCTCAGGATTAATATTACCTTCAGGTCTTTTTGAAACTTTACCTTTGATTGAAACCACATATTCTGCCCTAAGATCTTCAGCTAATTCAAAAATATTTTTGTTATCTGGATCAAACACTGTTTGAACTATTCCTGAACGATCTCTAATATCAATAAACATTAAACCTCCGTGGTCTCTTCTCTTTTGGACCCAACCTGAAATTACTACTTTTTCATCTATATCCTCACTACTAATTTTTCCGCATTTATGGGTTCTTTTTAACTCCATTCAAACTCCTCCTTTATACTAATTCATGCATTTCATTAATTAAATTATCTAATTTTACGTCTATTTCTTCACCTGATTTCATATTTCTAACAGTTGCTTCTCCACTTTTTAATTCATCTCCACCAATTATAATAGTATAATTAGCATTTAAACGATCAGCAGCTTTCATTTGACTTCCTACACTTCTATCCATATAATCCATTTCAGTTTTTAGTCCTGATTTGCGAAGCTTATTTAATAATTTAAAACCTTTTTCTTTTGCCTTTTCACCTATAGTAGTAATAAATAGGTCAATATCATTATCTATTGGTAATTCAATTCCTTCTCTTTCTAAAGTTAAAACTAATCTCTCCATACCTATAGCAAAGCCAATTCCTGGTACTTCTCTACCACCAATTTCATCAGCAAGTCCATTATAACGACCACCTGCAAAAACAGTATCCTGTGCTCCTAAACCTTTATATTTTATTTCAAAAGCTGTATTAGTATAATAATCAAGACCACGAACTAATTTAGGATCAATTTTATAATCTATCCCAAGACGATCTAAATATTTTTTTACTTTTTCAAAATGATTCTTACACTCAGAACATAAATAATCAGTTATCTTAGGAGCATTTTTTACTACTTTTGAACATGAATCATTTTTACAATCTAATACTCTTAATGGATTTGTTTTTAACCTTTTTTTGCAATCACTGCAAAGCTTATCTTTATGTTCTGTTAAGTGATTTTTTAATTTTTTAATATAATCAGGTCGACATTCTTTACAACCAATACTGTTAATAATAACTTCTAAATTTTCCAGACCTAATTCTTCCATTAAATTAAGCCCCATAGAAATCATTTCGGCATCAATTGCAGGATCATTTGAACCTAAGGCTTCTGCTCCAAATTGATAAAATTGGCGATAACGTCCAGATTGAGGACGTTCATAGCGAAACATCGGACCAAAATAATAATATTTAGTTGGTTGAGCTCTACCATATATTTTATTTTCCATAAAGGACCTCATTACTGAAGCAGTACCTTCTGGTCTTAAAGTAATACTTCTACCACCTTTATCTTCAAAAGTATACATTTCTTTTTCAACTATATCTGTTGCTTCACCAATACCTCTTTGAAATAGTGGTGTATATTCAAAAATTGGTGTTTTAATTTCTTTATAGTTATATCTTTTCATTAAATCTTCAGCTCTATTTAATATATATTTCCATTTAGAAGAAAGAGGGGGTAAAATATCATTTGTCCCCCTCGGTGCATTCAAAGACATATTTTTTCACCTCACATTTATTAATCTGATGGAACTGTATCTACTTCTAGATCTTCTTCATCTAAACTTTCTTCAGAAGAATCTTCTTCCTCAAAATTTTCTTCTAACTCACTTTCCTCTTCAGTTTCTGTATTTTGATTTTGAGAATTTTGATTCATATTTTGTTGAATTTCAATGATTTTATCCATTTCTTCCTGGGCTTTTTCTTCAGCTCCAATATTATTGAATGATTGATAAATTTGATAATGAGCCATAAAATCACTATCTGATGCATATTCTGAAGCTTTATCAAACTGCTTTTCTGCTTCCTCAGTGTTTTCAAGATCACTCAAAAGTTGACCGTAATTATATCTTATTTCCCAATTTTCTGGGTATTCTTCAATAGCAGTTTCATATGTTTCGATAGCTTTATCAGATTTTTGAGCTTCTCCATATGATTTAGCTAAATAAATATAATTTGTTGGACTTTCTGAGTTATCTAAAGCCTTTTCAAAACTAGTTATAGCTTCTTCATAATTTTCGTTATTTAAAGCTTTTACACCTTTTAATGAATTATCATAAATTTGAATCTCTGCATTTTCTTTAAGATCTTCCATCCACTTATTAAATTCATTACTTTCTTTTTCTTCTATAATACTTTTCTTAATTTCATTCTTTTTATCTTCATAACTTGCAATATCTTCGTTATTTTCTGCCTGTTTTTCATATTCTTCTTTTATCTCATCTTCACTAACTTCGATATTCTCATAACTTTTTTCAACAGTTTTTTGAATTGTTTTTTGAGTTTGTAAATTTAATCGTAAATCATTACGTAAATCACTCATGGAATAATCCTGTTCTTCAAGATTCGATTCTAATTCTTCTTCAGTCATATCATTATTATCTAAAATATCCTGAATAGAGTTATCAATATCTTCTTCTGTTACTTGAGCACTAATACCCATTTCATCAGCTTTTTGTAAAATTATTCTTCTTTCTATTATTGAGTTCAATACATTAAGTCTAAAATTTACTAATTGAGTAGAACTTAATTGTGAAGCCTGTTGAGCATTATTCCTCATTACATTAAGATACTCCTGATAACTAATTTCTTCACCATTAACTTCAGCAATAGCTTCATTAGGACTGGCTCCCTGTTGAGATGAATTATTACCACCACTCATATAAGCACCATATCCCATAAATCCACCAGAAATTACAAATGCTGCAACTACAATATAAACAATTATTTTACTATTATCTCTAAGTTTATCAAACAAATTAAAACACCCCTTTATAGTTTCAAAATACACAAATTATTTGTTTAATCTTATCTAATCTTTATTATCATGTCAAATTTTCATTTGTTGCCAAATGTTTTTAAAATCACCAATGGTAGTTTCTCCACCATGGCCTGGATAAACCTTTACATCATCATCTAATTTTAATAACCTCTCAATAGAATTCCTCAGTTTCTCTTTATTTGAACTTGAAAAATCAAATCTTCCTACACCTGTTTTGAAAATTGTATCACCTGAAAAAAGAATTTTTTTATTTTCGTTATAAAGTGCAATCCCCCCTGGACTGTGACCAGGTGTATGAATTACTTCAAATTCATTTGTTCCCAATTTGATCATATCACCATCTTCTAAAAACATATCTGCCTCAGGACTAACAATTTCATTTCCTAAAAGTTCAGATAAGTTTTTAGCTGGATCATTCAAAAAACCTTTTTCAGATTTATGGATTACTATATTTATATTATATTTGTTTTTTAAAAATTCATTTCCACCTATATGATCAAAATGACTGTGAGTATTTATAATTTTTTCAGGTTTTAATTCAAAATCATCTATTATATTAATAATATTATTATTTTCAGTTCCAGGATCAATAATTGCTATTTTGCCACCTTTATCTCCTACAAGATAAGTATTTACTGAATTCATTCCAGAAACTATTTTTTTAATAAACAACTTTAAATTCCCCCTAGCTATTTAATTATCATCAGTATCAAGCCAAAAGGTAACAGGCCCATCATTTATAAGATCTACATCCATCATTGCTTTAAATTCACCAGTTTCTATATTTAAATCAACTTTGTCGATTTCTTTAACAAAGTAATCATAGAGTTTCTCAGCTCTATCCGGAGAAGCTGCTTCAAAAAAACTGGGACGACGTCCCTGACTACAATCACCATATAAAGTAAATTGAGAAACTACTAAAATTTCTTTGTTTAGGTCTTTGGCAGATAAATTCATTTTATCATCATCATCTTCAAAAATACGTAAATTTATTATTTTATCAATTAAATAATCTGCATCTTCTTTTTTGTCATTTTTTCCTATTCCAAGAAAAACTAATAATCCTTCTTTAATACTTCCTTTTTTTTCATCATTAACGGTTACCTCGGCATTGGCAACTCTTTGTACAAGAGCTCTCATCTGAACTCCTCCTTATTAAGTTGGTTTAGCCCTACTTACACTTAATACACCATCAAGTCCATTTAATTTGTTAATAAGATCTCGCATATGTTCTATACTACTTAACTCAACTGAAAGATTTATATGAGCTCTATTATGTCGGGTAGTACGAGCATGTACTGATAAAAGATTTACTCCTTCATCTTTAATTAAAGAAGTAATATCACTTACAAGACCTTTTCTATTTACAGAATTAATACGCAAATCAACCTGATAAGATTCATTACGACTATTTTTCCAGCTGACATCTATAAATCGGTCTTTATCATCTTCTAAACCTTTTAAGTTAGGACAATCAGTTCTGTGAATAGAAACACCTCTACCTCTAGTAATATAACCAACAATATCATCTCCAGGTACTGGATTACAACATTGGGCTAACCTAACAAGAATATCATCCATCCCTTTTACTTTAATTCCTTTATCTGTTGATTTTTTTTGTTTTTTCTTTTTGAGTTTTTCTAATTCTTGCTCTTTTTCATCCTGTTTAACACTTTCAAATTTGGATATAACCTGTTGTGGAGAAATTTTACTATATCCAAGTGATTCATAAAGACTTTCAACAGAACCTTTACCAGTTTCATCAGCAATTCTTTTTAACTCTTCCTTTTTTTTCTTTTCAGCTAAATTAATATGCTTTTTTTTCATTTCTCTCTCTAGTTTTTCTTTACCCTGTTCAATTATTTCATCTCTTCTTTGTCTTTTAAACCAACGTTTGATTTTACTTCTGGCTTTAGAAGTTTTAACAAATTCTAGCCAATCACGACTGGGGCCAGTCCCTTCAGATGTTAATATTTCAACAATATCTCCATTATCAAGTTTATATTCTAAAGGAACAATCTTTCCATTGACTTTTGCACCTACACAATTATGGCCAACTTCAGTATGAATATTATATGCAAAATCTACCGGAGTACCTTCACTTGGTAGAGAAATAACGTCTCCCTTAGGTGTAAATACAAGAACTTCATCTTCAAAAAGATCAATTTTCAAATTTTCCATAAATTCATGAGGTTCCTGTAAATCTTTTTGCCATTCTAATATCTGACGTAGCCATGATAATTTTTCTTCAAAATCTTCATCACGTGCTTTTCCTTCTTTATATCTCCAGTGAGCAGCAATACCATATTCAGCTGTTCTATGCATTTCTGGAGTCCTAATTTGAACTTCTAAAGGATCACCACTGGGACCTATTACAGTTGTATGGAGAGATTGATACATATTAGATTTAGGCATTGCAATATAATCTTTAAATCTTCCAGGAATAGGTTTCCATATCTCATGAACCATTCCCAAAACTTCATAACATTCTCTTACTGAATCAACTAGAATTCTAATTGCAGTTAAATCATATACTTCAGAAAAGTCTATTTCTTTTCTTTTCATTTTTTGATAAATACTGTATAAATGTTTTGGCCTACCATAAATTTCAGCATCTATACCCTGTTCAGAAAATTTATCATCTAATAAATCAATTGCCTTTTGAATTTCTTTTTCCCTGGTTTTTCTATTAGCAGCAACTTTTCGAGAAATTTCATAATAAACTTCAGGCTGTAAATAGCGAAATGACAAATCTTCAAGCTCCCATTTTAATCTTGACATTCCCAGTCTATGAGCTAATGGTGCATAAATATCCTGGGTTTCTTGAGCTTTCTCAATTTGTTTTTCCCTTTTCATATAACTAAGAGTACGCATATTGTGTAATCTATCGGCTAATTTTATTAAAACAACTCTTATATCTTCAGCCATTGCTAAAAACATTTTGCGCAAACTCTCAGCCTGATGTTCTTCTTTAGAACTAAAATTCATTCGAGTTAATTTTGTTACACCATCTACAATCAAAGCAATTTCTGAACCGAATTTTTCCTCTATATCATCACTGGTTATTTCAGTGTCCTCAACTACATCATGTAACAATGCAGCAGAAATTGAAATAATATCAAGTTCAAGTCTGGCTAAAACAAGAGCAACACCTAAAGGATGCTCTACAAAAGGCTCACCTGAAATTCTATACTGTCCTTTATGCGCATCTTTAGCATATTCATATGCTTCTTTTACTAAAGATAAATCTGCATCCTCCATATATTCATTTAATTGGTTAAGAAGTTGCTCTAAATCCATTATAATCCCTCAGTCTTTTAGGAGGCTGAATACATCATATCCTTTCAGCTTCTCCCTTCCATTTAAATCTTCTAGTTCTAACAAAAATCCAATACCAACAATATCTCCACCTAATTCTTCTACTAACTCACATGAAGCCTGTACAGTACCTCCAGTTGCAAGTAAATCATCTATAATTAAAACTTTATCCCCTTTATCAATTGCATCACGATGTAGTTCTAATTCATTACTTCCATATTCTAAATCATAGGAAGTTTTTATTTTTTCAGCAGGTAACTTTCCAGGTTTTCTGATTGGGATAAACCCTTTTTCCATAGCATAAGATAATGGAGTACCAACAATAAAACCTCTTGATTCAATACCTACTATGTAGTCAATTTCAACATCTTCATAATTTTCTTTGATTAGATCAATAGCTTTCATAAAAGCATTTTTATCTTTTAACAATGGAGTAATATCTTTAAACATAATTCCTTCTTTAGGAAAATCAGGGACATTTCTTATATAACTTTTAAGATTCATTTTTATCCTCCTCTAGATAATTATTAATTTCGTCTATCAATAAAAATAAATTTTTATTGAAGGCAATTTTACTAAAATAATTAAATTTTTCTATAAAAGAAGTATTTTTATTATACCGTAAAGAATTTGATAAGTCCAATTTAGTCTCAGGTTTAGAATTGAGAAAAACTTCATTATCTTTTTTTTCAACTAAATCTAATTCTCTAAGAATTTCTAAACTTTCCACAACAAATTTTTCATTTACATTTAAATTTTTTTCTACAAATTTAACCAAATTACTATAATTAAAATTTTTATTTTCTTGAAATATTAATTTATAAAATTTAACCAGATTTTTTCTGGTAACCACTCTCTTTTTTAAATCATCACACTTATTATAAAAATCATTTTCTCCATAAAGCAAATAAATATCAAGACCAGAATTAATATAATTTAATAAAACTTTTAAATCATTTAATGTTTCTGGTAAAGAAAAAAATATTAATATATCCATTTTGTTTTTATTTATTTTTTCAAAATCATTAAATACTTCTAGGTTAAAATTTTCTCTGGAAATATTTAATTTTGAATAAAAATCTTCATCAAACTTATTATCACTATAAATAGCAATATTTTTTTTGTGTTTTTTTAAATTTAATATATTATTTAAATACTTAAATTTTTGTTTGCAACCCCTTTTATCAAAAATACTAAATTTATCACTCCGAAATACTAAAGGAAATTCATCAGGGTTTTCTTTGAATTTAATATCCTTTATTTTTAATTCTACATTCCTTTTTCCATTCCACTCATTTAAGGAAAGATTAAATGCTATATCAACTTTTGAATTCAAAATTCCAGGATATAAATTACCTTTATTAAAGGCTATTCCTTTTATCCCATTTTCTGTTTCAATTTTTAAATGTTTGTTTTCTTTTCCCACTTGATAGGCTTTTTTTATATTTACATTTGTAATTGCAAATACTGGTTTTGAATTATCTATTCCAAAAGGGCTCATCTTTTCTATCTTAGTATATAATTTATAATCAATATCATCTTCATCTATTATTAAATCAATTTTTTGTTCAGGAATAAATACATCATCTGTTAAATATTTTTGTAAATATTTATTAAAATGAGAAGCAAATTTTTCAATATTTTCTTTTTTTATCGATAAGCCTGCTGCCTGAGAATGGCCCCCATAGTCAATGAAGTATTCCGAATTATCTTTTAAAGCGTCAAACAAATTTAAATATTTAATACTTCTTGCAGAACCTTTTC
The DNA here is from genome assembly GCA_051744805.1 of Bacillota bacterium. Taxonomy (GTDB): domain Bacteria; phylum Bacillota; class Halanaerobiia; order Halanaerobiales; family DATFIM01; genus DATFIM01. The sequence continues at coordinate 10,324 of JBNJDK010000010.1, forward strand.
CAACTCCATTTTCATCAGTAGCAATCATTATTGTAGGCCTATAATATTTTTCTACCATTTTTGAAGCAACTATTCCAATAATACCAGGATGCCAGTCTTCAGAAAAAAGAATTAAAGCATAGTTTTTTTCTTCATTATTTTTCAATTGATTTTCAGCCATAATTTCTGCTTCTTTTAAAATTTCTTTCTCGCGTTTTTGCCTTTCCCTATTTAATTTAATAATTTTATCAATTAATTTTTCAGTTTTTTGGGGATCAGTTGTAGTTAATAATTTTACTCCTGTTTCAGCATCTTCCATTCTTCCAGAAGCATTAAAAGGGGGAGCCAGCATAAATCCTATATGACCGGTAGTTATTTTCTTATCTTCTAAACCTAATTTGTTTTTTAAACTTTTAAAAATATATCTTTTATTTTTATTTATTAATTCCAAACCTTTTTTTACCATAATTCTATTTTCTTCAGTTAAAGAAACAATATCAGCAACAGTACCTAGAGCTACTATATCTAATTTGTTTTGCAATAAATCTATCATTTCTTTGTTTTCTTCATATTTTACAATACCCTGACACAATTTAAAAGCTACCCCTACACCAGCCAACTTCTTGAAGGGATAGCTGCAATCCTTAATTTTAGGATTTAATATATAATCAGCTTCAGGTAAATCATCACCAGGTTGATGGTGATCAGTTACTATTGTTTTTAAATTATTTCTTTTAGCCAATTTAAATTCTTCATGTGCTGTTATACCACAATCAACTGTAATCATTAAATCATAATTTTTTGAAATTATTTCTTTTACAGCTTCTGGATTAAGCCCATAGCCTTCTTTCATTCTATCAGGTATATAATAATCTATTTTATAATTAAAGTATTCTTTAATAAATAAATATAGAAGAGAAGTTGAAGTAATCCCATCAACATCATAATCACCAAAAATGATAATTTTACCCTTTTTTTCAATAATTTCTAATATTAAAGAAACTGCTTTTTTCATATCAGAAAAATCAAAAGGATTATTCAAATCAGAAAGGCTAGGGTTTAAAAATTTATCTTCCTTTGATTTAGATATACCTCTTTTTTCTAAAATTTTTCTTAATATATTATTGTTTTCATGATTGCTTTTTTTTATATACCATCTTTTGCTTTGCATTTTAATCACCAATTTAATTTATTCCATAATAATACTAGAAATCCTTCAAATTATTTTTCTTTATTATCTTTTTCTTCATTATTTGATTTTTTTGTTTCTGGATTAGTTGATTTTTTTGAAGAATCTGCTATGCTTTTTCTATGTTCTAATTTCTTTTCCAAATCTTTTATTTCTTTTTCTAAAGATTCTTTTTCTTCATGTAAATTTGACATTTCTTTTCTTAAATTTTTCTTTTCTTTTTTTAACTTCATTTGTTTAAAAGAACTAATCACCCACATAATTAAAGCTCCTAAAACTGCAGATCCTAAAACAACAACTACTAATGAAGTTGAAAATTCCCACCCAAAAAACAATAAGGAAACCGGACCTGAGTTTTGAATTGAAAAAATTGCTACTAAAATCGCAAAAACTAAAGCAATTATTAAATTTTTTTGCATAAAAATCCCCTCCTATTTTAAAACTTGCCTGACCTGAAAATTGTTACTACAAGCCAAAGGCCTAAAACTCCAGCTGATGTATAGCCTAAAAACCCTAAAAGAGGTATTCCAAATATATGAGGAGCTATATTCGTTTGTAAAATCATACTGGAACCAATAAGGAGTGCTGACACTATTAAACTTACTGAAAGTCTATTTGATACAATATCAAGTTTTTTGATAAGAGGTTCAAGATTAGTATGTTCAAATTTTATAGATAAATCATCATCTACCATTTTTGTTAGAAGTTCTTCCAGTTCTTTTGGGACTCTTTCTCCTGTTTTCTTAAGTTTCCAGAGATTATTAAATACTCTACTTGCTAAATTTTTGGGTTTTAATCTATCTTCCACTAAGTCTTTAATAAATCTATCTTTCATATTAAAAATATTAAAATTAGGGTCTAAAGAAGTACCTACTCCTTCACTAACTGCCATTGCTCGCATCAATAAGAAAAATTCTGAAGGTAATCTTATATGAAATTTATAAATCAGTCTTTGTAAATCTTTATTAATTGAACTTAAATCAATTTCATTGAGTTCTTTACTATAATAACGATTTAATAAATCTTCAACTTCTAAAATTAATTTTCTTCTGTCAATATCTTTAGCTATAATTCCTATGTCCATGATTTTATCTGCAATAATTTCAGTCTTTTGACCCAGTACAGCCAGAAAAACAGTTGTAAAAGTATCTTTATCTTTTTGAGTAATATGTCCTGCAAGTCCAAAATCAAGATATGCAATTTTATCATTATCTACAACAAAAATATTTCCTGGATGAGGATCGCCATGAAAAAAACCATCAATTAAAATTTGTTTGAATAATGCCCAGGCTCCAAGTTCTGCTATATACTCATTATCAATATCTTTGTGATCTGGATCCACTTCAGATAATTTCACACCTTTAACTTCTTCCATAACAATAAGTTTTTTGGTAGATAATTTATCATAAGTTTCGGGAATAATTATATGAGAATTATCTGCAAAATTATTTTGGAATTTTTTTATATTGGAAACTTCTCTTGTAAAATCAATTTCTTTTTTTATTTCTTCTTCAAACTGGGAAATTATTTCAACGGGATCTATATAAGATGGTATAACATTTCTGTTTTTTAAAATATTAGCTAAATTTTTTAATATTTCTAAATCAACTTTTATTTTTTGTTTTATTCCCGGTCTTTGAATTTTTAAAATAACATTTTGACCATTAATTAATTTTGCTTTATGTATTTGAGCTATTGAAGCTGCAGCCTGATATTCTTTATTTACATGTGCAAATCTTTTCGTATAATCTTCATTTAACTCTTCATTTAAAACCTTTTCAATTTTTTCAAATGAAATACCTTCTACTTCATCCTGTAATTTCCTGAATTCAGCAATGAATTCAGGAGCAATTATATCAGCTCTTGTACTTAAGATTTGACCAAATTTGATAAAGGTTGGCCCTAATTCTTCCAAAACCAATCTTGTTCTTTTAGCTAAATTTTCTTTATTAAAATCTTTGTCATGTTTTTTTAATCTTTTTTTGAAAGGAAGATATTTTTTTAATTCAAGAATTTCTAATAAAAAGCCAAACCCATGTTTTAATAAAACCTGAGAAATTTCTCGGTATCTTTTGAAATGTTTATATCTACTAGCTAAATTGAAACGCATAATTTCCTCCTTTCAAAAAACAAAATATCTTAAAAGAAATATAACCCCCATAATGGGGATTATATATTCTTATTTATATAGTTAAATTAATTATTTTTTTGTTATTTTTTGAGTCCAGCTGACCAATAACGGACTGGCCACAAATATTGAAGAATAAGTCCCTGCAAACATACCAATAAATAGTGCTAACATAAATATCTTAAGTGAAGCTCCACCAAAAAAGTAAATTGCTAAAATAGTTATTAGTGTTGTTAAAGATGTATTTATTGAACGGGGTAATGTATCAAGAACAGCTGTATTTGCTTTTTCAACAAAAGGTGTTCTTCTCATTAGTTTCATATTTTCTCTTATTCTATCAAAAATAACAATCGTATCATTAATTGAATAACCAATAATAGTTAATAATGCTGCCACAAAAGCAGTGTTAATTTCTTTTTGCATTATTGCAAAAAGACCAAGTACTATACTTACATCATGAAGCAAAGTTATGATAGCAACAATTGCAAATCTAAATTCAAATCTCATACTAATATAAGCAACAATTGCTAAAGAAGCAATAATAATTGCAAAAATAGCATTTCTTCTTAATTCTTTACCTATAAGAGGACCAACCATATCACTTCTAATCATATTAGTAGATGAATATTTGCTTTCTAATACCTGTTCAACACTAGTAATTTGATCTGTATTTAACTCTTCAGTTTTTATTATTACTCCTGGTTTACCATCTAATTCAGTTTGCTGTAATTGAGGATCAAGAGAAAAGTCAAGTTCAGATAATGTATCTCTTATTTCAGTGTTAGTTACTTCATTATCAAAAGTAAATTCTAATATTGTACCTCCAGTAAAATCAATTCCAAAATTCAAACCATTAAATAGCAGAAATGTAAATCCAATAAGGATTACTGCAATTGAAATTGCATACCATATTTTTCTTTTTCCCATTATATCCATAATTTATTGTCCTCCCCTTACACCAAATGCCTTATCACTTTTTAATAATTGTGTATTTGAAAATAAATCGAGTACATTTCTTGTTACAAAAAATGCTGTAAACATACTTACTGCTACACCAATTCCAAGTGTAACTGCAAATCCTCGTACTGTACCACTAGTAAAATAAGCTAAAATTAAAGCTGTAATAATTGTAGTAACATTAGCATCTAATATAGTAGTATAAGCTCTTTTGAATCCAGAATCAATAGCCGAGCGTAATGTTTTTCCACTTTTAATTTCATCTTTTATTCTTTCAAAAATTATAATATTAGCATCTACTGCCATACCTATAGATAAAATTAATCCAGCTATACCTGGTAAAGTAAGGGTTGCCTGTAATCCGGCAAGTGTACCTAATAAAAACAATCCATAAATAGCAAGTATAATTGCAGCTAATATACCAGGAAATCTATAATAAAATACCATGTAAATACCTACAAGTAAAAGACCTATTAACCCAGCAGTAAGGCTTTTGTCTATAGCTATTTCACCTAAAGTAGGTCCAACAGTACTCCTGGCTATAACCTCTACAGGAACTGGTAGTGACCCTTCTCGAATTAAAATAGCATCTTCTCTTGCCTCTTCAACACTACTATAACCAGTGATTTGACCTCCAGATCCAGAAATGACAGATTGAACAGTTGGATTAGTCAATCTCTCATCATCAAGGTAAATACCCATTTTTTGACCTAATAATCTTCTAGTAACATTTTCAAACTGTTCTTCACCTTCTTTAGTTAACTTAAATGACACAACCGGTCTTCCATACTGATCATAATCAGCACTTGCATCATTAATCACATCACCTGTCATAACAACTTCTCCACTTGGATTTTTAAATGTTAACATCGCAGTTCGTCCAATAGTATCTATAGCTTCATTAGGATCATCAATAGCAGGCAGTTCTACTATTATTCGTTTTTCTCCCTGACGTTGGATAACAGGTTCAGTTAAACCTAATTGATTTACTCTTCGTTCAATTATATTAATAATTCCAGTCATAACATCATCATTGATTTCTCTATTTTCAGTTTCCTGAGCCTGTAAAACTATATGAGCTCCTCCCTGTAGATCCAGACCTAAATTTATTCCATAATAAGAAAATAAAAAATAGGCAAATCCGATTAATGCTACAATCAATATTAATTTTAATGTCTTTTTTTGTTTATATCTCATTCTTTAAGATCCTCCTAACTTTATTGCAAAGAACTTATTTCATTTATGTCATATTCATAACTATCAATTACTCTCATCTTGTTTATTGGCCAATAAACCCAAAAAGCTTTACCAGCTATTGAATCATACTCAACATAACCAACAATTGATGGATAACGACTATCAGCACTATGATTTCGATTATCTCCCATAACAAAAACACTTTCTTCAGGAACTTTATAAGTGCCAAAATCACCATCCATAGACTCATTAATATACTCTTCTTTAATTAGCTCACCATTGACATAAGTTTCTCCATCGTTTATTTCAATAGTATCTCCTGGTAAACCAATCACTCTTTTTATATATTTTTTATCTGTATCACCACGAGGAGAAAATACTATAATATCTCCTCGTTCTGGTGGATGGAATCTATAAATAAATTTATTCACAAAAAGTCTTTCTCCATCATGTAAAGTAGGTTCCATTGAGCGGCCATCTACTACAAAAGATTGAGCTACAAATGTAATTATCAAAAATGCTAAAACTGCTGCTATAACAAGCGACTGTATAAGTTCTTTAATATCTGAGCTATCCAATGTAGTTTCCTCCTACTCTAAACTAAGCAAATTTATGCTTCATTTTCCTCTTTTTTCTCATCTTTATCTTTTTCTTTTTCTTTAATCTTTTTGTCTTCAGGCTGATTTTCCTGATCAATTCTACCAATAGAATCTCTTATCAAATCAATATCAACATTAGAAGAAATTCTAAGTCTAACATTATTTTCTTTGATATTTATTATTTTACCTCTAATTCCACCAATAGTAACTACTCTGTCTCCAACTTCTAGATTTTCTATCATTTCATCATGTTCTTTTTGTTGTTTTCTTTGCGGTCTTATTAAAAAGAACCACAATACTCCAAAAATTACTACCCACATTAAAATTGTTAAAAATCCCTGTTGCATTATTAAAAATCCCCCTTTAAAATATTTTAAATAATCTTACCTTCTTTCTATTTATTCAACAATCGAAGTAAATATTCCTGCCTTAAATTAGGAGAAATATTATAAAATAACTATTTTTTATATTTTGAGTAAAATTCTTTTCGATATTCTTCAAAACGATTATTCTTAATAGCAAGCTTTAATTCCTGCATTAAATTTAAAAGAAAATATAAATTATGGTAGGTATTAAGTCTCATACCTAAAATTTCTTTTCTTTTCATCAGATGTCTAATATAAGCTCTACTATAATTTTGACAGACTTCACAATCACATTCTTTATCTATTGGAGAAAAATCATCCTTAAATTGAGCATTTCTAATAGTAATTTTCCCCTCATGTGTAAAAACCTGTCCATGTCTTGCTATTCTCGTAGGTAAAACACAATCAAACATATCTATCCCATATTTAACCCCTTCTATCAAATCTTCTGGAGTTCCTACCCCCATTAAATAGCGAGGCTTATTTTTAGGTAAAAATGGAGTAGTGTAATCTAAAATTTTATACATTTCTTCATTTGGTTCCCCTACACTTAAACCTCCTAAAGCATAGCCAGGAAAATTTAATTCAGTTGTTGCCTGAGCACTATATTTGCGAAGTTTTTTATAAACTCCTCCCTGAACTATTCCAAAAAGTGCCTGGTCTGAATTATTAATCTTATCTTTTTCGTTTTTACACCTTTCTGCCCATCTAATGGTTCTTTCTACTGATTTAGCCATTTTATCATATTCACTGGGATATGGAGGACACTCATCAAAAGCCATTATTATATCTGCTCCCAATTTATTTTGGATTTGGATTGCTTTTTCCGGGGAAATAAAATGTTTAGAACCATCTAGATGAGATTGAAAATGGACTCCTTCTTCTTTGATTTCACGAAGATCAGATAAACTAAAAACTTGAAATCCACCACTATCAGTTAATATCGGCTTATCCCAACTCATAAAATCATGTAACCCACCTGCCTGCTCAATTAAATCTGCACCAGGTCTTAAATATAAATGATAGGTATTAGCTAAAATAATTTCAGAACCAATTTTTTTCAATTCATCAGGAGTCATTGCTTTTACAGTAGCCTGAGTTCCAACTGGCATAAAAATTGGTGTTTCAATCTTTCCATGGGAAGTAGAAATCACTCCATGTCTTGCTTTAGTATTTTTTTCTTCATGCAATAATTCAAAACTAAAAGCCATTTTCTCATCCTTTCTCAACTATATATATTTAATAAATAAACATTGCATCTCCCAAACTAAAAAATCTGTATTTTTCTTCTACTGCTTTTTGATAAGCATTCATAATATTTTTTTTACCTGCAAAAGCACTTACTAACATTAATAAAGTAGATTTTGGTAAATGAAAATTTGTAATCAAAGCATCTATTGCTTTAAATTTATAGCCAGGATAAATAAATATATCTGTCCAACCTTTACTTTCTTTTAATTCTCCTGAATTTTGAGAAGCAATTGATTCTAAAGTTCGAGTAACAGTAGTGCCAACCGCTATTATTCTACCATTATTTTTTTTAGTTTTTTTGATTTTATCAACAACACTCTGCTCTAATTCAAAATATTCAGAGTGCATATTATGATCTTCAACTTTTTCAGTTCTTACAGGTCTAAAGGTGCCCAAACCTACATGTAAAGTAAGATAGCCTATACTCACTCCTTTATTTCTAATTTTTTTTATAAGTTCATCAGTAAAATGAAGTCCGGCTGTTGGAGCTGCTGCAGAACCTCTTTTTTTTGCATAAACTGTTTGGTAACGATCTGGATTATCAAGTTTTCTTTTTATATAGGGTGGGAGTGGCATTTCTCCTAATTTGTCTATGATTTCAGAAAAATTTCCTTCATAGCTAAATTCCATTATTCTACCACCAAAATCAGTATATTCTACTGCCTCACCTATTAACAAATCTTCTCCAAAAGATACCTTTACACCTTTTTTTACTCTTTTACCTGGTTTTACTAAAACTTCCCATTTGCCTTCTTCGATTTCATTTAAAAGTAAAATTTCTATTTCAGTACCTGTAGGTATTTTTTCACCATATAATCTGGCAGGTATTACCTCACTATTATTAAATATAATCATATCTTCAGGATTTACATAATCTATTATATTCTTGAAAATTTCTTCATTAATCTCACCTGTATTCTTATTTAAACACATTAATTGTGATTCATCTCTATTTTCTTTAGGTTTTTGAGCTATTAATTCTTCAGGTAAATCATAATCAAATTCTTTAACATCCATAAAATCCCTCCAGAAACCTCAATCTTTAAATAATTTTTCCTGTTCAGTAGAATTAACTTTAAAATCAAGATGTTTATAGGCAGCAGTGGTTGCCACTCTACCTCTTGGAGTTCTATCAATAAAACCTATCTGTAAAAGATAGGGTTCATATACGTCTTCAATAGTTTCTCTTTCTTCACTTAAGGAAGCAGACATTGTCTTTAAGCCTACCGGGCCACCATCAAATTTTTTGATAATAGTTTTCAAAAGTCTATGATCAAAATTATCAAGGCCCATTTCATCAATTTCTAGTAAATTTAAAGCTTTATCAACTACTTCAGTAGTAATTATTCCATCGGCTTTAACCTGAGCAAAATCCCTCACTCTTTTTAGAAGTCGATTACTAATCCTTGGTGTACCTCGAGAACGACGAGCTATTTCGATAGCTCCTTCTTCTTCAATTTCTATATCAAGTATTCTTGCTGACCTCATAATTATATCAGTTAATTCCTCTTTATCATAAAATTCAAGACGATTTATTACACCAAATCTATCTCGCAAAGGTGAACTCAAAAGCCCTGCTCTGGTAGTCGCTCCTACCAGTGTAAATGATGCTAAATCCAATCTTACAGATCGGGCACTTGGTCCCTTACCAATCATAATATCCAGAGAATAATCTTCCATAGCAGGATATAGAACCTCTTCTACCATTTTATTTAATCGATGTATCTCATCAATAAATAAAACATCATTTTTTTGTAAATTAGTCAAAATTGAAGCTAAATCTCCTGGACGTTCAATTGCAGGACCAGAGGTAGTATGAATGCTAACATTTAATTCATTTGCAATAATATTAGCCAAAGTAGTTTTTCCTAAACCAGGTGGACCATAAAGCAGAACATGATCAAGAGCTTCCCCTCTTTCTTTTGCTGCTTTAACAAAAATATTCAACTTTTTCTTAACTTTTTCCTGGCCTACATAATACTTTAATTTTTCCGGACGGAGAGTACTATCAAGATCTTTTTCTTTTTGTTGAGGTGTAACAACTCTTTTTTCTTCATCCATTTATTAGCTCTCCCTCCCTAAAGTACTTAAAACTTTTCTGATTTTATTTTCAAGACTTTCTTCTTTATCAAAATTAATATTTACCAGTGCTTTATCAATTTCTTTTGCTGAATATCCCAGACTCAAAATTGCATCATATAATTCTTCATCATCCTGACTTTGCTCACTTTTTTCTATATTTATATTCTTAGCTAATTCATCAACCTTATTTTTTAATTCCAATACAAGTCGCTGAGCAGTTTTAGGACCAATCCCTTTTACTTCTTTTAAAACAGCAATATTTTCAGTAAGAATTGCATTTATAAATCTATCATAACTTAAATGGGAAAGAATATTTATAGCAGCTTTAGGTCCTATTCTAGAAACTGATAATAATATCTCAAACAATTGCCTTTCTTCCATAGTTTGAAAACCATATAAGTCTAACTGATCTTCTCTAACATATGTATAAATATATAAGTGGCTTTGTTTACCTTCAGACTCAACTCTTGATATATCAGCAACTTCAACTAAATAACCAACACCATTTACTTCAATTATTAACTGATCCTCAAATTTTGTTTTAATTTTCCCCTTAAGACTTCCTATCAAAGTTGGTCACCCCATCTCTTTTCGGCAATAACACTGTGACCATGGCAAATAGAAACAGCTAATGCATCTGCAGCATCATCAGGTTTTGGTATTTTTTCAAGACTTAATAAAGCTTTTACCATCTGTTGTACCTGCATTTTACTTGCTCTACCATAACCAACTACAGCCTGTTTTACCTGAAGTGGTGTATATTCTCCTACTTCCAAGCCAGCCTGAGCACCTGTAAGTAAAATAACACCTCTTGCCTGTCCAACTTTAATAGCAGTTTTTACATTTTTATTAAAAAATAATTCTTCTACAGCCATATGGGCAGGTGAAAATTTCTCGATTAAACTATTTAGTTCATTATAAATTTTTTCCAATCTATCTATATTTTTCATATCAGCTGGAGTTGTAATTGTTCCATAATCAATTTTTCTAAAATTATTACCTTCTTTTTCAACACAGGCATAGCCTAATGTCGCTAATCCCGGATCAATGCCGAGAATTATCAAAAAAATCACCTCTTTTATAATCCAATACCTCATTTAATTAAAAATCATCTAAAAAATAGATAAAAGACACTGAAAAAATCAGTGCCTTTTCAGTGTTTAATCATCTTGCTCAGCAATATCTTCCATAATATCATCAGGAATATCGAAATTTGCATATATTTCCTGTACATCATCATGGTCTTCAAGTTCGTCCATTAATTTAAGCATTTTTTGAGCTTCTCTTTTATCAAGTTTAACATTATTATTTGGAATCATAGCTATATCAGAGGAGTTAAGATCAAAGCCCTTTTTTTCCAAGTTTTCTTTAACCTGTTCAAATTCAGTAGGATCAGCATATATAGTAACTGTATTACCTTCTACTAAAACATCTTCTGCACCTGCTTCAAGTGCTTCTAACATAAGTTCATCTTCTGTTAGATCAGTTGAATCAAGGTCTAAAATATATTGGCTTTTACGTTCAAACATCCAGGCCACACAACCTGATTGGCCTAAATTTCCGCCTCTTTCAGATAAAATATGTCGAAGTTCTGAAGCTGTTCTATTCCTATTATCACTCATTATTTCCAAATAAAGAGCTACACCACCAGGGCCATAACCTTCATATACAAACTCTTCATAATTAACACCCTCTAAATTACCTGTACCTCTTTTTATAGCCCTTTCTATATTATCATTAGGCATATTATTATCCTGTGCTTTTTCTATTGCTCTTCTTAAATCAGGATTTTTTTCGGGATCACCGCCACCTTCTCTAGCGGCAACAGCAATTTTTTTACTTAGTTTTGAAAACAATTTTGCACGTCTTTTATCTTCTTTTTTCTTTTTGTGTTTTATATTAGCCCATTTAGAATGACCAGCCATATAGATTACCTCCTTACAATCATAATCCAATTGTTATTTTATCACATAATACAATTGTTTTCAATAAATGCACTTTTCATTATTCTTAGCAATACAGCAAAAGAGCCATGGTCAAAATTAACCATGACTCTTCAAAAACCTACATTTTTCTTAGCTTTTTAATTAAATCTTCTAATTCAAATTTTGCTTCATTTTCCCATTTATTTAAAAATGACTTAATTTTAGCTTTTTCATTATCTGAAAAATTATAATCATCTACTTTATCTGGTTCAACATCTTTTAAAATATTAATAGCTTTTTTAATAGGATATTGTACTTTATAATAGATTTCATCAGTCATTTTTTTCACCCTCTTTTTTATTTACTACTGATTGCAATCTAGGTATTCCTTCTTTTTTAAGAAAACGTAAATATCCTTCCATTGTTATAATTCTATTATCTAAAACTCTCTCACTAAACTCAATATTTTCTTCTTCAAAATCTGCAATTTTAGTTAATGCCCTATCAAGGGTATTTACTGCACTTAATATTTCATTAGCAGTCAAATTTTTTGCCATATTAACACCTCATTTTATGTAATATTAGTATATTTTTTAAAAATTTTTATATTGAGATTAAAATTATGTAATAAAAAAATTACAAAATACGCAAAATATGTAAGAGGATTATAAGTTGGCCTGTAAGCCGAGTTCTGTAATTGGTGATCATCTATCTGCAGTATCAATTTCTTGATACCTCGAGCGTTCATACCCGGAGATAGGACGAGCAGCCCTATATCTCCCTATTTGAACTTACTCCAGGTGGGGTTTGCCTAGCTATTCAGTTACCTGAATACTGGTGAGCCCTTACCTCACCTTTTCACCCTTACCAAATAATTGGCGGTTTGTTTCTGTGGCACTTTCCTGGGAGTCGCCTCCACTGGGAGTTACCCAGCACCCTGCCCTATGGAGCTCGGACTTTCCTCAGCTGAAAATCAGCTGCGATCACCTGGCCAACTTATAATCCGACATTTTTCACCATTAGCTAGTATATCATTAAATTGCTATTTATGTCAAATATATTTCCAGGGATTGGTATTTAATTCAGATTTTATAACCTTAATATCATAGTTTTTTTCTGTTGCCTTTTTAGATAAATAAGAAAAAAGTAAATCTTTTACTATTTTTTCAGTTCCATAATGACCTGCATCAATTAAATTCAATCCTAACTCTTCTGCATGCTGAGCTTCATGATATTTAACATCTCCAGTAATATAAAGATCTGCACCGGAATATTTAGCTTTAGAAATTAGATCTGCCCCACTCCCACTGCAAAGAGCTATTTTTTTAATTTTAGAATCATCATTCCCATAATATCTTAAAAAAGGTAAATTTAATATTTTTTTTACTTTTTGTACATATTCATATAATTTCAAAGGTTTTTTTAGTAGCCCAATTCTCCCTAATGATATATTTTTATCTTCAAAAATATTTTTAAGCTCATATATATCATAAGCAACTTCCTCATAAGGATGTACTTTTTTTAATGAAGCAATAATTTTATTTAGATTATCTTCTTTAACAATAGTTTCAAATCTAAATTCATTGACCTGGGCCATCTTCCCTCTTTCACCTACATAAGGTTCACTACCTTTTTCTGGTTTAAAAGTTCCTTCTCCTTTTGCAACAAATGAAGTTTTACTATAATTACCTATTTGTCCAGCTCCATTTTTTAAAACACTTTCCCTAACTTTATCAAGACTTTTTTCCGGAACAAAAACAACTAATTTATAATAATTTTCCCTTTCTTTAAAAGCTAAACCTTTTATATTAGTAATCCCCAATAAATCAGCTAAATAGTCATTTAATCCACCATTAGCTACATCAAGATTGGTATGAGCTGAATAAAGAGTTATATCATTTTTTATAGCATCAATTATTAATCTACCAGTTTCAGTCTGGTCATGAATTGAACTTAATTCATCAAAAATCACAGGATGATGAGATATAATTAAATTACATTCTTTTTCTTTAGCTTCTTTTAAAACTTTATGGTTTATATCAAGAGTTACTAAAACATTTTTAGTTTTTTGATTTAAACTACCAGCCTGAATTCCAACATTATCCCATTTATAAGCATAATTTTGAGGTGCTAAGTCTGTTAAAAGTCCGATAATCATTTGCGCATTTTCCAATTACAAAACCTCCTTTAAACAAATAATATCAAATTGAAAAAACCCTGTTCTAAAGAACAAGGTTAATCCAAAAAATCTCTTAATTTTTTACTTCGAGTAGGATGCCGTAATTTTCTTAAGGCTTTTGCTTCGATTTGTCTAATACGCTCTCTAGTAACATCAAACTCTTTTCCAACTTCTTCTAAAGTTCTAGACCTGCCATCTTCAATACCAAATCTTAATTCTAGAATTCTCTTTTCTCTATCAGTAAGAGTATCAAGCACACTGTCCAGTTGTTCACGAAGTAAAATGAAAGTTGCTGCAGAAGCAGGAGCAGGAGCATCTTCATCTTCAATAAAATCAACAAGATGGCTATCTTCTTCTTCTCCAATAGGTGTTTCTAGTGAAACTGGTTCTTGAGATATTTTTTTAATTTCTCTAACTTTTTTAGGAGTTATTCCCATTTCATCTGCAATTTCTTCATCAGTTGGTTCTCTTCCCTGATCCTGTAGAAGCTGTCTGGAAACTCTAATTAATTTATTTATAGTTTCTACCATATGAACTGGAATTCTTATAGTTCTAGATTGATCAGCTATAGATCGAGTTATAGCCTGTCTAATCCACCAGGTAGCATAAGTGCTAAACTTATAACCTTTAGTATAATCAAATTTTTCTACTGCTTTCATTAAACCCATGTTACCTTCCTGAATTAAATCTAAAAACAGCATACCTCGTCCAACATATTTTTTAGCTATGCTTACTACAAGTCTCAAATTAGCTTCTACTAAATGTTGTTTAGCAGATTCATCTCCCTTTTCCATTCTTTTAGCTAATTCTACTTCTTCCTCAGCTGTTAATAAATCAACTTTTCCAATTTCTTTTAAATACATACGAACAGGGTCTTCAATACCATTACTTTTTGATACACTTAAATCCAGTTCTTTTTCCTCATCTTCATTTTCCAATTCAGAAATATCTTCAACAATTTCAATATCTAATTCATTAAAAATATCATAAATTTCATCTATTTCCTCTGAGTTCAATCTGGTTTTTTCAAGTTTATCCATTATTTTTTCATAGGTTAAATAACCCTGTTTTTTTCCACGAATAACCAAATCATTAACTTCATCTATTTTATGAGTATCAACCCTTTTATCAGCCATCTAGATCCCTCCTTCCCCTTTACTTCAAAATAATTTTTGATAAGAAATTAATATTGAATTCAAATCTTTTAAAGAAATATCATTTTTTTGCAATTTTTTATATATTTTATATTTAAATCTATATTTATAATTTTCTTTGAATTGATTTAAATAAGCTTTAAGCATAGGTCTGTTTATTTCACTTTTTTCTTCTACTGTTAATTTCATAAATAAATTTTCTATTTGTTCATTTTCTAGTTCTGAAAACAATTTGTTTATCTTATCATTACTTTTTAAAGTAAATAATTTTCTCCATATTTCTTTTGTTTCTTTATTAGTAAAATAATCTTTTTGTACATTATCTTTTATATAAGATCTATATTCTGGATAATCTATATATGTTTTTAAAATTTTCTTTTCAATTTCATTTATCCCTTTATAGGTATTTGGACTCTTTTCATTATTTTTTGTTTTATTTAACTTTCTTTTCTTATTTTTACTTTTACTTTTTTCTCTTTCGACTCTTCTTTTTTCCACTTCTTGATATAGTAAATCATTTTCTAAATCAACTTTTTGAGCAATATCTTTAGTATAAACTTCTCTTTCTATTGGATCATCTATCTGAGCTAAAACATTTACAATTTTATGAGTTATATTTACTTTATCATCTGCATTTTCAAATTCTGTATTTGAAATTATATTATCTACTTTAAATTCAATAAGTGAAAGAGCCTTTTCTTTTAATTCCAGAAATTTATCTTTTCCTTCTGATTTTAAATAATCATCAGGATCAGTATCTTCAGGTAATTTAATAACTTTTAAATTCAAACCTTCTTTTTTTAATATTTCCAGTCCTCTTAAAGTTGCTTTAGCACCTGCTGTATCAGAATCATAGGCAATATATACTTTAGAAACATATCTTTTTAACATTTTAGCCTGTTTTTCGGTTAAAGAAGTTCCTAAAGAAGCAACTGCATTATTAATACCATTCATATGAGCTGTTAATACATCAGTATAACCTTCCATTACTATTGCATTATCACTTTTTCTCATCTGATTTTTAGCCCAATTCAAACCATAAAGATTATCACTCTTATCATATACCATTGTATCAGGAGAATTAAGATATTTAGGTTGATTTATATTATCATCAACTATTCTCCCTCCAAAAGCAAGTACTTCTCCTCTACTATTAAAAATTGGGAAAATAATTCTATTTCTAAATCTATCATAATATTTTTGTTCACTCTTTTTTATAAGCAAACCTGCTTTTACCATATCATCTTTTGTAAATCCTTTGTTATTAAGAAATTTATAGAGAGCTGTCCATTTATCTGGAGCAAATCCTAAACTAAATTTATTTATATCTTCTTTACTAAAATTTCTGTTTTTTAAATATTCAAGAGCTTTTTTACCAATTTCATGTTCTAATAAAAGATAATTGTAAAAGCGAGCACTAAGATTATTTATAGTAAAAATTTTGTCTCTCATATTAGCAACTTGTTTCTGTCTTTCACTTTGATTTGGAAGTTCCATCCCTACCCGCTCTGCCGCCATTTTTAAACTTTCAAAAAAAGTTATATGTTCTATTTCCATTAAAAAACTAAAAACATCACCACCTGCTCCACAACCAAAACAATGATAAAATTGATTAGCAGGATTTACGGTAAAGGAAGGTGTTTTTTCTTGATGAAATGGACAGAGACCCTTATAATTTTTTCCTGATTTTTTCAAATCAACATAATCAGTTATTACATCAACAATATCTATTCTGTCTTTCACTTCTTCCTTAAATTCATTAGAAAGAGATCCCATATTTCACCTACCTTATGTTTTATAATTCGTCAAATAAATTTATATTCCTGCACTTAAAAATATTAAAATTGTATTAATCAAACCAGGGGCTTGGTATAAATAATTCTTCTCCCTTTTCAATTGCATATCTATCAGACATCCCTGCTATATAATCGATAATAATTTGATCAATACCAAATTTATCTATCATTGATTTAAATTTAGCTGGTATTTCATCAGGAGTTTTTTTGTAATAATTAAAAAGTATTTTTAATAATCTTTCAGCTTTTATTTCTTCTTTTTTAGCCCCACTACCGATATAAACATTATCAAATAAGAATTTTCTCAACTCTCCAGTTGCCTTTTTAACTAGCTTACTCCTCTGAATATTTGATTTTTCCCAACTATTTTTTACAATATCTCTTACCATTTTATCGATTCGATCAGAATGACTTTCACCTAAAATATTAATAGATTTTTCAGGTAAATCCAATCTTTTAATTATCCCAGCACGCAAAGCATCATCAATATCATGATTAATATAAGCAATCCTATCTGCAATCCGAACTATTTCACCTTCCATGGTAGCTGGGTTACCATTCCCGGTATGATGTAAAATCCCATCTCTTACCTCCCAGGAAAGATTTAGATCTTCTAAATAATCAACTACTCTTAAACTTTGCTTATTATGGTCAAAGCCATTATTGGATATTTTATCTAAAATTGCTTCTCCTGCATGGCCAAAAGGAGTATGACCTAAATCATGCCCTAATGAAATCGCTTCAGTTAAATCTTCATTTAATTTTAAAGACCTGGCTATAGTTCTTGCAATCTGGCTAACTTCTAGTGTATGAGTTAACCTGGTTCGATAGTGATCACCAGCGGGAGCTATAAATACCTGAGTTTTATGTTTGAGTCTTCTAAAAGCTTTACTGTGTATAATTCTATCTCTATCCTGTTGAAAGATTGGTCTAATATCACACTTTTCTTCTTCTTTTAACCTCCCTTTGCTGTCACTACTAAAACAGGCATGTTTTGATAATATTTCCTTTTCTCTTTTTTCCAGATCTGATCTAGAAAACATAAGCTGGCCTCCTCAATGGCTAGATATAAGACATAACTTCATTAGCGGACTCCTCAATGGATTTATTGGTAACATCAATAACAGGACATCCTATTTTTTGCATTATTTTTTCAGCATGTTCTAATTCATTATTTATTCTTTCAATAGATGCATACTGAGAATCAGGACTTAATCCTAAAGCCTTTAACCGTTCCTGTCTGATCTCATTTAAAAGTAAAGGATCAATAGTTAAGCCAATAATTTTATTACCTGGATTTCTATAAAGTAATGAAGATTCTTCAACTTCAGGAACTAATGGAACATTTGCTGCCTTATAACCTCTATATGATAAATAAATACACATTGGAGTTTTAGAAGTTCTAGAAACACCTACCAGTACTACATCTGCAAGTCTAATACCTTTATCATCATTTCTATCATCATATTTTACTGTAAATTCCATAGCTTCTACTCTTTTAAAATAATTTTGATCCAATCTATGAACCAATCCCGGTTTTAATTTAGGCTCTATATCAAGCATATTTTGAAATTTTTTCATAACCGGACCCATAATATCTATAATTGGAACATCATTTTTTTCTCCTAATTCGACAAATTCTTTTCTTAATTTTGGGTTAATTAAAGTAAAAACAATCAGAGATTTATCTTTTTTTGCTCTTTCAATAATATTTTTTAATTCTCGTGATGTTTTTATATATGAATAACGCTCTGTTTTAATGTGTCCTGAATTAAATTGACTCGCCGCAGCATCTACTACATTTTGAGCAGTATCACCTATTGAATCTGATACAATATAAACTTTTGGCTTTTCTTGCAATTTTATCACCTCAATTTTAGTCTTTGATGATTATTAATCATCAAGTGCAATTTCATCAATATCTATAAATATTTCTGAAATTTTTGAGACTTTTTGAAGAAGGGCCAGTCTATTTTCCCTTAGTTTTTTATTATCCACCATAACTATTACATTATCTAAAAATAGATCTACTGGCTTTTTAAACTCTACTAATCTTTTTAAAGCAGTTTTATAATCTCCAGTTTCATATTTATTTTTTATCTTTTCTTTTAAACTTATATATTTTTTGTAAAGATTTTTTTCTTCTTCAGTTTCAAATAAATTTTCATCTATCTCAAGTTTCTTATCAGCTTTATTTCCTAAATTTTTGGCTCTTACAAGACCTCTAAATAAATCTACAAATAACTCAGGATTATCTTTACGTACTTTCATAACAGCTTCAGCTCTATCTTTTAGATCTACAAAATCATCGTTTTTAATACTTATAGCAGCATTAATCACATCATATCTTAATTCCATTTCTTCAAGTTCATTACGTAACCGCTGTAATAATAGCTCTTTAACTTCTTTTAGAAGTTCATTATTTTCTATATCTAAAATATTCAAACTATATTCAATTAATTTACTAATTTTAACATTTTTTCTTAGATCAAGAATTATCCTAACAATTGAAGAAGCCTGTCTTCTCAAAGCAAAAGGGTCCTGTGATCCACTTGGTTTTATTCCCAAACCATAATGAGCTGTTATATTATCTAACTTATCAGTTAAACTTAAAATACTTCCTATTATAGTTTGTGGTAATTTATCACCAGCAAATCGAGGTAAATAATGTTCTCTTATACCTTCAACGACTTCTTTGTTTTCGCCTGCTAAATCTGCATATTCTGCTCCCATTATTCCCTGTAATTTGGCAAATTCATTAACCATTTCTGTAAGTAAATCATTTTTGCTTAATTCAGCAGCTCTTATAAGATTATTTGTTTTTTCTTCAGATAGATTATATTCATCGGCAATTTTTTTAGATAATTTTTCAAGTCTTAATACTTTATCATACATTGTACCTAATTCCTCTTTGAAAACTACATCTTTTAAATCATTTTTTAGATTCTCAAAATTTTCTTTTTGGTCTTCTTCAAAGAAAAATTGAGCATCTGCCAATCTGGCCTTTAAAACCATTTCATTACCTTTTTTAACTGTTTCTAAATATTCTTCATTACCATCACGAACTCCTACAAATAAATTATCTAATTCACCAGATTTTTTCCTTACTGGAAAATAACGTTGATGTTCTACCATAGAAGTTATCAAAACATCTTCTGGAATTTTTAAATACTCTTCAGAAAAACTACCACAAAAAGCAGTTGGATATTCTAATAAATCTACCACTTCTGCTAAAAGATTATCAGCAAAAACAACTTCGCCAGAAATTTCTTCTAGATTATTAATTTGTTCTTTTATAATTTTTCTCCTCTTTTTCTGATCAACTATTATATAATTATCTTTTAGTATATCAAAATAATTTTGAGGTTTATCTATCTCAAATCCTTTATCAGTTAAAAATCTGTGGCCATAACTTAATCTTCCAGAATTTACTCCTGCAATTTCAAAATCTATTTTTTCAGTACCAAATAGCGCAAGCAGCCATTTAATTGGTCTAATAAATTTAAAATCTATATTTCCCCAGCGCATAGCTTTCGGAAAATCAATGTTTTTCATTAAATCTAGAATGATATTTGCTAATATTTCAGAAGTTTTTTTTCCTTTTTCAACTTTATCAGCATATAAATAATCATTTCTTACTACTAAATCTTCAACTTCAACACCCTGGCCCCGGGCAAAACCTTCACCAGCTTTAGTAGGATTCCCTTCATCATCAAAAGCAATATCATAAGCTGGTCCTCTAACACTTTCCTTTTTATCACTCTGCTTTTCAGCTAATTGTTCAATATATAGAGTTAATCTTCTAGGAGTTGAATACACATTTAAATTTTTATATTCCAGACGATTCTCAGAAAAAAGTTCTGCTGCTTCTTTTGAAAAATTTTGACGTATTAAATTCATATCATTAGCAGGCATCTCTTCAGTACCAATTTCTAATAAAAAATCTTCAGCCATTTTTTTCACTCCTTTTTTATTATAAACTTTACAATATAGTTGATTTTATTTATTTAAATAAACCTTAGCACATTCATGAGCTAATTTTCTTACTCGTTTTATATAATTTGCTCTTTCTGTTACACTAACAGCACCTCTACCATCTAATAGATTAAAAACATGAGAACATTTAAGAGTATAATCATATGCAGGTAGAGCAAGATTTTTAGAAATTATATTTTTAGCTTCTTTTTCAAACATATCAAATTGTTTTTGCAAAAAGTCAATACTTGCAACTTCAAAATTATACTTAGACTGTTCTACTTCATTATTATAATATATATCTCCATATTTAACTCCATCCACCCATTCGATATCATAAACTTCATTTACTTTTTGTAAATACATTGCCAATCTTTCAAGACCATAAGTGATTTCTACAGTAACTGGTTTTGCTTCAAAACCACCTACCTGTTGAAAATATGTAAATTGAGTAATTTCCATACCATCTAACCATACTTCCCAACCAAGCCCCCAGGCACCTAAGGTTGGAGCTTCCCAATTATCCTCTACAAAACGAATATCATGTTTTTTAGAATCTATTCCTAAAGCAGAAAGACTATCCAAAAATAGCTGTTGTATATTATCAGGTGATGGTTTCATAATTACCTGATACTGAAAATATCTTTGCATTCTATAAGGATTGTCTCCATATCTTCCATCCTGTGGTCTCCTACATGGTTGAACATAGGCAGTATTCCATTCTTCAGGACCTAAAGAACGCAAGAATGTAGAGGGACTCATAGTACCTGCCCCAACCTCAATATCATAAGGCTGTTCAATTACACAATTTTGCTCTCCCCAGAATTCATTTAAGTTTTGAATTATATCTTGAAAGTTCATTATATCCACCCTTTCTTCACTATTAAATGTATTAAAAATAAAAGGAAAAACCTCATTCCAACTTTTAGGAACGAGGTAAATTTATATTAATCTTTTAATAATCTATTTAATTTAAATCTTCCTCTTCTTCATTTCCTTTTTCATTTTCTTTTTCATTTTCTTTTTCATTTTCTTTTTTTATTTCTTTTTTTATTTCTAACTTATATTCTTTTAACATAGCAGCCATTCCACCTAAAATTCCTATATAAGGGAATAAAACCAGTCCAACAACACCGGCTGTTACTGGAATTTCAAGTATAGACTCTCCTTTATCATTTTTTACAGTTATTTTTTTTACATTACCTTCTTTTATTATTTCTTTTAACTTATCAATCAATTCATGTCCCATCACATTTATCTTATCTTTTTCAAAATTTTCTTCAGTATCTTGACTTTCATCAGTATCCATATTTTCTTCTAGTTGAATTAAAGCTGCCACTACATCTCCATCACAATCCTCTAATGCCTCATTTGCTTTGCTGTAACTAACACCCAATCTTTTTTTAATAATATCAATCTTTTCTAATTTTTCCATAATATCACCTCATTAAATTTTATCCTAAATTTTTTATCATATGCAAAAATTTTTCTGACTTAATATTTATATCAAGGTGATAAATAATAAATTGGTCTATTAGTTTATTTATAATCTGAAATGCATTTTCAGATATTCTTAAATTTTTAGGTAGTTCTTTATTTTCACCGAGAAGATATCGTAAAATAACCAATGATTCTCCAGACAAATAAAAATTATATTCTTCTTCACTTTGTGAACATTTATCACAAACAAGTCCACCATGAGATATACTGAAAACATTTGATTTAGATATAGATACTTTTTTATCACATTTTACACATCTAATTAGTTCAGGTTTAAAACCTAAGATTTCTAGCAATTTTCCTTTAAATGTAATATTTATTAAATCTAATTTTTCAGTATTATTTTCTTCTGTATTTCTAATATTATAAAATGTTTTTAAAATAAGTGAAAAGAAAAGTTCATTAGGTTTATCTTCCTGTCCTGTCTTAGCAGATATCTCTGCCACATATGAAGCATATGCCATTTTCAAAAGATTTTCGCGTAATTCAGGAAATGAATATTTATTTTCAATATGATTAATCTTAGCCAAAGACTTACCCTGATATATTTTAATGTCATTATAACTAAAAGGTAAAACAAGACCGGAAATTCTACTTTTAGACTTTCGAACTCCATTAGCAACAGCCCTAACTTTTCCCTGGTCTCGGGTATAAAAAGTGATTATTTTATCTGATTCACCGAGATCAAAATGTTTTAAAACTATACCTTCTGTTTCAAAAGTGGCCATTATCTAATCCGCATCCACTCCTTCTCCAGTAACTATTTCTACACCTGAACTTGCACCAATTCTATTAGCGCCTGCATCAAGCATATCTAATGCCTGGTCAAAATTTTTGATTCCTCCAGATGCCTTTACTCCAATATCTCTGCCTACAGTTTTTCTCATTAGACTTACACCTTCAATTGTAGCACCATCTGTACCAAACCCAGTTGAGGTTTTTACAAAATCAGCACCTGCATCTTTGGCAATTTCACAGGCTTTAACAATTTCTTCATCATCCAGATAACATGTTTCAATAATAACTTTAACTATGATATCTGAGGTAACACCTGTTGATTTTGTTGCATCGACAACTGCTTTAATATCTGACTTAACTAAATCATAAGCTTTAGATTTAAAAGCAGAAATATTCATCACCATATCAATTTCTTGAGCTCCATTTTTAATAGCATTTCTAGTTTCAAAAGCCTTTGTTTCAGAAGTATTGGCTCCTAAAGGAAATCCAATAACTGTAGTAACTTTAACTGAAGTATCAGAAAGCATTTTAGAAGAAAGAGGCACAAAAACTGGGTGAACACAAACTGATGCAAATTTGTATTCAGCAGCTTCTTCGCAAAGTTTCTTTATATCATCCACTGTACCAGTTGGATTCAAAAAAGTATGATCGAGCATTTTTGCCATGTCACGTGGTTTAATAGCCACAACTATCACTCCTTAACATTTATTTTCATAACCCACGATTAGATTACGTTCGTATCGTTAATATTTATATTCTGTATAATTAACAATTATCCTGCTTTAAAACAAATATTTTTAATCTTTATAGCCCATCTGCCTTAATAAATTCTTATCTTCTCTCCAGTCTTTTTTGACCTTAACCCAGAGATCAAGATAAACTTTACTATTTAATAATTTTTCAATAGTTTTGCGAGCTTCAGAACCAATTTTCTTTAGTCTTTTACCATTTTTACCAATCACTATACCCTTGTGCGATTTCTTTTCTACTATAACATTAGCTCTTACAAACATCATCCCATTTTCTCTCTCTTTCATTTCCTCAACTAAAACTGCAATTCCATATGGTATTTCTTCTCTGGTATACTTAAAAATTTGTTCTCTAATAAGTTCTGAAACTATAAATTTTTCTATTTGATCAGTAAACATTTCCTCAGGATAATATTTTGGCCCTTCAGGTAATAAGGAAAAAACTTTATCAAATAAATTATCAACATTCCTACCTGACTTTGCAGAAATAGGAATAACTTCTAAATCTGTATTATTTTCATAATTTTTTTGTCGTTGTAATAATAATTTGTTATTTACTTTATCAATTTTATTCATTACAACTAAAACCGGAATTTCAATTCCAGAAATTTGATTTAAAATAAATTGATCTCCTTTACCAAAAGGAGAATTTGCATCTACCATAAATAATAATACATCTATGCCTTTTAAACTCTGAAAAGCCTGGTCTAACATATATTTATCTAATTCATTTTTAGCTTTATGGACACCTGGAGTATCCATGAAGATAATTTGACCTTTATCATCAGTATAAATAGCTTTAAGCTGATTACGTGTTGTTTGAGGTTTTTTAGAAACTATAACTGTTTTTTCACCAATCAATTTATTAATTAAAGTTGATTTTCCTACATTTGGCCTTCCAATTATTGAAACAAAACCTGATTTAAAACTCATCTTTCATATCCTCCTGTTTGAAAGCCCCAGGTAATAATTCAGAACTTGTTTTAGAAACCTCTTTATCATTTTTATTAACCATAATAATTTCAATATCATCTCCAAATTCATTAATCACCTGTCTGCAGGCACCACATGGAGTAATTGTTTTTTCCTGATTTCCATATAATAAAAGAGCTTCAAAATCTCTATAACCTTCTGATACTGCCTTGAAAATGGCAGTTCTTTCAGCACAATTTGTTAAACCATAAGAAGCATTTTCAATGTTTACACCAGTAAAAATTTTTCCTTCTTTAGTTAATAATGCAGCTGAAAGAGGAAAATTAGAATATGGCACATATGCATTTTTTATTGCTTCTTTTGCCAATTTCAACATTTTTTCTTTAGTTTTCTTTTTCATTATTATCACCTTTTTTATATTTTATTTCAACATTTTGCGGAACTACTTGTATCCAGGTTTTCCCGGGATTAAGTTCTATTTCTTTATTTTCTTTATTATAAAAAATTGTCCATTTCCCTTCTTCTTTTTCCCATTTTCCCTCTATAAAATCTCCATCTATAAAATAATAGGCTTTACCACTACCATTAATTTTCATTTCCAATCTACCCTGATCATCTTTTGTATCAGTCTTTACAAATTTAACTATTATATTATTAACTGTAATTTGTTCATTATTAGTATTCAGATGAGGATTTTCATAATCATACAAATATCTTTTATAAGTATTATTTTTTATATCATATTTATAATGCACATCATAATTACCCCAGTAATCTATATTAATAGTTTTCGCTTTTATTTTTTCAGTATTAATTAAACTAAAATCTTTATATTCAAATCTAGGATTATACTCCTGGCCTGTCATATTATTTAAATGATCACTAATTTTAAAATAACCGGTATACAAATTATGAGGTATATTTTTGTCACTACCTCTCCAAAAGTAATTCCCATTATAAATTTGATCTATATGTTTTATATCATTATTTTGTAATATTTCAAATCCAGTCGGACTTGCACCTGCATGTAATAATATAGATTTATGTGAATCTGCAGTTTTAATCAAATAAGGTCTGGCACTTCTAATAGGCCCAATCTTATTGGGAATATTATTCCAGTATAATGCTAAAAATCGAGTTATTCCACCTTCAACCAAATATTCATAAACAACAGGAGCAGAATTTAAGCCAGATTGTGGCCTGGCCTGTTTAGAATTTTCAATTACAGCCATTACAGCATTTTGAAAATAATTTTCTTTAACAACTCTACCCGAAAATGGTGAAAAATTATATTCCTGGGCTTTGGCTTGAGCTGGTAGTATTATTTGAGATAAAATAAATATTAAAAATAATATTATCATAAAATATTTTCGTGAATACTTCATCTTAAAAAACTAAAACCTCCCCTCCCACTAAAAATTCAATGGTTTTTCACTTTTAATTCTAACTTTTTCAATTCTATGTTCACTAACTTCTTCTACAGTTATTAATAAATTATTTATTTCTATTTTTTCACCTTTTTGGGGCAAATATCCCAAATTATGAAGTATAAATCCACTTATAGTTTCAAAATTTTCCTCTTCATGTAAAGAATTCTCTAATTTTTCATTAACTTTATCAATATCACTTCTGGCATCCACAATCATTTCATGTTCATTTACTTTTTCAATCATTTTTGTCTCAAGATCAAATTCATCCTGTATATCCCCAACTATTTCTTCTAATAAATCTTCAATAGTTATTAGTCCTGAAGTACCTCCATATTCATCAAGAACTATTGCCATATGTTCTCGTCTTTTTTGCATTTCAGTTAATAAAGTATTAATTGGTTTTGACTCAGGAATAAAATAAATAGGTTTAATAAATTCATCAAGATCAATGTTTTTTTCATCTTCATTAGTTAATATTAACTTTAATAAATCTTTTACATAAATTAATCCTATAATATCATCAACTACATTTTCATAAACAGGTATTCTTGAATGACCATATTCAACAGCCAATTCTACAACTTCTTTAACATTAGCTTCATTATCTATACATACCATATCTATTCTAGGAACCATAATTTCTCTTACCTGGGTATCATCAAAATCAAAAACACTCTGAATCATATCTTTTTCTATTTCTTTAATAACCCCTTCTTCTTCACTTACATTAACAAATCTCCTTATTTCTTCTTCAGTTATAAAAGCTGAAGAAATAAGATTTTCCTTCCCTATTACTTTTTTTATTATCCAGGAAAAAAAGAGGACAAAAGGGTAAAATGCTTTTTCAGTCCAGTAAAGAAAAGGAGCCACTATTTTTGCATATTTTAAAGAATTGCTATTTCCTAAGGATTTAGGAGTGATTTCTCCAAAAATAAGGATAAATAATGTTACTACCCCTGTAGCTATTCCAACCCCTTTATTACCAAAAAGTTCAATAGCAATAGAAGTTGCAATAGATGAAGTGGCAATATTTACAAGATTATTACCTATTAATATAGTTGTTAGTAATTGTGTTTCATCATCTAATAACTGATCAACAAGATTAGCTTTTTCATCTCCTTTATTGCTTTTATCTCTGATTTGTATTCTATTAACTGCCATAAATGCTGTTTCTGAACCAGAAAAAAAAGCAGAAAGAAATAGTAAAATTCCTAAAACTATAAACTTTATAACCATATTTGTTTTCCTGTAATATTACAGGAACTACCTCCTCTCAAGACCTACTTCTTCTAATATTTTTTCTTCTTTTTCTCTCATTATCTTTTTTTTCGAAGAAGTTTTATGATCATAACCTAGAAGATGTAAAATTCCATGTGTATATAGGTAAGCCAGTTCTCTTTGTTTGGAATGACCATATTCTTTAGCTTGTTCTATAATTTTATCTGTAGAAATAATAATATCTCCCCAAATTTCTTCATCCATAGGAAAAGATAATACATCAGTTGCTTCATCTTTATTTCTAAATTTTTTGTTTAATTCTCTTATTTTTTCATTATTAACTAAAGCAAGACTTACATTACCATTTTCTCTGTTTTCATATTTAGCTGCTTTTTCAGCAATTTTATTCAGTAAATTTTCTAATTCATCATTAATTTTAATCCTACCTTGCTTATTATTGATTTCTAAATTAATCATTTTTATCCCCCTCTTTAATTTCCTCCATAAGATTGTCGGGATATTCAACTCTTTGATGATAAATACCTGTCAAAACTTTTACAAAATTTTCTGCAATAATATCCAAATCTTTTAGACTAAGGTCACATTCATCTAACTGATTTTCTGTCAATTTTTCTCTAATAATACTTCTTACAAAACTTTCTATTCTATTATGATTATTTTTATTAAATTGTTTAGATCGAACTGTCGCTTCAACAATATCAGCAAGCATAATTATTGCTGCTTCTTTAGATTGAGGTTTAGGTCCATCATATCGAAAATCACTTTCTTTTATCTCATCATGTTTACTATTTTTAACAGCTTCCTGATAAAAGAAGGAAATAAGATTTGTTCCATGATGTTGTTTTATTATATCAATTATTTCATCAGGCAACTTATATTCTTTGGCTAATTCTACGCCATCTTTGACATGAGATTTAATAATTAAAGAACTTAGATTAGCAGAAATTTTATCATGTGGATTTTCACCACCAAATTGGTTATCTATAAAAAAGTAAGGTCTTCTTAATTTTCCTATATCATGATAATAGGCTGCAACTCTAGCCAATAGAGAATCTGCACCATCTACTTTATCAGCTGCTGCTTCTGCCAAATTACCTACAATTACACTGTGATGATAGGTTCCAGGAGCTTCCACTAACATCCTTTTTAATAAAGGTTGACTTGGATTAGACAATTCCAGCAATTTTACTGCTGAAGTAAAGCCAAATCCATTTTCCAAATAGGGTAATAAACCATTTGCTAGAACAGCAACAAGTATACCATTTAATACTCCCATACCCATAGCCTGAGTCATCATAACCCAATCATTTGTTAACTGTATTGAATTTAAAGCAAAAATAAGTACTAACAATACACCACTTACATAGAATCCAGCTCTTACCAGATCACTTCTTTGACTAACTTTTGAAACACTAAATATTCCTACTAAACCACCTATAAATCCAACAATTAATGCATCAAATTCTCCTCCAAAAACAAGAGCAACAAGCATACTTATAAATAGAGTTAATACAATAGATGTCTTGGAATCAATTAATACAGCTATTAATATAGATGCTGCAGCTACCGGGACCAGATATAATAAATAATTTATTTGAAAAATACTTATTATTTTTGCTAAAAGTACAATAAAAACAGTTAAAGCTTCGATTAATACTAATTTTTTATTATCATTCCAAATTTGAGGCTTATATTGCCAGAGATAATAAGCTGCAGAAATAATCAATATTAATATAACAAGAATTACCCCTATTATATTTATATAATCAATATGTGGTTTTTGTAAACCTAAGGCTTCTAGAACTTGAATATCCTCTTCAGTAACAACATCACCTTTTCTTATAATTACTTCTCCCTGCCTGACAGTTCTTGTCACAGGTTCAACATTCTGTCTTGCTTCTTCTCTTCTTTCTTGAGTACCTTCTTCATTGAAATTCATATTAGGTTGAACAGTAGTATTTAAAATACTAAGGATCATATCCTGATAATCATCAGATAAATCTAACCCTTCAACTTCTTCTTCAAATTCATTTTTTACATTTTCAATATCATCTGGTAAAATTCTATTTTCTAATTGTTTATTCATAATTTCTTTTGTTTTTTCATGTGCTTTTTTTATTGTATCTTCATTCCCTGTGATTAATAAATTGTAAGTCTTACCAGAATAATTTTCATCAATTTCAGTTATGAGTTTCTGTATTTTCTCTTCTACTGTTAATTTTTCTTTATTATTTTCTTTTTCACTATTTTCTTCATTAGAATTACCATTACCTTCAGTTAATTCCTGCCTGTTTTCTTCAGAATAATCCTGTTCTCTTAATTTAGCTGAGGTTGCAAATAAATCATCTATTTTTTTATTAACTTCTTCACTTACCTTTTGATTTTCTTCATAAACTCTAGGAGCAGACTCAGCCGCTTCATCTCTTAATTCATTAGTTTTTTCTTCATCAGTAAAAGTAGTAGTTTTTTCAGCCACAATATTAGTATTGCTGACTTCTCCAGCACTAAGATCCAATTGATTAGGGAAAAAATCTATGGTTAAGATAATAACAATTATTATAAAGAAAACTGTTCCCCATAAAATTTTTCGTACAACAGGGTCACTAAACTTACTTTCTTTAAATAAATTTTCCCACCATTTTCTAATTTTTTTAAACATCATAATTAGCTCCCATTTCCATGCCTATCATAGGCATTTATTATCTTCTTAACAAGTTTATGTCGAACTACATCTCTATCAGATAAATAAACAAACTCTATCCCTCTAATATCAGCTAAAATCTTTCTCACTTGATTTAAACCAGAATTTCTACTTTTGGGTAAATCTATTTGAGTAATATCTCCTGTAACCACTGCTTGAGAGTTAAAACCAATTCTAGTTAAAAACATTTTCATTTGTTCTGGAGTAGTATTTTGAGCTTCATCAAGAATTACAAAAGAATCATCAAGAGTTCTTCCTCTCATATATGCAAGAGGTGCTACTTCAATAATATCTTTTTCTAAATATTCATTAACTTTTTCAGGTCCTAAAATATCATATAATGCATCATATAAAG
Source organism: Bacillota bacterium (assembly GCA_051744805.1). Classification (GTDB taxonomy): domain Bacteria; phylum Bacillota; class Halanaerobiia; order Halanaerobiales; family DATFIM01; genus DATFIM01. Next base: position 40,745 of record JBNJDK010000010.1, read on the forward strand.
GTCTAAGATAAGGATCCACTTTATCCTGCATATCGCCAGGTAAAAATCCTAATTTTTCTCCAGCTTCAATAGCAGGTCTTGTAAGTATAATTCTATTAACATTTTTATTCATCAAATTTTTCACTGCCATAACCATAGCTAAATAAGTTTTTCCTGTACCTGCTGGACCTATTGAAAAAACAATATCTGAATTTTTTATAGCTTCAACATATAATTTTTGTCCTAAAGTTTTAACTTTTATTTTCTTACCTTTAAAATTCATCTGAAGTACTTCACTAAAAATATCTTCTAAATTAATAGAACTATCCTTTTGTAATAATTCTATTGCATAATTAACTTCTCTTTCAGTTAACTCTTTATCTCTATTAGTAATACTAAGTAATTCTTCAATAATTTCACTACTTGCTTCAACTGCCTTACTATTACCTGTTATTTTGATAGTGTTACCTCGAGCTATCATATCTACTCCAAGTTCTTTTTCTATAACTTTTAAATTTTTATCTTTTTTTCCAAATAAGTTACGTGCTATTTGATATTCTTCTATTATAATTTCTTTTTCTTTCTCAGCCATAATTTCCTCCTCAATTATTATTTTCCTCTTTATAATAATTTCTATAGTAACTCAATTATTCCTCCATTTAAAACTCTTATTCTAAAAATTGCTTTTCAAGTTAAGCAATAATATTATATCATATCTGAAGCGTCTTACAAGTTATGATAAAAACAATTGTTTGTTTCATTAAAAAAAGGCCGGCTTTAAGCCGACCTTTCTAAAGAAAATATAATATTACACAGAACTTAAAATTTCTTTAAATCATCACTAACTATAAGCTCTGCTTCAGTTTTTTCTTTTACTTCTTCAAGAGTAGTATCTTCAGCTATTTCTGTTAAAAGAAGACCTTTTTCTGTAACTTCCATTACTGCTAATTCAGTCACAATCATGTCAACTTCTCCAGCAGCAGTAAGTGGTAGAGTACATTCTTCTAAAATCTTTGCTCCACCTTTTTTGGTAGTATGAGTAGTTGCAATTATAACTTCTCTCGCTCCAACAGTTAAATCCATTGCTCCTCCCATACCAGGAACTAATTTACCAGGTATCATCCAATTAGCAAGATTACCTTTTTCATCTACCTGTAATGCTCCAAGTACAGTCGCATCTAAATGCCCACCTCTAATTATTGCAAAAGAGGTTGCACTATCAAAAAATGCGGCATCTTTATTAAAAGTAACTGGCTGTCCACCAGCATTAATTACATCTTTATCTTCTTCACCTTCGTCTGGTGTTGGTCCAAGCCCAACAAAACCATTTTCAGACTGTAAAATCATTTTTATATCATCAGAAATGTAATTAGCAACCATTGTAGGCATTCCTATACCTAGATTAACTAAATCTCCATCCTGCATTTCCTGTGCTATACGTTTTGCAATTTTTTCTCTTTTATTTGCCATATTATCACCCCTTTAACTACGTTTTACTATAGTTGCTGCTCCCTGTCCTCCACCAATACACAGGGTAGCTAATCCATATTTAGAATTTCTTTTCTTCATTTCATGTAATAGAGTAACTAAAATTCTATTTCCACTGCAGCCGATAGGATGACCAAGAGCAATTGCTCCTCCGTTTACATTAGTAATATCAAGGTCAAAACCTAGTTCTTTTTTAACAGCAAGTGACTGAGCTGCAAAAGCTTCATTAGCTTCAATTAGATCCATTTCATCAACATTCATTCCTGCTTTTTCCATTGCCTTTTTGGTAGCAGGAATTGGTCCGGTACCCATAATTTTAGGATCTACCCCTCCAGATGCATAAGAAACAATAGTAGCTAATGGTTCAACTCCTAATTCTTCTGCTTTATCTTTACTCATAAGAATAATAGCA
>JBNJDK010000011.1:0-41417 GCA_051744805.1 Bacillota bacterium
CTATTAAAAAACATGATGGTTTAAATGTACTTAGAGATACAGCAATTGCTAAATTATTTCTTTATGCAGGTCTAAGAGTATCTGAATTAGTTTCTTTGAATTTAACAGATATAGATTATGAGGATTTATCAATAAAATTTTATGGCAAGGGAAATAAAGAAAGATATGTTCCTTTACATGCAGATGTTATAAATACTATTAAGAACTATTTTTCTGAAAGAAGTGAAATTAAAATAAAAAATGAAGATGCAAGAAATGCTTTGTTTTTGTCAAGGCATGGAAAAAGAATAAATGTTCGTACAGTACAAATATTAGTAAAAAAATATGCAAAATTAGCTGGAGTAAAAAATGCTAGTAAAATTACTCCTCATAAATTAAGACATACATTTGCTTCAATTTTATATAAAAAAACTCAAGACCTCAAAGTCCTTCAAGATTTATTAGGACATTCGAATATTTCTACAACTCAAATATATACTCATACAGATACTGAGCAAAAGAAAAATGCTATTGAGGATTTTCCAGAATTGTAATTATATTTTATTATTTTATACTATTTCAGTATAATTAGTATAATTCAAATAAAAAAATGGTGGTGAGAGGCGGAATCGAACCGCCGACACGAGGATTTTCAGTCCACTGCTCTACCAACTGAGCTATCTCACCACAAAAAATAAAAATATATAAAATTGGTTGCGGGGGCCGGATTCGAACCGACGGCCTTCAGGTTATGAGCCTGATGAGCTACCAGACTGCTCTACCCCGCGATAATATAAAATGTTAAAATAAATGGTGAGCCATGGAGGAATCGAACCTCCGACAACCTGATTAAAAGTCAGGTGCTCTACCGACTGAGCTAATGGCCCATTACTAAATGCGACAATATATATGTTAACATCTAATGCTGATTTTGTCAAGAAATTAACACTATAAAATTTCTATATCAATATCTACATCTGAAAAATAAGATTTAAGTTCTTTTTTATCTAAATTAGATAACTTTTTAACCCAATTTTTAGTTCCTGGTCTATCCAATGAATTAATTTGTACCTTATCTGGTTTTATTTTTTCTATTATTTTTATAAATTTTTTTATTTCTTGTGAAGAATTATTTACTTCAGGAATTATAAATATTTCTAACCATATTTTACCACAAAACTCTTTTCTCAATTTTATTATTCCATCTATAATCTTATCAATATGTAAAGAACCTTCTGGATAGTTTATTTTTTTAAAAATATCTTCACTGACTGCATCAAGTGAAGGAACAATTAAATCTACAGATGAAATTTCTTTTCTAACACTTTCTTTCCATAAAAGTGAAGAATTAGTTAAAAGAGCTATTTTATATTGTGAGTAATTATCTTTAATAAATTTAATTATATTATTAATTTCTGAATGTAGTGTTGGTTCACCAGTAGAAGAAAAAGTTATATAATCAAGATCAGGATTTTTACTTAAAAAATCATCTAATTCTTTAATAATTTTGATTGTAGGAGTATATTTTTTTCTTTTTATAGTTAAATTTAAAGTTTTCCCGACTTCACAATAAACACAATCAAAACTACAACTTTTATCATTAATTATATTTATTCCTAAAGATTTTCCAAGTCTTCTAGAAAAAACAGGGCCTTTAAGATAATTATAACTCATAAATTATTTACTCCTTACTAAGTTTAGAGTATATAGTATTGTTATATAACAAATAACTACTTTATTATAAAAATTAATTATAAAAATTTATAAAAATTAGGGTAAATATTTAATTGGATTTACCGTATCATTTCCATTAATTATTTCAAAATGGAGATGAGAACCTGTACTTAAACCAGTACTACCTGAAAGTGCAATTACATCTCCTACATTTACTATGGTGCCTTTTTTTATAAGTAATCTAGAATTATGTGCATATCTGGTTTTAATGTTATTACCATGCTCGATAGTAACTGCTTTACCATAACCACTTATCCAACCACTCTGAATAACCTTACCAGAAGCAGCAGCTCTAATTTCTCTATTTAAAGGAATAGCTATATCAATTCCTGAATGAAAAATCCTTTCATCTTTGATAGGATGTATTCTCCATCCATATCCTGAAGAAATTCTACCCATAACAGGCCAAATAAAAACTCCTTTAGATAATTTAAATGATCTTCCTGAATTGTTTTCCATATAAGGAATTATCAAATTATCTCCTATTCTAATATTAGAATTTCTTAGATTGTTTGCCAGTTTTATTGTTTCTATATCAGTTCCATATTTTTTTGAAATTCCAGAAAGGGTATCTCCTGGTTCTATTTCATGAATTATATTTTTATTTAAATTTTCATTTCTTCCTCCACCTTTTCCAGTTTTAGGTATAATTATAGTTTCTTCTGGTTTTATTAAATTTGAATTCATATCATTAATTTCTTTTATATCAGAAACAGTAGTATCATATTTTTTAGCTAAATCAAAAAGAGTATCTCCTTTTTTAACTTTATATTCTATATTCGTGGTTCTTTCTTTTAATGCCTCATAAGTAGAATCATTTACAATTCCACTTACATCTAATCCATTATTATTTTGAAAAGTTTTTACAGTACTTTTAGTGCCCAATCCATAAATTCCATCAACTGAAATATTATAACCTAAACTATTTAACATACTCTGAACTTCTTTAACCTGATCACTTCTATCATTTAATTCTAATGACATGGCAAAACTATTAATTGTAAAGATGAAAATTATAAAAATAGATATAAGTGCAATATAATACTTATTTTTATTCATCGTTGTCATCCTTTCTCAACTTTTTTCATTACTAATATAAAATTTTTGCAGTTATATAAATTATTCTATATATATTGTAATAATCCTTTTTATTTTTTAAATTATATTTTCTTTAGTAATAAAAGACCAAATTTAGAAAATATTTTTCTAAATTTGGTCTCAGATTTAATATTTTATTTAACTTAATTTTATTTTTGAATTACTCAATACATTAATCAACTCAATACTTGCTTTTACATCTGATAAATCTACCATTTCAGTTGGGGTGTGTACATATCTAGTAGGTATTGATATAGTTCCAGAAGGTATTCCACCTTTAGTTAAATGAATGGCTCCTGCATCAGTACCGCCAAATTCTAAAACTTCAAATTGATAATTTATTGAATTATTTTCACATTCTTTAACAAGTAAATCTTTTACTAAGGGATGTGTAATAGTTGAATTATCTTTTACTTTTATAGCAGCACCTTCTCCTAATGATACATCCATAATATGTGATTCAGGAGTATCTCCAGTAGCTGTAACATCAACTGCTATTCCAATATCAGGTTCTATTTGATAAGCTGCTGTTTTTGCTCCTCGAAGTCCTACTTCTTCCTGAGCAGAAAAAACAAAATATAATTCATTTCTATTATTATTTATATTTTTAATAGCTTCAATTAAAACTACGCAACCTATTCTGTCATCATGATAATTAGAAATAATTCTATTATTATTTTCAGAAAAATTTGGTGCATATATTGCAGTATCTCCAATATCCACTATTTTTTGAACTTCTTCCTTACTATCTGCACCAATATCTATATATAATTTGTTCATTTCTAATTCAGTAATTTTATCTAATTTTTCTACACCAATTGTTCCTCTTGTACCATCTGAAAAAATAATAGGAGTACCAGGTAGAAAATTATGTCCTACTCCCCCAACATTAGTAAATCTCAGAAAACCATTTTCATCTATATGAGTTATCATTAATGCAATTTGATCCATATGAGCAGCAAACATAATTCTTTTGCCTTTTTGATCTCCCTTTTTAATTGCTACCAAATTTCCTAAATTGTCTTCATAAATATTATCGACATAGTCATTTATTTGGTTTTTAATATATTCTCTAATTTTTTCTTCATTACCTGAAGGACCAAAAACAGACGTTATTTCTTTTATTAATTTTTGCATTTAAATTTCCCCCTTTTTCATATCTTGTAAATATAATCTTATTAAATTTTTCAGATAATCATAGTCTTTCAAACTAATTAATGAAACTGGTGAATGAATATATCTAGATGGCAATGAAACTACAGCTGAAGGAATTCCTTCTTTTGTTAAAGAAATTTCACCTGCATCAGTACCACCAGAATTAGATCTTTTTATTTGATAAGGAATATCATTATTTTTTGAAGTGTTAATTAATCCTTGAAGTATATTGTTATTACTAATTACTGAATTATCCATTACAGTCAAAGCAGGTCCTTTATCTAATGAAGTAGAATATCCATGTTCTTTACTTTCAGGTACATCAGAAGCAGATGTTGATTCAATAATTAAAGCCATATCAGGTTCAATATCAAAAGCAGCTCGTCCTGCTCCTCTTAATCCGACTTCTTCCTGTACTGAAAACACTACAAAAAGAGGAAAATCATATTCATATTTTAATAAATCTATAATGGCAGAACAACCAATTCTATCATCAAATGCTTTACCTTTAGCGTGATTAATACCTAATTGTTTGAATTTAGTATTAAAAGTAACATAATCCCCTAAATCAATTTTATTTTTTGATTCTTTTTTACTGGTAGTGCCAATATCAATATATAAATTACTCCAGGAAATAGGATTTTTTCTTTCAGATTGTTTTTGAAGATGAATGGCTTTAGAACCAATTACTCCTTTAATTTTATCATTTCCAACCAGAACAGGTTTAGAAACAAGGGATCTTTTATCAATAGATCCTACTGGCCTAAAATTTAATAATCCATTATTTTCTATACCAGTAATCATTAATCCTACTTCATCCATATGGGCACTTAATAATACTTTTTTTCCTTCTTTTTTTTCACCTTTGACAGCTATTAAATTTCCCATTACATCTGTCCACACTTTATCAACTTTATCATTAATATTATCTTTAATTAAATCTCTAATTTCAGATTCATTACTGGAAACTCCAGAAGCTTCAGATAATATTTTTAATAACATTGTAATCCCTCCACGAACTCAGAATCTATTCTGGCAATAAACTGAGCAAGAAGTTTTCCACCATATTTAATATCTTCCATTGAAATTGTTTCGACTGAAGTATGCATATACCGAAGTGGAATGGAAACTAAAGCAGAAGCTACCCCACTTTTAGCTACTTGTATTGCCCAGGCATCTGTACCAGCCGGATGAGGCCAGGGTTCAATTTGATATGGAATTCCAGTGTCATCAGCAATTTCTTTCATTTTCTTAAAAATCTTTTGATGAACATGAGGACCAAATGCAATTGCTGGTCCTTTACTCATATCTACCACTAAATCATTTTCTACACCTGGCATGTCCCCATGACAAACATCAACAGCTATTCCAATATCAGGATCAATATTATATGTACTGGTACTAGCACCTCTTACTCCAACTTCTTCCTGTACTGTTGAAACTGCATGAACATTTACTTTAGTTTTTAAATAGGAAAGTTCTTTAAAACATTCATAAAGCATTACAACACCTGCTCTGTCATCTAAAGCTTTTCCACTAACAAAATCATTTTCTAAATCCATAAAATTTCTTTTTAAAGTTATCATATCTCCTATTGTAATATATTCTTTTACTTTGGCTTCATCTAAAGAAGTATCAATATATAATTTGTTTAATTTTGATGCTTTTGAAATTTCTTCATTAGAAAGTAAGTGAGGTGGTTTAGCACCTATTATTCCTATAATATCTTCTTTTCCATGAATTATTACCTCTTGGGCCAGTAAAGTTCTGGGATCAACACCACCTATATTAGTAAACCTTATAAATCCTTTTTCATCAATACTTTTGACCATTAAACCAATTTCATCCATATGCGCTGCTAACATTAAATCAATAGATTTTTCCTGTTTTTTATCTGCCCATTTTGTAGCAGTTAAATTTCCTAGAGAATCTTTTGTAATTTCATCACTAAATGGAGCAAAAACTTCTTCTATAATTTCTGCCAAATTATTTTCATAACCAGAAATACCATTAGTTTCAGACAAAGTTTTTAATAACTTTTTATTTTCCAACTTTTTTCCCCCTCTCAAAAATTTTACTTTAATTATTATATATTAGAATATTTTTCAAACCCTGAAAAATTTAATTGTCTTAAAGCCTCATATAATATTATTGCTACAGAATTTGCCAAATTTAATGACCTAGCATTTTTATTTGCCACCATTGGTATTCTTATTGTATTTTCAATATTATTTTTCAAGAAATTTTCTGGTAATCCAGCAGTTTCTTTTCCAAAAACTAAATAATCATCTTCATTATACTTCACTTCATGATAAGAATTAGGAGCTTTTTTGGAAGCAAAATAAAAATTATTTTCTCTATTTTTATTTAATAGTTCTTTTAATGAATCATAATAATAAATATCTAACATATGCCAATAATCTAAACCAGCCCTTTTTAAATATTTATCATCAGTTGAAAATCCTAAAGGTCTAACTAGATGAAGTTTACTATTTGTTACAGCACATGTTCTTGCAATATTTCCTGTATTTTGTGGAATTTCAGGTTCAACTAATACAATATTAATTTTTTATCACCTCATTCTTATTAATATTTAATTTTAATTCATCATAAGCTAATTCCATGTCATTGGGTAATTTTTTATTAGTTTCATTATGTTCCATTTCATGAGAAATATGTGTAAAATAAGCTTTTCTGGGATTTATCTTTCTAACTACTGCAATTGCTTCTTTCAAATTCATATGGGTTGGATGTTCTTCAAAACGAAGAGCATCAATTATAAGTAAATCGATATTTTTTAATTTTTCAAAAGTTTTTTCAGGGATAAAACTACAGTCAGTAATATATGCCATATTATTTATTTTATAACCCAATACATCCAATTTACCATGTTTTACTTCTAAAGGAGTTATTAAAAGATTATTAAAATCAAATTCACTTTTTATTGGGTTAAGTGTTACCTGAGGAACTCCACCACCAATTTGCAATGGATCAAAAATATAGTCAAATATATTTTTGATTTTATTCAAAGTTTCTTCATTTCCATAACAAGGAACTGATTCACCTTTCAACCAATTAATAACTCTTAGGTCATCAAATCCCATAATATGGTCAGCATGAGCATGAGTAAACAATACTAAATCAATATTTGTAATATTATTAGCTAGCATCTGCAAACGAGCTTCAGGACTGGTGTCTATTAAAATATCAGTGTTTTCAACATTAATAAAAATTGAAGATCTTGTTCGACTATTTTTTGGGTTTTCAGAAGTACAAGTTTTACAATCACATCCCACTACTGGTATTCCATGTGATGTACCAGTACCTAAAAATTTTATTATCAAAAAAGTACCTCCTTTGTTCTTTGAATATTAAATGTTCTTTCAAAATTAATAATTAATAGTAAAAATTTAAATATTTTCTAATGAAGTTAAAATTCCTTTTTCACGTAAAAATTCAGCTATTTTTTTATATACAAATACTGTTATCCCCGAATTAATAAATGCTTTAGTTAAATTAAACGGAATAATACCTGGTAACAACATTTCTAAAGTTTTTTCTTTTGGAATTCCATAAAATATTGGATTTAAAAAAACATTTGCAGTAGCCATAACTATAGTCATTGCAAGAGACCCAGCAATTAAACCAATTATAGCTCCTTTTTTAGAATGATATTTTTTATAAATATAACCAGCAACAGCAACTAAGGTACCTGTAGCTATAAAGTGCATTACTGCTCCAAAAGGTCCTCCCAGACCTGTAAATAAAGCCATAAATATAGATAAAAATGCAGTTGAAAATAAAGCAGGCACAGGTCCATATAAAAATGAGATTATTAATATGGGAATATCACCTGGTTCATAAATTAAAAAAGGTAAGAACAATGGGAACCTAACAGTTATCATTAATACAAAAGATAATGCTGACATAACTCCAATATTTGTTATTTTTTTTATGTTCATATTTACACCTCATATAAAATTATTTTCAGGGCTATATTCAATTACTTCATTTATAATTTAATATATTAAAAAAAGCCCTGCACACTTATAGCAGGGCTAATTACTACATAATCTATACTCTTCTTTCATCCGGACTATACCGTCGGTACTGGAATTACACCAGTTCAGCTTCTGGCTAGTGGACTATTACCACCGGTCTGGAATTTAACCATGCCCTGAAGATTATATTCTAATAGAAATTGTATCATATAGAAGGTTTATTGCAAGTTATAATTTGAAATATCACTATCTTTATAGAAAAATTTAATAATTTCTTTATAGTTATAGCCTTTTTCAGCCATAGTAGCAGCTGCAGATTGGTCCATTCCTACATTATGTCCCCAGCCAGCTCCATAGACTATTAATTTACTTATATTTCCTTCTCTATCATATATTTTATCTATTATAAATCTATTACTTCTTAAACCTCCCAAAGAACTTCTTATATAATCTTTATCTACAGTTCTTATTACATCTTTATTAGTACCATTTTGTCTTCCTTTAATTTCAACACTTTTAACACTTCCACCTTTACTTCTCTCTTTAACTATAATATTTTTTAGAACATTTATTTTAAATCTTTCTTTTAGAAAATCCACATCTATAGTCTTTGTCCAACGATAAACATTGTTAAAGGTAAGTTCACCATTTGAATAAGATGGTGGACTAGATTTTAGCCAGTTATTTAATTGATTTGGTGAAAGTGGAAAATCATATTCATCACCAATCATTGTGCTAACTCCACTTAAATACTCATTTTTATTTCCCCAAACATCTTCACTACTTTCACAGTATCCACCACAATTACTACTAAATACAGCATCTATCACTCTTCCATTGTAATAAGCTGCTTCTTTTAAAGTTTCATTAACTGCTTTATTAGTTTTATCATGTTCACTCTTAATACCATTATAAGCTGCACAATGAACACTATCACAAAGATTATAACCATCATTTAAATGGCGATTAAAATGTCTAAGGGTATAACTCCTGGCAGCTATTGTTTGCGCCTTAAGAGCCTCTAGAGGCCAAAGAGCAGGCATTTCTGCTGGAACAACTGAATATAAATACTCAGCCATATTTATTTTATTTATTAAATTAAATTTTTTAGAATTTAAGGTATATAACTCAAAATTTCCTCTATACTGTCTGTCTTCACTACCAGCCCAAAAATATCCCTGACCATAAGCAATATCATAAATAATAAATATTGAGTTTTCTTGTTTACTTTCAATTTTTAAATTATTATTAGTTTCAATAGTTTTAATAAGATTATCATTTTTATATATTCTATATTCACTCATATCTCTATTAATTGACCATTCTTCATTCCCGTTTCCTTCAACTATTATTTTATCACCATTAATTATCCTAAAATCTTTATTGGACTGAAAAGATATTTTATCAACATCATCTACAATACCAATTTTTATATTCTTAAGATTTTTATTTTGTGGTACTTTTTTTATATTCATCCATTCAATATTATCTCTTTTTAATTTTTTTTCAGCTTCTTCTTTTTCCTTTAAAAAAGGAAATTTTTCCTGTAATTCTTTAATTTTTTTCTGAGCTAAATCTTTACTTTTTCCTGTATTTAAACTTTTTTTCCAATATTCATAAGCTAAAGATTCATTATTGATTTTTTCATAACTTTCTGCTAAATTTGGGTATACTTTAGTTATATTATTATCTACAGCTATTACTTTTTCAAAATAGTTAATTGATTTTGAAATATCTCCTTTTAATTTATAAAGATTAGCAAGACCTAAATAATTTAGTGAAAAATCTTTATTAATGTTTATACCTTTCAAAAACATACTCTCTGCTTGATTATAGTCATTAAGTTTTATATAATTATTAGCTAAAATATAATAAAAATTTTCTTCATTTATATCATCAAAATTATGAGTTATATTATTTTCAGAATCTAATAATTTTTGAAAATGAAAATCTGCAATACTATAATTAGATAATTGATAATTATATTTTCCAATCAGATAATTATAATATTTATCATTCGTATTTTTTAGTAATTTCAAATAAATTGAAATTACTTTTTCAAGCTCTCCCTTTTCTTTATATATAAAAGCCAAATTTTTCAAATCATTTTCTGTAGCTTTATTTTGATTCAAAAGATTTTCATAATAATTAATAGCTTCTTTATAATTACCATTATAATAAGATTCTACTGGATCAATATCTTCATTCTGGGAGGCTGCAAAAACAGTTATTATATTGTAGTTAACTGATGAAAAGATTCCTGTCAAAATAAAGAAAATTAATATTATTAATATTGTTTTATTTTTCATTTTTACCTCCCTTATCTTATATAGTTATTATTATAATAAATCACTAGCAATTTTGGCTAAAGGAGAACGTTCTCCTTTTTGTAACATTATATGACCAGCAATTTTTTGGTTATGAAATTTATGAGCTAAATAAGTCAGACCATTTTTATATAAATTCAAATATGGATTATCTATTTGATATGGGTCTCCAGTAAATATTATTTTTGATCCTTTACCGGCTCTTGTCACAATTGTTTTCACTTCATGTTGAGATAGATTTTGAGCTTCATCAACAATAATAAATTGGTCAGGAACTGATCTACCTCTAATATAAGTTAAGGCTTCTAATTGCATAAGATCTTCTTCAATCAACTGATCATAAGTATAATCTGAATTTTTATTTTGACTTAAAATAAATTCAAGATTATCATAAATTGGTTGCATCCAGGGTTGAAGTTTTTCTTCCAATGTTCCTGGCAAATATCCCATATCTTTTCCCATTGGAATAACTGGTCTTGCTACCAAAAGTCTTTTATACTTACCTTCATTTACAACTTTAGATAATCCTGCAGCTAGGGCAAGTAAAGTTTTACCTGTACCGGCTTTACCGGAAATAGTGACTAACTGTATATCATCATTTAAAAGTAATTCAAATGCAAATCTTTGTTCCCTATTTAAAGGTGTTATTCCGGAAGGATGTGCTTTAGAAAAAATCAAAGGAACAATTTTTTCTCCATCATATCTCCCTAAAGCAGTAGCTGAGCCATCAGAAGCTGATAATTGAATAAAATCATTATATGTTAATTCAATTTCCTTATTTTTATCAAATTCATCTCTATTAAGTTCATCATTATTATAAAATTTATCTATTAAATCTTTGCTTATATTAATATCTAAAAATCCTGTAATTAAATTTTCTTCATCAATTCTGTCAGCCTTATGTTCTTCAGCTTTTATTTCAAATGCATCTGCAATAATACGTAAGTTAATATCATTAGAAACTAAAATTACTTCTCTATTTTCATTATCCCTTTGCAAATAAATTGCCGTAGATATAATACGGTTATCCATCTTAGTTGAACTTAATCCTTTAGGTAAAATTAAATCTTTTCCATTTATAACAATCCTTAGACAGCCACCATCTTCTAATTCAACACCTTTACTTAAATTACCTTTTTCTCGTAATTCATCTAAAAGCCTTGAAGTTTCTCTTGCATTATATCCAATATCAGTATTCTTAGATTTTTGATCATCAATCTCTTCAACAACGGGAAGAGGTATTACTACATCATGTTCTTCAAAAGAAAAAATTGCTCTAGGATCCATAAGTAAAACATTAGTATCTAAAACAAATATTTTTTTCATAATATCATTCCTCTCAAAATTTTCAACCACTCCCAAACTATTAATTCGGGAGTGGTTAATTATCTTACCATAATGTTAAATTAGTTTCTTCATCTTTAGTTCTTATCTTTTTTTCACCTTTTATTTCTTCCACATAAAGTTCAGTAGCAAATATTTTAGTACCTTCTGCTAGATGACCACCATAAGTTTTACCTTCATCATCTGCAAGAGATATATGAGCATGAACCATAGGTTCTCCATCAAGTATAGAAATATTTCCTAACAAACTTACAATTTCCAAATGTTGATTATATTTAGTGTACTCATATTCCTCTTCTTCCTGATTATAATATCCAATTTTAGCTTCTGAAACAGCTCCAATAGCTTTTATAATTCCCTTTTCAATATTATTTTTTTTAACAAATTTAGTTATTTCATTCAATAAATCTCTATCTTTAGGTAGTCTTTCTAAAAATACTCTTCCTTTTTCAGCCATTATTTATTCCTCCTTATTAGTTATTTTTTTTCTTTAATTCTTTTTAAATTTTCTTTTGCTTTTTCATAATTAGGATCAATTTCAAGAGCTTTTTCATAACTTTCAAAAGCTTTATCTAAATTACCTAAATTTTCATAAGAAATTCCTAGATTATTATAAATGTATGGTACTTCAGGGTCCAATTCAACAGCTTTTTCCAGGGAATTTTTTGCTTCTTCATATTTCCCTTGTAATAAATAACTATATCCTAAATTATTATAAATAAAATAGTTGTTTTTATCATATTCTAATGCTTTATTAAAATTTTCTACAGCTTCTTTATAATTGTTTTTATCCATTTGAATCAAACCAAGCAAATTATAAACCTGATCATCAATATTTTCTTTGTTTTTAGCTGTATTTAAGATATTCTGTGCTTTTTCATAATTATTTAAATGATAATTTGCTCTTCCTAAGTTAACCATGATTTTATAATCATCATCATTTAATTCATTAGCAAGACTTAGAGAATCAGAAGCAGAATTGAATTCATTTAGTTTAAGATAAGTTAAACCTAAATAATAATGTACTCTGTAATCATCATTATTCTCAACAGCATAATCTGTAAAATAATTAAGTGCATTTTCATAATTACCATTTTGATATTCATTTATACCAGAATTCAATTCATTTGCGGAAACACTAACTGATAAAGCTAAAACCATCACCAATACTACTAAAAAATTTAAACTTTTTTTTAACATAGAATCTCCTCCTATTAATCCCTTTTCTTTAATTTATCATTTTATATTAAAATATTCAACAAAATTAATTACAATTTTGATAATAATCACAGAAATTTTTTATTTTACATTTATTACATTTAGGATTTTGAGCTTTACAAACTTCTCTACCATGAAAAATTAACCAGTGATGCATTTGAGACCAGTATTTTTTAGGAATAACTTCCATCAAACCTTCTTCTACTTTTCTTACTTTATCATCTTTTACTAAACCAATTCTATTTGCCAATCTAAAAACATGTGTATCAACCGGAAAAGCATCTTTGGTAAAAGCACAGGATAAAACAACATTAGCAGTTTTTCTACCTACTCCAGGTAATTCAATTAATTTTTTTCTTGTATCAGGAACTATTCCCTTATAATCATCTATTAACTTTTTAGCTGTATTTACGATATATTTGCTTTTATTTCTATAAAGTCCTATAGATTTAATTTCTTGTTCAAGTTCCTCAGGTTTTAAAGATGCAAAATCTTCTGGAGTATTATATTTATTGAATAATTTAGAAGTTACTTTATTCACCTGTTTATCAGTAGTTTGAGCAGATAATATTGTTGCTATTAATAGTTCGAATTCACTATTATAATTTAAAGCACTCTCAGGATCTGGATATTTTTCTTCAAATATATCAATTATTTTAGTAATTTTTTCTTCCATTTCTACTCTCCTTTCTGGACATATTAATTAAAAAATGTTACTATAATTTTGCTAGGATAGGAGGTATAATAATGAATAAAATATTAGGTATTGATATTGATGGTGTAATAACAAATGAAGGTCCTGCTGATAATAATATCTGGCATAATGCTTTGTGTAATCACTTTTCCCAAGATTTAACTAGAGAAAAAAATGTTTATGACTTTATGGAAGCTTATAATTTATCTGAACGTGAAATGAATGAATTTATTAATGAAAATATAGCTGAAATATATGCAAATGTAAAAGCATATCCTAAAGCAATTAAAACGATTTCAAATTTATATAATAAAGGCTTTAAAATACATTTAATTACAGCCCGACACAAAGAATTTAGGGAAATAACTAAAAATTGGTTGGAAAAGCATTCTATTCCATATCATAGTTTAACACATGATGTACCAAAAGCCCCACTGGCTGTAAAAAAGAAAATAGATCTTTTTATTGAAGATAATTATGATAATGCTTTTGATATTGCCAGCAAAAATATTAAGGTTTTACTGGTAAATAAATATCATAATTTAAATAAAGAATTAGTTAAAAATATAAAAAGAGTAAGTGATTGGTCAGAAATAAAAAAAGAAATTAAAAATTTTTATTCTCTTAATTCTCTCTAAATGCACTACCACCTATAAATTCTTTTAAAATAGAAGTACTTGGTATATCAGGCTCAGGGATTACTTTAAAATACTCTAAAATTTCTATAAGTCTCTGAGCTTCTAGATATCCATTATCATCTCTTTCGATTTCATTTAAAAGTTTATAGGAATATTTTTTCAAAATACCCATTTCATAAATTAATGCTGAATTAAACATAACATCAGCATTTCCCTGATAAGGAAAAATGTTATTTTCTTCTCCTTTTCTTACATTAGGCCACCAACTAATTGTATCACTGGCTGAATGTCCTCTATATAGATTATCCCTAACTATTCTCCTTAATAATCTTATATCAGAAGTAGGAAAACGATTATGACTGTCTAAATTTAATTGAGTTAATGCACTTACATAAATTTTATATTTGTGATTTTGAGGAATAACAGATGTTAATTTATCGTTAAGTCCATGAATACCTTCTATTAAAACTGGTTGTCTTTTATCTAATTTTATATAATTTCCATTAAATTCTCTTTTTCCTTTTTCGAAATTAAAGGTAGGTAATTCTACTTTTTCTCCATGTAAAAGCTTTAATAAATGATTATTAAAAAGATTGAGATCTATAGCTTCTAAAGCTTCAAAATTAAAATTTCCATTTTCATCAAGAGGAGTTTCTTCTCTATTTACAAAATAATTATCAGTAGAAATTGTAATAGGTTTAAGTCCATTAATTCTAAGTTGGGTTGCTAATCTATGTGAAAAAGTAGTTTTACCTGAAGATGAGGGACCGGCAATTAGTATAATTCTTTTATTGCGAATATTATCATATATTTCATCAGCTATCTTAGCTATTTTTTTCTCGTGAAGGGCTTCAGCTATCCTTATTAATTCGTTATAATCTTCTTCTACAATTTTTTTATTTAATTCACTGGCAGTAGCTACATTTAATATATCACCAAGACGTTCATATTCCAAAAATACATTTGCTAATTTAGGTTGATTTATAAAGTCAGGTACTATATCTGGATTTTCAGGTCTTGGATACATAAGAATAAAACCTGGAAGTCTATAATGTAGATCAAATAATTCTAAATAAGAAGTTGAAGGGATCATTTCATGATAAAAATAATCAAAATAACCATCTATTTCATATAAAATAAAATAGTCTTTTTCTATATATTTAAGATTTTTAAGTCTTTCATTAAAGTCCTGTTTTTCATAAATTTCTTTAACTTCTTTTTTATTAAGACGATGTTTTTTTATCTTGTAATCCTCTTTTACATATTCATTCATTTTATTTTTTATTTTTTTTACTTCTATTTGATTTAAAGGACAATCTCTTTTTAATTCACAATAAATACCATTAGACAAAGAATGTTCAATAGATAATTTGCAATCTGGATAAACTTCATAAACAGCTTTAGCTAGCAACATAAATAAACTTCTTCTATAAATTCTATTACCCATTTCTTCAGCCCTTGTTAGTATTTTAATATTTTTATTTTTATTTAATTTTTCATCTAACCTCAGTATTTTCCCATCTTCAATAGCAGCTACTGCCATTTTTTGTCCTGAAATTTCATTTTTTTCTAAAAACTCTTTTATGGTAATATTGTTTTCTACTTCAAAATTTTTATCGTTTAGAGTTATATTAACCATATTTTCACCTCTTATATAAAATATTTTTTAGTTCTTTTTTTCCTTCAGGAGTTTTTTCTTTATTAAGTTGATTTTTTAAAATGTTTATATATTCCTCAGAAATTTCACTATAAGTCCAATAAGCATAAGCTCTAATTACTGAAGAAGAATGACTAAATAATTTTTTTACTTCTTTTTTATAAGATTTAATTTTAGAATTAGCTATAATAATAAGGGCATTTCTTATTAGAATTCTCGACCCTCGCCAGCTTAAAGCAGATTTTTCCCAGTTTTCTGGAATATTTTTTTTAGAAAAAGTTAAAATTGTTTTTAAATCCTCATTTAATTTAATATCAAATTCTTCGTGTAAATCTGTTACTATATTCTTATTGTAAGGACAAACTTCCTGACATCTATCACAACCCCAAAGATTATTGCCAATCTTTTTTCTTTCTTCAACAGGAATAATTCCCTTTTTTTGAGTCAAATAGCCAATACATCTTTTAGGATTAATATGATTTTTTTCAATTAAAGCATTTCCAGGACAAACTTCTATACATTTTCTACAATTACCACATTTGTTATCTACTTTTTTATCAGGAATAAAATCTATATTTGTTATTATTTCTCCTAAAAATATATAAGAACCAAATTTTTTATTAATTAGACTATTATTTTTCCCAATCCAACCTAATCCCGCTCTTTCAGCAATAGCCCTATCCAAAATAGGACCTGTATCAACATAAGATTTTGTTTTAATACTACTATTATAATTTTTCAAAAATTTATTTAGCTTATTTAATCTATCATTAAAAACTAAATGATAATCATCACCCCAGGTATAATTGCTAATTGAATAATTTAATTTATTATTTCTTTTATTACTATTAGCATATGAAATAGCAAGAGATATTATAGATTTTGCATTTTTTAAATGCTTTTTAGGATTAGTTAATAAATCCAAATCATGACTTATAAATGAGGATAATTCACCCTTATCTTTTCTTCTTTTTAAAATTTCTTTTATTTCACTAAATGGTTCAGCAGTAGTAAAACCTACTAAATCAAAACCTAATTCTTTTGCTTTTTTCTTTACTATATTTTTATTAATCATCTTTTAACCTCTTTATTCTAATCTTAATTTTAATTTAGATAAAGATAGCTCAGACCTAATTTATAAGATCTGAGCTATCTAATTTATTTTTTAATACTAAATCTAAACAACTAATTACTACTATGAAAATAATTTTTAATTATTTTCAACATCTTCTGTTTCCATATCATCTGTATTAATTTCTTCAGGAGTTTCTACATTACTTCCCTCTTTCAATTCTTCAAGTAGTTCTTTTAATTCATCAATCTTTTCGCCATATTCACTCCAATTACCTGCTTTTTGTTCTTCTAAAGCTTCATTATATTTATCTAATGCATCTTCAATAAGAGTATTAATATCTCTTGTAGAAATATCTGTGCCGGGTAATGTACTTTCAGCCTGCTGTTCTTCATCTACATCAAGGCCAAATATTTCAGCCAGAGCAAGTTCTAGATTGGTTCTCATAACAATTTGACCATCATAAGAAACCACTACTCTCTTTAATTCAGGTAATTCACTCTGTTCAGCCTGTAAATAAATAGGTTCAACATATAATATAGAATTTTGAACTGGAATTACTAGAAGATTTCCTCTAATAACTCTTGAACCCCGCTGACTCCAGAGACTTAAAAGTTGGGAAATATCAGAATCCTGATCTATTCTAGATTCAATTTGATTTGGCCCATAAGTTAATTGATCTTTAGGGAAATTAAAGACAACTAAATCTCCATAATTTTCTCCATCCATTCTACCAGCCATCCATGCTACCATATTATCTTTATTTGAAGGAGTAAAAGGACGCATCAAAATAAATTCTTCCTTATCATTTCCAGGTAATTCACTCATAATATAATATGGTTCAACTTTTATAGTATTTCCAGCAAAATTTTCACTAGGAATATTCCAGAGATCTTCTTTATTATAAAAGACTACTGGGTCTTCCATATGATAAGTACTATATAATTCAGATTGAATAGAAAATAGATCTTTAGGATAACGTAAATGTGCCCTTAAATTATCTGGTAATTCATCACCTGAAATAAATAATTCTGGAAAAATCTTCTTATATGTCTGAGCAAGAGGATCATCTTTATCTACAATATATAATTTTACATCACCATTATATCCATCAATTACTATTTTAATAGAGTTTCTAATATAATTAATAGAATCACTCATTGGTTTTGAATAAGGGTAATTTTCAGATGTAGTATAAGCATCCTGAATCCAGAAAATTCTTCCATCGTGAATAACAGCATAAGGATCACTATCAAATTTTAGAAATGGAGCAACTTTTCTTACTCTTTCTTTTATATTTCTGTAATACATTATTTGACTTTCTTCATGTATATCTGAATTTAAGAGAAACTTTAAATTACTATGTTTAACTGCATAAATAGATTTTCTAAAGAAATTACTTAATTTTACACCACCATTTCCATCATAAGAGATATAAACATTATTATCACCTTGTGGATAATGAAATTCCTGAGAGGTATTATTTGCAATTACATAATTATCAGTTCTTTCACCATAGTAAACTGAAGCATTTTCTAAATTAATATCAGTTTCAGTTTTGGGAGGAATATCCTTTATATAAAATTCTGGTAAACCCTGAGAAGTTACTTTATTTACAGGACTCATTACAACACCAAAACTATGTGTATATTTTAAAGTTTGATTTATCCAGGTTTGAGCCTGTGAAGATAGATTATTTTGATTTAATTCTCTTACTGAAAGCATAACCTGTTTATAATTTCCATTTATAGTATATCGATCTGTATCTACATTAGCAAATTCATAATATTGTCTTAATTCCTGTAATTGACTGTAAGTAGATCTTAAAGGGCGTGGATCCCAGAGACGTATATTAGATATTATCTCCTCATTTTCATAAAAATTATCTTTATTTAAATTATTTTTCACTTCAAAATCCCTTGAATCAATTTGATCAAGCCCATAAGCTTTTTGAGTCATTTCAATATTATGGCTTATATATTGTTTTTCAAGTTGTATTTCATTAGGTTCAACTCTAAACTGCTGGACAAAAGCAGGATAGGCAGTACCAAAAATTATTGATGCAATAAGCCAGATTCCTACTCCATAAATTATACTCTTATAATTTTTTCTAAATAAACTAAATAGTACTAAGACTCCTATTGCTAAAGCAATATAAAATAAAATACGTAAACCTATCAAATTAGCATTTATATCAGTATAACCTGCACCAAATACTAAACCTCGGGGAGAGTATAATAAATTATACATACCCAATCGATAATCCCAGGCTTTAAGAAATAAAAATGCAGCTATCAAAATTGTTATATGAGATTTAGCTCGGGTAGATAATTTAACTCCTAAATCTTTTATACCATTAATCCCAGATGCTAAAATGTAAATTATACCTACAACAATTATTGTTAAAATAACTAAAACCATACCCATTTCTTTGACAAAACTCAAAAATGGTAAACTAAATACATAAAAAGCTATATCTTTACCAAAAATAGGATCAGTTGCATTAAAAGAAGTTTGATTGAAATATTTAAGAACCATTTTCCATAAATCCTGACTGATTGAGCTAAATAAAAATCCTAAAATTACACTTACTAATAAATAACTATAAGTTAATCTTTTATTATTTAACCATTTCATAAAACCATTATCTTCACTAGAAAATAATGATTCTACATTATCTCCTTTATCTGCTCCTGTATTAACCTGTGCAAACTTTAAAAATGGTTTTTTGGTAAATAGTAAATTACCAAAAATAAAAGCAGTGAATATTACCCCAATTAAAATTCTTAATCCATAATTTGAAAATAACATAATTAAATAACTTTGAAGATAACCAAGACTTTTAAACCAAAGTATATCAGTATAAATTTTGGAACCTGCAAATACTAAAATTAAAAACCCAATTAAAATAGCAAAAATAGTCGCTATTAAAACACTAAAACTTTTTTTCATTTAAAACACCTCTCTTTTACAAATTATCAAAAACATTTTTATTAAAATATTTTATAAAAAATTTATATATCTACAAGATATTAGATATTTTAACAATTAGAGCCTGCTGTAAGCAGGCTCGACTGCTTTTTATATTTTAATTTAATCTAATAACTTTAGTAAATCATCAACTTTATCTATATCTTTTAATTTTTCATAAAATGAAATTACTTGATTTATATCAATTTTTCTAGCTGTTAATAATTGTTTTTTTTCCTTAGTATTTTTTAATTTTCCTTCAATTAATTTATCTTTTGAAGCTGGTAATTTATCATCTAAAAATTGATATCTTACTTTTTTACAGACAGGGCATCGAAATGCAACAAAAGATCTACCTTTATATTCACCAATATTTTCATTGAAATGCCCAATACCAAGAATGTTTTTTCTTAATATTTCTGAACCACATTTACGACAGTATATCTTTTGCATAATCCCCTCTCCTTTCTATTTATTAGAATTTAATAAAAATACTTTAAATCTAATTACTAAATAATATATAAAAAAATATAAAATAGGGGACTCACAAATATCAAATTATTAAACTAATTCATTTGCTCGCTTTTCAACTTCTTTAAAAACTCTATCCTTTTCCATAGTCAATAAAACACCATCTTCTAAAATAACTTTTCCATTAATAATAACTGTATTGACACTATTAGAATTAGATGAATAAAATATATTGGATAAATTGTTATGATGAGGATAAAAGTAGGAACTTTCTTCAATATCTAAAAGAATTAAATCAGCAATATAATTTTTCTTTAATCTACCTAAATTTTCAAGTCCTAAAATTTTTGCTCCATTAATTGTTAGCATCTTTAATAAATCTTTAGTATTAATTAATGAAGGATCTTTTTTGTCAACTTTTTGTAAATAAGCAGCAATTTTCGCTTCTTCAAAAAGATCAAGATTATTATTACTTGCAACTCCATCAGTGCCCAACCCAACTCTAATACCTTTATCAAGCATTTTAGTAATATTTGCTATTCCACTACCTAATTTCATATTACTTAAAGGATTATGAGCTACTCCTACATTATTATCTGCAATTAATTCTATATCGGATTCATTTAAATAAATACAGTGTGCTGCTAAAACTGGTACTGAAAAGAAATTAACTTCTTTTAAAAATTTTGTAGGACTTTTATTATATTTATCATTAGTAATCTTTACTTCATTTTCAGTTTCAGCAAGATGAGTATGAATGCCTAAACCATTTTCATCTGCTATTTTTACTATTTTTTCCAGATAATTTTTAGAACAGGTATAAGGTGAGTGAGGAGCTAACATTGTAGTTATTCTTTCATCAGCTTTGTTATTCCATTTTTTAGCAAATTTTATTGAATTTTGTAGTCCTTTTTCGCCATCATTTTCTTCGATCAATCCTTCACTCAAAACAGCTCTTATTCCAGTTTCTTTTACAGCTTTTGCAATTTCATCCATATTAAAATACATATCTGAAAAAGTTGTTGTACCTGTTTTTATCATTTCTAAAATCGCTAATTTTGTTCCCCAATAAAAATCATTTTCTCTTAATCTACTTTCAAAAGGCCATATTTTATTTTCCAACCATTCTTTTAAAGGTAGATCATCAGCATATCCTCTAAGTAATGTCATTGAAGAATGAGTATGAGTATTTATT
Organism: Bacillota bacterium; assembly: GCA_051744805.1. Classification (GTDB taxonomy): domain Bacteria; phylum Bacillota; class Halanaerobiia; order Halanaerobiales; family DATFIM01; genus DATFIM01. The sequence continues at coordinate 21,554 of JBNJDK010000011.1, forward strand.
AATCCTGGCATAGCTATTTTTCCTTTGGCATCAATTATTTTATCAAATTTTTGTTTTTCTTTATTATTGAAATTTTCCATTTTAGAAACCTTTTGAATTATTCCATTATTTATAATTATATACCCATTTTTAATAATACTATTTTTTTTATCTACAGTATAAATTTCTTCAATATTTTTTATTAAAATACTCATTAAAACCCTCCTGATATTAATCTGAAAATAAATACTAAAATCTCTCCTATATATATACTTCGATAAATACTTAAAATTTCCTTTTCAAGTTAAAATTATTATTTGTTATTTTTATATGCATTAACAAAATAAGCAACTCCCGAAATTATGTTTAAAGGTAAAGCAAAATATAAAATGTAATTAGAAAGTATATTAAATTCAAATAATCTTGCTGCTAATCCTACATATAAAAATGTAATTGAAATTTTTCCTAATAAAGACGGATTAACAAAGTTTTTACCAAATAAATAAGCAATAGCAGTACTAAAAAATATTATTAATTCTCTTATTAATAAAATAATTGCTATAAATCGAGGTATAAAATCAAGATAAATAAGCATAGATAAAATACTAATTACAGTAAGTTTATCAGCAATTGGATCCAAAAGTTTACCAATTTCAGTTTCCATAGAATATTTTCGAGCAATATAACCATCCAATAAATCAGTTGAAGTAGCTATAACAAAGAGTATTCCACTAATAATATAATTACCTGTTAAAAAAAGATAAATATAAAATGGTATTGAAAAAAGTCTTATTAAAGTCAGTGTATTTGGTATATTTAACATAAAAGTCCTCCTGAAACAAACCTTTATTACATAATCATATAAATTTAATTTTAAATAAAAGAATTATAAGCACTGCAGTTCATTTTTCTGCAGTGCTTATATTTTAAAATTTATTCTTCATCTTCAGCAGTTTCGTCAACAAAAACTCTTTCTCCTAATTTACTATCATACATATATAATCCATGACCCGAATCTCCAATCATTTCTAATTTATCTATAATTTCTTCAGCCGAAGCTTCTTCTTCTACCTGTTCATCTACAAACCATTGTAAAAAAGAATTAGTAGCATGATCTTTTTCTTCTATTGCCAGATCTACTAGATCATTTATCATTTTAGTAACTTTTTGTTCATGTTCATAAGCATCTTTAAATGCTTCAATAGGAGTTTCCCATTCAGCTTTAGGAGCTTCAATAGCATCTAAAAGTACTCTTCCGCCTCTTTCATTTAAGTAATCATATAATTTTCTAGCATGAGTCATTTCTTCCTGAGCCTGGACATCCATCCAATTGGCAAATCCTTCTAAGCTTTTTGCTTCAAAATAGGCAGCCATTGCCTGATAAAGATAGGCAGAATAAAGTTCTGCATTAATTTGATCATTAATCGCATTTTCTAATTTTTCACTAATCATTTTATAGCCTCCTTTAAAATTATAGAAATTCTTTTCTCTATTTATATTTTATATTTTTTTCACAAAAGTTGCAAGTAAATATTTAACTACAATTTTCCTATTTAAATTAATATTAAAAAAAACACCTCCCAAATTTAAAGGAGGTGCCTTTAATTAAAATTTTATTATTTAAATTTATATTCCAAAATTTATATTCCAAGGTAAGCCTTTTTAATATGTTCATCTTCAGCAAGACTTTCAACATCAGCTTCCATTTCTATACTTCCATTTTCTAAAACATAACCACGATCTATGACTTTTAATCCCTGTCTAACATTTTGTTCTGCTAAAAATACAGAAACATCATTTTTCTTTATTTCATTTAATTTTTGAAATAAATCAGTAACAAGTGATGGTTGTAAACCAATAGAAGGTTCATCTAAAATTAATAATTTTGGTTCTGACATTAATGCTCTTCCTACTGTTAACATTCTTTGTTGACCACCACTCATTGTACCTGCAAGTTGTTTTTCTCTTTCTTTTAAAATAGGAAATAATTCATAGACAAATTCTAAATTTTCTTTTATATTATCTCTAGCGTTTGGTATATAAGAAGCACCTAATTTTAAGTTTTCTTTTACTGTCATTAAGGGAAATAATTCTCTATCCTGAGGAACAAGAGCTATACCCTTTTTGGAAGTTTTATGGGTTTCTAAATCAGTAATATCCTCATCATTAAATATAATATTACCATTTTGAATTTTAACTAGTCCCATTATTGCTTTTATAAGTGTACTTTTTCCTGCTCCATTAGGTCCAAAAATACCTACAGCTTCATTATTTTCTATTTTCATAGATAAATTCCAGATTACCTGTATTTTATCATATGATACATCTAAATTATCTATTTTAAGCATATTAGCCATCCTCCCCTAAATAAGCAGCGATAACCTGTTCTTCCTGTGAAACTTCTTCATATGGGCCCTGAGCAATTATTTTTCCTCTATCTAAAACAATTACTCTACTTGTTAATTCTTTAACTACTTTCATTATATGTTCAACTACACAAATAGCTACATTTTTTTCTCGAAGCTTTTTTACTATTTCTATTATTTCCCAGGTTTCTTCACTATTTAAACCAGCCATTACCTCATCCAGAAATAATAATTCAGGGTCTGATGCTAATGCTCTGCCAATTTCTACCTTTTTTAACTCCAATACTGTCAATTCATCAACAGGTTTATTTACATTTTTAAAATTTAAAAAATCACAAATTTCTTTTGCATATTCTCTTCCTTCATTTAAATCTTTTTTCTGTCCAAATAATGATCCAACCATAATATTTTCAATAGCTGTAAAATCTTCTAAAGGTCTAACAGTTTGAAATGTTCTAGCAACACCTTTTTGATTTCTAACATGTGAAGGTAATTTAGTTATATTTTCATTATTAAATAGAATTTCTCCACTTGTTACCGGTAAAGTTCCAGCAACTAAATTAATTACAGTTGTTTTACCAGCACCGTTAGGTCCAATAATTCCTAATATTTCACCTTTATCTACACTAAAAGTCAAATTATCAACAGCAGTAAGACCACCAAATTTTTTAACTAAATTATTTGTTTGAAGACTGGGCATTAGCATCACCTCTAATGGTTTTATTACTAAATTTATTTTGTAGTGATTTATAAATTCCTTGAGGCATAAATAAAACAACTATCACTATAATTAAACCATATACAATCAAATGTCCATAAGGCATAATTAGTTTTAAGTATTCAGAAATAATTCCCAAAATAAAGGCACCAATAATTGGACCATTAGTAGAATATATTCCTCCCACTAAAGCCATTGCAATTGGTAATAGTAAAAAGTTCAAAGAAAAAGTACTTGCTGGTTCTACAAAAGCATATTGCTGTGCATATGCTGCTCCAATTACTCCCTGAATAACTGAAGTTATTACAAAAACAAGTAATAAATATTTGAAAACATTTATTCCACTTGATTTTGCTGTAATTTCATCATTCCTAATTGAATTAATTGCAAAATGTATTTTACTTCTTTTAAAATATTCTGATATACCGATAACTACTAAAGTTAAAAATAATATTAAATAATATATTTTAACAGAATTTCCATCAAAAATGGCTGTACTAAGAGTTAATCCACTTGCTCCTCCTGTAACTGATAAATTTTCTGATATTACTAGGAAAACATGGGTTAAAGCAAGTGTTGTTATTGCAAAATAAATTTCTCTAAGTCTTAAAACTATAAATCCAAGTAAAAATGCTATAAGGCCTGCAAAGAGACCTCCAACTAAAAGACTAAAAAGAGGATTCCAGCCCAATTTTAATACCACTATTACTGACATATAAGCTCCTAAACCAAAAAATCCTGCTGTACCAAAAGAAAGTTGTCCGGTTCTTAACATCATATCCCAGCTTAAACTTAAGGCAAGAAAAACAAAGACAGTTGTAATTACATGAATAAAATAGGAACCAAAAACCAACGGGAATATTAGAGCAATTGCTAATAAGATAAGTATCAAATATTTTTTATTCATTATCTAGCCTCCCGAAATGAACGAGTTAAAATAACTATAATCAATACTCCAAAAAATACTATATCAGCCCAGCTACTATATCCTGGAATAGCATTTACTATAGCTTCACCAACTCCTAAGGTAATTCCAGCAAATAATATACCATTTAAATTACCAAGACCTGCCATGGCAGCAAGAGCAAAGGATTTTAATGAAAAAGGTGAACCTACAGATGGAAATATTGCATTTTGGGGTAACATACCTGCTCCTACTATACCTAAAATCCCAACTGCTATACTAAATACAAATAAATAAACAAAATTAACATTAATTCCTACTATTCTAGCTCCTTTAGGATTTTGACCAACAGCAAAAGTAGCCTGTCCTAATCTTGTTTTTTTCAGAAATAGTTGTAAACCTACTAACACTACTACTGCCATTAATAAATATATTAATCCATATGACCCAAAACTATATTCACCTATAGAAAAAGATGAATATGCATAACTTGTAAAAACGTTTCTTGGCTGAGTTGTCCAGATAATTTTAACACCTTCTATTAAAATCATTGAAACTCCAAATGTTATTAATAATTGATTTAAATGACCTTCATCTACTACATATTTAACAGTAAGGAGATATACCCCTCCACCTAATAAGATCATAATTATTGTTACGGGAATCATAGTTAGAAGTGGGTCCATATTTAAATTAGAATATAAAACATAAGATAAGTATAAAGCTACTGTCAAAAAATCACCATGTGCTAAGTTAAGAACTCCTAATATTCCAAGAACAAGAGCCAACGGAAGGGCGATTAATGCATACATACTTCCTCTCTGAACTCCATCCATCAATACATTAGGTTGCCAGATACCAACAATTATAAGAAAAGCTATAAATAATAGAAGAATTTTATTAGTTTTTAATGATAATGACATATTCTACCTCCATCCATTTTTTAAGATAAAAGCCAGGCCTTATTAAGACCTGGCTAAAGTATTAGATTGATTTACCAGGAAAAAGGATATTCTAATTCAGAAGTTGAAAATTCAAATGGCCAGATAACTTCTTGTTTTCCATCTTGATATTGTAATATCTTCTGATCAGTAAATCCTTGATTTTCAATTATATTACTAGATGTAATTTCTAAAGTTGATCCAAGTGGTGATTCATATTTTGTATTTTGCAATACTGGAATAAGCTCATCTTTTTCAATTGTACCGGCTTCTTCTATAGCTTTTGCTAAATATTTAATATTAGTATATCCTAATGGAGCAAAATAAGTTGCAGGTTCTGAATTGAACTTTTCAACATAGGCATCCCAGAATTCTTTAGCTGGTTCACTTACTTCATTAAGGGTAGGTGCCCACATACCATATAATACTACACCATCAGAAAGAGGATTTTTGCCAAAACCTTCAGGCCATCCTGGAGGAGCTCCAACATAAAGTGGTGGCTCAAAACCAACTTCTTTTGCCTGACCTAACATTGGAATTGCATCAGCTTCCCAACCTGCCCAGATAAAGAGGTCAGGATCATATTCTTTTGCATCTCTAAGCATTGATCTATATTGACCGCCACCACCAGCAGCACTTTTAAATGATGCACCTTTAAAGTCGTCCATAATTTCACTAAATGGACCTTCTCCATCTTTTGCAGCATTAAACATTTCTTTATAAGCATTATAAGATTCAGTTCCAAAAGAACCCTCTTCATATGCTAAAAACACTTTCCCGACATCAAGGTCTGGATGTTTTTCTACAATTTCAGTCCAGCCTCGACCATAACTTGCACCCTGCTGATAATCCCATGGATGTAAGTGAAAATACCACTCATTACCTTCACCCATAGTTTCTTCAGCTTTACCTGAGGCTGCACCAGCCCAAATTGTTATCTTTTTATATTTTTTAAGAGTTGGAATTTGTGCTAAATGAACTCCACTTGACATACCACCAACAAAAAAATCTACTTCATCAACAGTAGCCAACTTATCAATGGCTGAAGAACCTTTTTCAGGACGTAGTTCACTATCTACAACTATCAATTTAACTTCTCTTCCCAATAAACCACCATTTTCATTAATTTGATCTACAGCTAATTTCATTGCATTTGTAGATTGTCTTCCAGTAATATCTCCTAATGGATTAACTGCTCCAATTTTTATTGGATCATCCTGGGCATTAACTGTATTTAAAGCAAATGTAAATATGAAAATTAAAGCCAGTGATAAAACTAATAATTTTTTCAACTTCATTTCCCCCTTATATTATTTGTTTTGATAATTAAGAAAATTCTCATAAAATAATCAAGTAATTTTCTTGTTCCTATATCACTCTCCTTTCAAAAATTTAATTAAAAATTTGTAATTTAAAAAATAACTAAATTTTATAAATTTTTGCAATTATAATATATCTTAATTTAGTTACAAGTCAGTTACATAGTTTATATTTCTCTGATTATTAATAAATACCTTTTTATACTTTTATTTACCATAATTTAATTTCATTAGCTTTTTTCCTTAATTCATCTCTAAAATCAGGATGAGCAATATTTATCATAGCATCAACTCTATCACGAATACTCTTTCCTTTAAGATGAGCTACTCCATATTCTGTAACTATATAATCAATATCATTTCTTCCTAATGTAACTTTTGAACCAGCTGGTAATTCAGCAAGAATTGTTGAAATTTCTCCATCTTTAGCAGTTGATCTTAAAGCAATTATACCTTTACCACCTTCAGATCTTTGAGCACCACGGTGAGTATCTACCTGACCACCAGTTCCACTATAATGTTTATTTCCAATTGCTTCTGAACATACCTGGCCAGTTAAATCAACCTGTAAAGCTGTATTTACACTTACCATTTTATGATTTTGACCAATTATACACGGGTCATTAGTTACACTCCCCTGTTGAAATTCGACAGCTAAATTAGTATCAATAAAATCATAAAGCTTTTTGGTTCCCATCGCAAAAGTACCTACCATTTTTCCTTTCCATAAAGTTTTCTTTTGATTAGTGATTACTCCTTCTTTAAATAATTCAACCATACCATCAGTAAACATTTCTGTATGAACACCTAGATCTTTTTTATCTGTTAAAGAATGAGCAATAGCATTTGGTATTCCACCAATTCCCAATTGTAGTGTTGAACCATCTTCAATCATTTCCGCAACATATTCTCCAATTTTCTTTTCTTCTTCTCCTGGTTCAATTGGAGGTACTTCAATTAATGGAGATGTATTTTCTACAACATGGTCAACCTGTGAAATATGCACCTGAGTATCTCCTAATGTCCATGGTAAGTTTTCATTAATTTCAAGAACTACCATTGTATTTTCATCTTCAACCATCATTTTTTCATAAGTTAATCCCAGGGAAAGGGATAAAAATCCATTTTCATCCATTGGGGTTGCTGTTCCCCAAAAAATATTAAGATCATCATTTTCTAATTTTTTCATACCGGCTTCGTGAAGATTATTGGGTATATAAGTTACATTTCCATGTTTGTGATTTTTTCTATCTGAAGGACCGTAAAACCAGGTTTCATTTAAAAAAGTACCTTTCATTTTAGGTTCTAAAAAATCATAATCTCCCATCATTAAACAGGAAACGATATTTACATTTTCCAATTCATCACTTCTATTTTCTAATTCACTTAAAAGTCCCTGTGGTTCAGAAGCTGCCATAGCAGTTACAACTTTTTGATTAGATTTTACTTTTGCTACAGCTTCTGGAATTGTAATAAGTTTTTCTTGATATTTTTTGCTTACATTCATATTTTAGTCCCCTTTCATTTTATTATTAATTATTATAATCTCCCCATTTTACTACATTGGCAGCCCAGGCATAACCAATACCAGCTGCTATCATAGAAATTATTGTTCCATCTTCAATTTTACCGTCTTCTAAACCTAATCTTAAAGAAAGAATTTGATCAATTTGTCCTAAATGACCATAATGACTAAGATAAGTAGTTTGATCAGAATTAATATTTAATAAATCCAGCATATAATTATGCATTGATCTTTTAAAATGAAGAACTGCTAAATAACCTAAATCATCTTTATTTAAACCTGCCTTCTCAAATGATTTATCAATACAATGCATCCAGTTATCCATAGAAACTTCTTCTAACCTTTTTTTCATATGTTCCGGGTTAAAAATTGTTAATGATTTATAAGCCTCATCAATATTATCACAGGTGATGGGATTTTCACATCCACCATATTTAACTCCAGCATCACGAGCTAAAGAACCATCAGACATTATATGAGTTCCCATTAAAACATTTTTTCCATAATTCTTTTTTACTATTAATGCTCCACCTCCTGCACCTAAATTATACATCATTGACATTGGTTTATCTGTATAATCAACAAAATCTACATTCCTATAGCCACCAGCTATTAGTGCTGTTTCAATATCTTCATTTGCAATCATCATACTTTCTGCTATTTTCATAGCAGCAACTGTAGTACAACATCTTTGTTGCAAATCAATAGCCCAGGCATTAGTTGCACCTATTTGTCCCTGAATATATATTGAAGAAGTAGTTAAAGGATATTCTTTCCATTCCTCGCCAATCCCTAATATCAGATCTATTTCTTTTGGATCTACATTTGTTCTAGATAATGCATCTTTAGCTGCCTTAACTCCCATTTCTTGAGTTCCATCATTTTCACCTGGAACAACTTTTTCAATTATTCCTAATTTTTCTTTTACTGCTTCTTCCGCCCAATGACCTTCTGTGGCTTCAGATATTTCAGCAGCAGTCATTTTTTCTTCTGGAAGATAAATACCAGTTCCCACAATTCCTAAATGAATTTTATTTTTATCCATATCCACATCCTCCTAATAAATATTTTATAAATCAAAATTTAATTTTTATTCAGACTATTTCATATCAACTATTGCAATAATATTATAAATATTTTGAGTTTCAATATAGTTACAAAGTAGTAACTGAGTCAAATATATATAATTTCTATAAATTATTAATATATTTTTTTGAATTGTAACTTTTTTGTTACAAAAATTATGATATAATTAAAAAAAGGAGGAATTATCAATGGAATTTACTTTAGATAGTGTGAATTTACCAAATGGTGAAAAATTAGGTTATCGTAAAAAAGATGGGGGAGAAAATTTATTAATTTTACTTCATGGAAATATGACTTCATCCAAACATTGGGATATTTTGATGAAATCAATGCCTGAAAAATTCACAATTTATGCACCTGATTTAAGAGGTTTTGGAATTTCCTCATATAATCAAGAAATTAATTCATTACATGATTTTTCTGAAGATTTGAAATTATTTTGTGATAAACTTGATTTAAAAGGTTTTAATTTGATGGGTTGGTCTACAGGTGGAGGAGTAGCAATGGATTTTGCTGCCGATAACTCTAAATATGTAAAAAAATTAATATTAATGGAATCAGTAGGTACGAAAGGTTATCCTATTTTTAAAAAAGATGAAAATGGAAAACCTATTCCAGGTGAATTACTCTCTACGAAAAAAGAAATAGCCAGTGACCCAGTACAGGTATTACCTGTTTTAAATGCTTATGAAAACAAAGATAAAGAAACTATGAAAATGATCTGGAATAATACCATTTACACTGATAACCAACCTGATCCTGAAAAATATGATGAATATCTTGAAGATATGTTTACACAAAGAAATTTGGTAGATGTGGATTATGCGCTTGCCCATTTTAACATAAGTAATGAACATAATGGTTTAGAAGAAGGGAATGGAAAAGCAGAAAAAATAAAAGCTCCTACACTAGTATTATATGGTGAAAATGATAAAGTAGTGACTGAACAAATGGCTAAAGATATTGAAAGCGATATAGGCGAAAATGCAAAATTGAAATATTTACAAAATTGTGGTCACTCACCTTTAATAGATGATCTTGATCAACTATTAAATAAAATATTAAAATTTCTTGATTAATTTAATTAACTTTCACTTCAATTCCTCTATTATAATCACAAAAAAGGCAGTTAATTCTGCCTTTTTTTGTGATTAGTATATATTTTAAGTAAGATTTTGATAGTAACTTTCAATTTCGGAAATAGGAAAAACATTTAATTCCCGATCAAGGACCCTTTTACATCTTTTATATATTTTAATTGCCATTGACCTTCGATCAAGCTTATTATAACTTTTCATTTTATATAGATAAGCTTTTTCCCAGCAATTATCAATTTCTAACATTTTATTGCTTAAATCAATACATTTTTGATATTCCGCTCTTTCAAAATAAATTTCAATTAATTTATCTCCAGTATTTAAAAACATGCTTTTTAATCTTTCTCTTTCATTTCTTACCCAATCAAGATAAAGTTTATCTACAACAAAATCATTGTCATATTTATTAATAGCTGATTTAAAATATTTTATTTTTTTATCTGTATCTTCAGTATTTTCTCCTTTTTCTATTAGTTTTTGAAATTTTTCAACATCATAAATATAACCTGAATTTTCGTTAAATCCATAAGAAGACCCATGACGTACAAGGAAAAATGGTTTTTGTCTTGGCTTTCTTAAAGGTTCAAGAGCATTTTTTAATGCATTTAAAGTAACTTTAAAATTACGAGAAGCCTTTTCTTTTTCTTTCTCCGGCCACAGATAATAATAAATTTTTTCTTTTGGAATTAATTCACCAATGTGAATTAAAAATAATAAAAATAATTCTTTAGCTTTTTCTCTTTCCCAGTCTTTTTGAGTTATTTCATTTTTTCCCCGCCATACCTGAAAATTTCCTAATGCTTTTATTTTCAATTTAAATCCAGGGTGATTTTTCAAATGAGAAAACCCTAATTCAGCTAATATACCTTTTACATGATCTTCTTTAACAGATCTATCTCTGGCTGCTAATAAAACAGGAATAAATCGTTCAGGAGAATCTCCTCCAAATAAAGTTGCATTTAGAAAAATAAAATTAAAATTTCTTTTTTCCATTATATCAAAGAGATTTTTTACTGTTATATCAAATTTATCCATTTTTTCCTCTTCATAATAAACAAGTGATAACCAAATTCTATTTACTGTTTTTATGAATTCATCATTTAATTTTTTAAATTTAATAATATTATCTAAGAACTTCTCTTCAGATTCTTTTAAATTATCCTTAAAATAATGATTAATTGCTATACTAAAATCAAGAATTCCAGAAAGCCATTCATCTCCAGCCTGTCTGGCTATTTTCAATCCTTTTTTTCCATATCTAAGACCAAGATCACAATCTCCATAAAAAGCTTCAAGTAAAGATAGCCCCATCAAAGGTTCAGCTTTACCTCGTGGTATATTAAATTCATCTATAATATCTAAAGATTTATTATACGCATTTCGTGCTTTTTTTACCTTTTCTTTTCCTTTAATTTGATAGGCATGTCCTAATCTCATATAAGCTACTGCCTTAATGAAAGGAGAATTAAGTTCTTCACCTAAATAAATACCACCCTGAGCATAATTCATAGCTGAAAAAGAATTTCCCATAAAACTATGAATTAATGATAAAATTAAAATTGTTTCGCGATGGGACCTGGGAATTCGGGAACCTTTCTTTTCATTTTCAACTTTTTTTTCTAGAATTTTTTGTGCTTCTTTTAAACGGCCAGTTCTTAATTTAACTCTTGCACTAAAATTATTATTAGCAACTTCTTCTTCATTAATATTTTCAGCCTGTTTATATAATTTTTCGGCTTCTTTTAAATGGCCCTCATTTGCCTTGTTTTCAGCCATTAATTTTAATAATATAGATTCATCCCATAGATTTTCCTGATCTCTTAATTTTAAAGCCTTTTTTAGATATTGATCAGCTTTTGCAGGTTGAACAGTATCAAGATAAATCATAGCAATTTTTTGTAAAACAATACTTAAATAAAGATTATTATCTTTATTATAAAAGAAATCTTGAGCTTTTTTATAATTTGCTAGTGCCTGATCAAAATGACTTCTTAATCGATAAGTATCTCCCTGATAAACATACAAAAGTGGATATTCTGAAAAAATTGATTCTGGTAATTGATTTAATGCATTTTGAAGTGTATCTAATCTTCCCAATTCTAAAAGTTTTTCTGCAGAAGATAAAATCAGTTTTGCAGATTTATAATAATCTTCAGCACCTAAACTATGATAAATAGCAAAACCTTTTTCACCAGTTTTTTCACAAATTTCAGCTGCTTTTTTATGCAATTTTTTATAATTGAATTTTTTCTTTCCCTGTTCCTTTAAAAATTCATGAAATAAATTATGATATCTATATTGGTCATTACCTAAATAATAAATAAAAAGTCTTTTATCAACTATTTCTTCTATTATTTCTTTACTATTGTTAATATCCAAAAGTTGATTGCAAATATCTATACGTAAATATTTTAAAACTGCTGTTTTTAATAAAAATTCTTTTATTTCTTCTGATTGATTTTCCAACACCTCAAAAGCTAAATATTCAAATAATAAATGTAAAGACTCAGTTTCATTATTAATAATATCTTCAACTCTGGCTCCATTATTTAATCCTTCACCTATTAAATCAATAGCCATTATCCATCCTTCAGTTTCACTATAAATATTTTTTAACTCTTTCTTATTTAATTTTATATCATATTCATTTTTTAAAAAGCTATCAATTTCCATTATATTTAGAGAGAGATCTTTTTCACCAATAAGTAATAATTTTCTTTTAAGTTTCCAATTGGCGAATTGAGAAAAATTTACATCTTCTCTTGAAGAGATAATCAAATGAAGATTAGGGGGCATTCTTTTTATAAAATACGATAATAATTCAGTAATTTTATTTTTATTATTTACCAAATGAAAATCATCTAATATTATGAATTTTTCCTTATTAATTTCATTTAATAATTCATTGATAAATATATCTAACACCTGTTTTATAGGAATTCCTTTATTACCAGATTGATTTAAAAATCTTATTGCTTCATCCCCAATATTATTATTTTTGAATTTAAATGCATGAATAAAATTTAGAAAAAACAAAGCTGGATCTGTATCCAGTTCATCAATACTATACCAGTAGTAATCTTCTTCATAATTTTCATTAATATAAGATGAGAGGGTAGTACTTTTACCATATCCTGGACCTGCTTTTACAACAGTCAATGGAAATTTAGTAGATTTATTGTATTTTTCCCATAATTTTTTATTAATCCATTTTAACTCTGGAGTTGAGGGAGCAATGAATTTAGTTTTTATTATTAAACTACGCAAAAAAATCACCTCAAGATTTTCTAAAATAATTTATTGAATTAGTTAATTGAAAAATTAAATTAATTTTATTTAATTTAGTCTATATAATATATTCTATATATATATAGTGAGACCTGCAAACAATTACTATAAAGGTAAATTCCTATAAATATTAACACATAGAAAAAATAGAAAGGATTGGAAAACAATCCTTTCTATTTCGCTGGCTTTATGTATTCAATTTTTTATTTATTAATTATTATTTACTGCATCTTTGAATGATTTACCAGCTCTAAAAACAGGGACAGTTCTAGCGGGAATAGTAATTTCTTCGCCTGTTTGAGGATTGCGCCCTTTGCGAGAGCTACGATCTTTAGCTTCAAAAGTACCAAAACCAATAATTTGAACATTATCTCTCTTATCTTCATTTTTCTTAGCTTCATCACTAAGATAATTTTCTACAGTTTCAAGAGTGGTATTAATTACTTCACCACAATCTTTTTTAGTCAAACCAGTTTTTTCTGCAACTACATCAATAAGTTCAGTTTTTGTCATTATTTTCACCTCCTTATAAAATAATTCATTCTATTACTTATAATTCGCTAATTGTTAGCTTTTTCCTGCCCAAATTTAATAAAAATTAAAAAAAAGACTGTTAAATAAGTCTTTTTATTTATTTTTAATATTTTTAGTTAATTCCAGGCCTTATTATCATCAACTACTTCTTCCATTTCATGTTTAGGACCTCTAAGCATTAAATCATCTACAGCATTTAGGGGGTCTTTACCTTCAAATAAAACCCTGTATATTTCGGTAGTAATAGGTAATTCAAAATCAAAATTTTCTTCTTCCATCCATTGCTTTACTGCCTTAGTTGTTTTAATCCCTTCTACGGCCTGACCAACTTTATTTAGAGAATCTTCAAAGTTCATCCCCTTCCCAATATTATAACCAAATCGACGATTTCTACTATGATTACTTGTACAGGTTACAACTAAATCACCCATACCTGAAAGTCCAGCATAAGTAAGTAAATTACTATCAAAATAAGATCCCAATCTGCTTATTTCCATTAAACCTCTAGTAATTAATGCAGCCATAGAATTATCACCATAACCTAAACCATCAGTAATTCCAGCAGCTATAGCAATAATATTTTTTATAGCTCCTCCCATTTCTACTCCAACAATATCGGGATTAGTATAAACTCTAAAAGTTCTTGTCATAAACATATCCTGAACTTTTTCAGCTATTTTTCTATTTTTACTTGCTGCAACTGCAGCTGAAGGTAATTCTTCAACAACTTCTTCTGCATGAGTTGGACCAGAAAGAACTACTACCGGATTATTAGAAATCCCATTAATAATTTGAGAATTTCTTAAGTAAGTTTTTTCTTCTATCCCTTTAGCAGTTGAAACAATAATTTTGTTATCATCTAAATATGGATTTATTTTATTCATAATTGTTCTTGTAGCATCTGTAGGTACTGAAATAACTATACTTTCAGCATTTGTTACCATTTCCTTAAGATTATTTGTAGCTCTTATATTATCTGATAATTTAACATCAGGAAAATAAGCGGTATTTATATGTTTTTCGTTAATATCTTTTTGTAATTTATCGTCTCTAACATAAATTTCTATATTGTAATTATTTTTAGCTAGTATTGTAGCAAGAGCAGTACCCCAACTACCTCCACCAATAACTGCAATTTTATTTTCCATTATTATCACCTCTATTTTTATTAGGTGGCCATTTCATTCGATTTTCTGTTCCATTTAGAAGACGAGCTATATTCTCTCGATGACTAAAAATAACACCAATTGCTAAGATGACCATAAAGTAAAAATAAGCAGAAGAATCTTTTAAAAGATAACTAGAAAACACAAGAGAAATTGCAGACATTATAGATGCTAAAGAAACATATCTTGTTATTATGGTTATTAAAAACCAAATTATAGTTAAAATCAGAAATCCTATTGGAAAGATTCTCATAACTATACCTATAGTAGTAGCAACACCTTTTCCACCTGAGAACTTTAAAAAAATTGAAAAATTGTGGCCAATAATAACAATTAAAGCTAGTAAAAATAATATATATAAGGAAGATTCCTGTGGTATTACCATTTGTATTAAAATAACTGCAAAATAACCTTTTAAAATATCAATTACAGCCACAAGTATCCCCATTTTAATACCCAAAACCCGAGCAGCATTGGTAGCACCTATATTTCCACTGCCAAATTTACGTATATCTTCTCCATTTATTTTTTTAGTTATAATATAAGCAGTAGGCACTGAACCAATTAAATAACTCAAGATTGCCAGAAAAAATATTTTCATATTTTTTTATTTCCTCCTTAAGTTCTTTGTTTAATTTTAAAAATAATCGGACTTCCTAAAAATCCAAATGCTTCTCTAATTGCGTTTTTTAAATACCTTTCATAAGCAAAATGCATAAGTTCTGGATCATTAACAAAAAATACAAAAACTGGCGGTTTAACTCCTGTTTGGCTAGCATAATATATTTTAACACTTTTCCCTTTTTTACTGGGAGGCTGTCTTAATTGAACTGCTTCCTGAATAACTTCATTTAATACACCTGTTTTTACTCTTTGAGCACTTTGTTCAATTACATATTCTAATAATTCTAAAGCTTCCTCTACTCTAACTCCAGTAACTGCAGAAATGAATGTTATTGGAGCATAATTTAAAAATTTCATTTCATAATAAATATCATCAATATATTCATCCATAGTTTTACTATCTTTTTTTACTAAATCCCACTTATTAACAGCTAAAACTATTGGTTTCCCATGGTCATGAGCATAACCAGCTATTTTTTTATCCTGTTCTGTTACTCCTTCAAGAGCATCTATCATCATTAATACAGCATCTGATCTTTCTATTGCCTTAATCGAACGAAGATTACTATAATATTCAACTGATTCTTTAACTCGAGATTTTCTTCGGAGTCCGGCAGTATCAATTAATTTATATTTTAAATCATTATATTCAACTACTGTATCAATAGCATCTCTTGTTGTACCTGGAATATCACTTACAATAACTCTTTCCTGTCCAAGTATATAATTTACTAAAGAAGATTTTCCAACATTAGGTTTACCAACTACCGCTATATCCATAGTATCGCTATCAGTATCTTCCTCTTTTGATTCAGGAAGTTTTTTTACAATAATATCTAAAAGATTTCCAGTGTTTTTACCATGTTCTGCAGATATAGTAATAGGATCTCCCATTCCTAGAGAATAAAATTCCCATTTTATCTCCTCAGCTTTTTTAAAATTTTCCACTTTATTTATAACCAAAATAACTTCTTTATTAGTCCTTCTTAAGATATTAGCTATTTCTTCATCAAGAGAAGTTATCCCACTTCTTCCATCTACTACAAATAAAATAACATCAGAATCCTCCATTGCTATTTCGGCCTGTTTTTTTGTTTTCTTTTTCAAAATATCTTCTTCATTAACTTCAATTCCACCTGTATCAATTAAAATAAATGAATTATCAAGCCATTCAACTTCTCCATATATTCTATCTCTAGTAACATTTGGTTCTCCTTCTACTATAGCTTTTCTCTGACCGGTAAAACGGTTAAATAATGTAGATTTTCCTACATTAGGTCTTCCAACAATTGCTACAACTGAATCTGACATATTAAAGCACCTCCATAATTTCCTTCAAATTATCACAAACAAATAAATTTTTATTACTTAATTTATTTTTTAGTTCATTAAAACTCATATCATCCAAAAAGAGAAAATCATCATTTAATGTTACTCCTGGAAGAATAATATTATTTGCTGTATTATTTTTTATAATTTTATTATATATATCCTGTCCTGTTAATAATCCTGTTACTGTAACACTTTTACCAAAAAATTCATTTTCAACAATTAATAAATTAATTTCTAAATTTCTTATTTTATTGAATCTTTTTATTACTCTTCTCATTACTTTTTCTGCTAGAACTGAAGTTACAATAGTTATTTTTTTATTTTGATCCAGTTTAGCAGGTAAATTACTATCAATATTATTTAACTCATTCCATAATAATCTTGTTAAACCAATACCATTTTCAATTTGGGGAAAATCATTATATTCTTTATATTCTGGAATTTTTTTATCAGCAAGTAAATAAAATTCATCAGATGCAAATAAAAAGTTTTCATTATATTTATTTTTAAATTTATTTTGATAATCATGAATAATTTTTAAAACTTTTGAGGCTCCCTTTTTATCATATGTATCTAAATCTTCTAATCCATCTCTGAATTTAGTTAAACCTACTGGAACAACACCTAAAGATAATAAATTGGGTTTAAATTTTTCCAGATCTTTTAAAGTATTTTTTAATTCAACACTATCATTCAAACCAGGGCATAGAACTAATTGAGCATGGAAATTTATATTATTATTTTTTAATCTTTTTAGGTCCTTTATAATATTACCAGCTCTGGGATTTTTCATCATTTTTTTTCTTAAATCAGGATTAGTTGTATGTACCGATATATATAATGGACTTAATCTTTTGGAAATTATTTTTTCCCAATCTTTTTCCAATAAATTACTTAAAGTAATGAAACTTCCTTTTAAAAAAGAAAATCTGTAATCATCATCTTTTAAAAGAAGACTGTTTCTTAAATTAGAAGGTTGTTGTTTTACAAAACAAAATACACAATCATTATTACATTTTTTTAACTTATCATAAATAATTCCATCAAGAGTAATTCCTAACAATTCATTATATTTTCTTTCTACTTCAAATTCTTTTATTTCACCATCAGATTTTTTTATTTTTAAAGTAAAAAAAGGTTCTGCAGTTTCATATTGATAATCTATATAATCATCTATTTTCTTACCATTAATAGATATAATTTTATCTCCAGCTTCTAACCCTATTTTAAATGCAATAGAACCTTTTTTTATTTTTTTTATTTTAGCCATAAAATTTTTAAATGCCTCCTGTATGCTGATGATATCATATTTCTTTAAAGTAGGCAAATAGCTAAGTATACACAAAAAAACCCCCATCTCTCATACAAGAAATGGGGGATGAAAAATCAATTTGTTTATTTACTATTCTTCATCATCAAAAATATCTCCTACTAATTCACCGATAGTTGCTCCAGATGGAGTGTCAACATCTTCTTTTTTATCATTAGATTTATTATTATTATTTTTACTTTTACTACTTTTAGATTTTGAAGATTTTGAGGTAGATTTATTTTTATCTTTTTCAGGCTTTTCTTCTAATTCTTTTAGACTTAATCCAACTCTTTTTTGTTCAGGATCTATATTAATTATTTTTGCTTCTCTTTCTTCCCCAACACTTACTACTTCGTCAGCAGTTTTTACATGTTTATGAGATAATTGAGAAATATGAATTAAACCTTCAATACCTTCTTCTACTTCCATAAAAGCTCCAAAATCAACTATCTTAGTAATTTCACCATCAATTATTTCACCTTCATAATGCTTTTCTGCAAATTCTTCCCAGGGATCAGGTAAAAGTTGTTTTAAACCAAGTGAAATTCTTTCATTTTCTTTATCAACATCAAGAACTTTCACTTCTACATCCTGTCCTTCTTCTAGTACATCAGAAGGATGTCCAATACGCCCCCAGGACATTTCAGAAATATGAAGTAAACCTTCTATTCCACCAAGATCTATAAAAGCACCAAAGTCAACTAGCTTAGTGACTTTTCCTTCAACTGTTTGATCTTTTTCTAGATTTTCAAGAGTTTCCTCTTTTTTGGCTTCCATTTCTTTTTCAAGAACTTTCCTAGCTGATAAAACAACATTATTATTTTCTCTTTCTACTTCGATAACTTTTAACTTTAATGTTTCTCCTACATAATCTTCAAGGTCTTCGACATAACCAATTGCTACATGAGAAGCAGGGATAAATCCACGAACTCCCACATCTACAACCAATCCGCCTTTTACTCTTTTGGTAACTTCAGCTTCAATTATTTCATCATTTTCATATGCTTCCATAATATCTTCCCAGGCTTTTTCATAATCAGCTCTCTTCTTGGAAAGAATCATTTCACCTTCATCATTTTCGATTGTTAATACAACTACTTCAATTTCATCATCTACTTCAACATATTCTGACGCATCTTCAACTTTTTCATGAGCTAATTCTCTTAATGGTACAAAGCCTTCAGTCTTATAACCAACATCAACATAAATACCTTCATCATTAACTTCTACAACAGTGCCTTTAACAGTCTGACCTTTCTTCAAATCAGCAATATCATTATCACTGTATTTA
This sequence comes from Bacillota bacterium, assembly GCA_051744805.1. Classification (GTDB taxonomy): domain Bacteria; phylum Bacillota; class Halanaerobiia; order Halanaerobiales; family DATFIM01; genus DATFIM01. The sequence continues at coordinate 41,036 of JBNJDK010000011.1, forward strand.
ATCTCATCTTGAGTTAATTCTTCAGTAGAAGTTTCTTCTTCATTTTCCTCAACTTCTTCATTTTCTTCAACTTCTTTTGTTTCTTCTGCTTCCTTGGTTTCTTGAACCTCAGCAGTTTCTTCAACTTCTTCAGCCTTTACATTTTCTTCAGCTTCAGAAGTTTCAATTTCTTCTTCTTCTAACACCTCGTCATTATTGTCTTCCATCTCAACATCTTTTTCTTCTTCTTTCATAAATTCAATGACCTCCTTTATAAGCCAATCCGGAGTAGATGCTCCGGCTGTTATACCTATTTTTTCTTTTTCCTTAATCCAATCCAAATCAATCTCATCCGAAGTTTCTATATGATAAGTAGGGGTTTTAGTTTTCTTACAAATCTCAG